>JAUXPH010000007.1 GCA_030683995.1 Lutibacter sp.
GAAGAGTTATCATTAGAAATAATCGTTTAAAAAGATTGATGGAAATTAAAGCTCCAGATGTAATCTTGAGAAATGAAAAACGTATGCTTCAAGAATCTGTTGATGCCTTGTTAGACAACTCTAGAAAATCTAGTGCTGTTAAAACAGATGCAAACAGAGCTTTAAAATCTTTATCAGACAGTTTAAAAGGTAAATCTGGTAGATTCCGTCAAAACTTACTTGGAAAACGTGTTGATTATTCTGCACGTTCTGTAATTGTTGTTGGACCGGAATTAAAATTATTCGAATGCGGATTGCCAAAAGATATGGCAGCTGAATTGTACAAACCTTTCGTAATCAGAAAATTGATTGAAAGAGGGATTGTGAAAACAGTAAAATCTGCAAAGAAAATTATAGATAAAAGAGAACCTGTTGTATGGGATATTTTAGAAAATGTTTTAAAAGGACATCCTGTATTGCTAAACCGTGCCCCTACATTACACCGTTTGGGTATTCAGGCTTTTCAACCAAAATTAATTGAAGGAAAAGCAATTCAGTTACATCCATTGGTTTGTACTGCATTCAATGCCGATTTTGATGGTGACCAAATGGCAGTTCATTTACCATTAGGACCTGAAGCTATTTTAGAATGTCAATTGTTGATGTTAGCATCACATAACATTTTAAATCCGGCTAACGGAGCACCAATCACGGTTCCTTCTCAAGACATGGTTTTGGGATTGTATTATATGACCAAAGAAAGAAGATCGACTCCTGAGCGTAAAGTAAAAGGTGAAGGATTGACTTTTTATTCTCCTGAAGAAGTAACCATTGCATTCAACGAAAAAGCTGTTGAACTTAATGCGGTTATTAAAGTTAGAACGAAAGATTTTAATGCGGAAGGCGTATTGGTTTCACAAATAATTGAAACAACTGTAGGAAGGGTTTTATTTAATGAAGTGGTTCCTGAATTGGCAGGATATGTGAACGAAGTATTGACTAAAAAATCTTTAAGAGATATTATCGGTCAAATTCTGAAAGTTACGGATGTGCCTACAACAGGAAGATTCCTTGATGATATGAAGGATATGGGATACAAATTTGCATTCCGTGGAGGCTTGTCGTTCAGTTTGGGAGATATTATCATTCCGCCAGAAAAAGTTAAAATGATTGCTGATGCAAATGAACAGGTTGACATTATTATAGCAAACTATAATATGGGTATGTTAACAAATAAAGAGCGTTACAATCAGGTAATTGATATTTGGGGATCTACAAACAACCGTTTAACGGAACTTTCCATGAAACGTTTGCGTGAAGACCAACAAGGATTTAACTCTGTGTTTATGATGCTTGATTCTGGTGCAAGGGGTTCTAAAGAACAAATTCGCCAGTTAACAGGAATGCGTGGATTGATGGCGAAACCTAAAAAATCATCAACAGGCGGAGGAGAAATTATTGAAAATCCAATTTTGTCGAACTTTAAAGAAGGTTTGTCAATTCTTGAATACTTTATTTCTACTCACGGTGCGCGTAAAGGTTTGGCGGATACTGCATTAAAAACAGCCGATGCTGGTTACTTAACACGTCGTTTGGTTGATGTTTCTCAAGATGTGATTATCAATGAAGTTGATTGTGGTACTTTAAGAGGTTTATTTGTTGAACCACTTAAAAAGAATGATGAAATTGTTGAATCATTAAGTGAAAGACTTGATGGCCGCGTTTCATTGCACGATGTTGTTGATCCGGTTACTGAAGAGTTATTTGTGCGTTCAGGAGAAGAAATTTCTTCTGAAATTGCAAAACGCATCGAAAATTCATCACTTGATGGCGTTGAAGTTCGTTCTGCTTTAACTTGTGAATCTAATAAAGGTATTTGTGCAAAATGTTATGGGCATAGCTTATCAACCAGAAAAATGGTACAAATTGGAGAAGCGGTTGGCGTTGTTGCGGCACAGTCAATTGGAGAACCAGGTACACAGTTAACATTAAGAACATTCCACGTTGGTGGGGTTGCAGGAAATATTTCTGAAGAAAATAGCTTGAATGCCAGACTTTCGGGAATAGCTTCCATTGATGATTTAAAAACTGTTCCAGGTAAAGACAATGACGGAAATGATATTGATATCGTAATTTCAAGAACATCGGAAATAAAAGTTGTCGACGAAAAAACCGGATTAACGCTTAGCACAAACAACATTCCTTATGGTTCCAACATTTATGTAAAAGATGGCGAAAAACTAAAAAGAGGTGATGTTATTTGTAAATGGGATCCATTTAACGGTGTTATTGTATCAGAATTTGCCGGTGTAATTGAATTTGATAATGTTGAGAAAGGCGTAAACTACCTTGTTGAAATTGATGAACAAACTGGTTTCCAGGAAAAAGTGATCATCGAATCGAAAAGCAAAAAAACAATTCCAACATTATTGTTAAAAGATAAAAAAGACAATGTACTAAGATCGTACAACTTGCCTTTGGGCGCTCATTTAATTGTTGAAGATGGCGATAAAATACCTGCAGGTAAAATAATTGTAAAAATTCCTCGTAAATCTGGTAAAGCAGGGGATATTACAGGAGGTTTACCACGTGTAACCGAATTATTCGAAGCGCGTAACCCCTCAAATCCAGCAGTTGTGTCGGAAATTGACGGTGTGGTTTCCTTCGGAAAAATTAAAAGAGGTAACCGTGAAATCGTTGTTGAATCTAAATTAGGTGATGTTAAAAGGTATTTAATTAAACTTTCTAACCAAATCTTAGTTCAGGAAAATGATTATATCAAAGCGGGTATGCAACTTTCAGAAGGCGCAACTGCACCTGATGACATTTTAAATATTCAAGGACCTGCAAAAGTTCAGGAATATTTGGTGAATGAAATTCAGGAAGTTTACCGTTTGCAAGGGGTGAAAATTAACGACAAGCATTTTGAGGTGGTTGTTCGCCAAATGATGCGTAAAGTTAAAATTATTGATTCTGGTGATACCTTATTCTTAGAAAATCAATTGGTGCACAAAAACGACTTCTTTGAAGTAAATGATGATATTTACGGATTGAAAGTGGTTGAAAATGCAGGTGATTCTGATGTTTTAAAAGAAGGACAAATTATTACGCCTCGTCAATTGCGTGATGAAAATTCCGTATTGAGAAGAGAAGACAGAAATTTGGTGGAAGCAAGAGATTCAAGACCTGCAACTGCTGAACAAATTTTACAAGGGATCACAAGAGCGTCATTGCAAACGAAATCATTTATTTCTGCTGCATCATTCCAGGAAACCACAAAAGTATTGAATGAAGCTGCGGTAAGCGGTAAAATTGATTACTTAGAAGGTTTGAAAGAAAATGTAATTGTTGGAAAACGAATTCCGGCAGGAACAGGAATGAAAAATTACGACAATATGATTGTTGGCCCTAAAGAAGAAATGATGTCAAAACTTTAATTATGAGCGATAAAGAACCTAGAGAAGACGGACAAATAAATATTGAGTTGGATGACAAAACCGCTGAAGGAGTTTATTCCAATTTGGCGATTATCAACCATTCAGTTTCTGAATTTGTTGTTGATTTTATCAGTGTGATGCCAGGGCAACCTAAGGCTAAGGTAAAATCAAGAATTATCTTAACGCCCCAACATGCAAAACGCTTGGTTAAAGCGCTTGCAGACAATGTGCATAGGTTTGAGAAATCTCATGGTGAAATAAAGGATTTTGACCAACCTGGAATCCCATTAAATTTTGGGCCTACGGGCGAAGCATAAAGAGCAAAAAAAGCCAAACGAAAGTTTGGCTTTTTTTATTTTATGTAACTTCATTTTAATAGCTTTGCCCACTACTAACAATGAAATTATTTAAATGAGAATACACATTATCTTACTATTACTTCTTTCAATTTTAAGCAATTCGGCAAACGCACAAAAAGACACCGTTAAATTAAAAGAAGTTGAAGTGACTTCAAACAGAATTTCCCTGCCTTTTTCAAAAACTTCCCGTACCATCACCATTTTAACCCGGGAAGATATCACCAAATCAGCTGCGAGCAACTTGGCCGATGTGCTGCAAAATGTTGCAGGTGTTGACATCAGAAGAAGGGGAATTGATGGCATGCAATCGGATTTATACATTCGCGGCGGAAATTTTGACCAGACTTTATTGTTGATTGACGGCGTAAAAATGGATGATGCACAAACCGGACATCATACCATGAATGGTATTTTATCTTTGGAAAATATAGAAAGAATTGAAATCATTAAAGGTCCGGCTGCTCGTATTTACGGACAAAATGCCTTTACCGGCGCCATCAACATTGTCACAAAATCGGTAAAGGAAAATACTGCCGCCATCAATTTAAATTACGGATCGTATAACAATAAAAAAGGAGAAGCCACTTTGGGCCAAAAATTTAACGGCGGTGATATTTTGGCGACGGCAAGTTATCAGGAATCGGATGGTTATCGATTTAATACCGACTTTAAAAACGGCAATATTTTTCTAAAATCGAATTTTAAAAATTATAGTTTAATCACTTCTTTTGCAGAACGCAAGTTTGGCGCCAACGGATTTTATGCAAGTCCGGCCTTTAAAGACCAATATGAAGAAACCCAAACAAGTTTGGTAGCGCTTTCTTCCGATTATTTGATTGGAAATGTGATCATCAAACGAAGAATTTATTGGAGAAGAAATCAGGATTTATATTTGTTTATCAGAGAAAATCCTTCCTATTACAGAAATCTGCATATTTCAAATAAAGTTGGCGGTGAAACAAATGTTGTTTTCAATTCGAGCTTGGGAAAAACAGGTGTTGGATTGGATATTTCAAGATTGTTTTTTGTGAGCAACAATTTAGGCAGTCACCAAAGAACTGCCATTACGGGCTTTATAGAGCACCGATTTGAATTGTTGAATGAGAAGCTGGATATTACCCCGGGCGTTGCCATAAGCTCTTATTCGGATTTTGACACCAAAGCTTTTCCCGGATTGGATATGGGTTACCGTATTTCAGAAAAAGTAAAATTGTACGGAAATATTGGTTATACCTATCGCGTACCTACTTTTACCGATTTGTATTATGTGGGGCCAACCACGCAAGGAAATGCCGATTTACAGGCAGAATCGGCCTTGGCCGAAGAGTTGGGCATAAAATTTACAGCGGCCAATTTTCAGATGGATGTGGCTTTTTTCAACAGAAAATCAGATAATTTAATTGACTGGACCAAAGACAATGAAACCGATAAATGGGAAGCCAGAAACTTTAGCGAAGTGGTTGCGCAAGGATTGGAAACCAATATCAATTACCAATTTAAAATAGGAAATTACCCACAAAAAATTAATTTGGGTTACAGTTTTATTGAGGATGAGATTAAAGACAACAACGTTCAATTCACGCAATATTCCATCAATAGTATCAAACATCAATTAACTTCAGGTATTTCAACCAAATTTTGTCCAATTTTTAGCCAGCATCTTTCCTACAGATATGTGGAAAGAACAAACGGACAAAATTACAATGTGGTGGATGCCAAAATAGTGGCCGCGCTTAAAAATAATATGGAGTTTTCATTGGCGGCAAATAACATTTTCAATGCGGAATATACCGAAACCAATTTGGTGCCTATGCCAAAAGGAAATGTGATGGCGGGGCTTATTTTCAAACTTTAATTAAAGTTTGAAAGTTAAAAGTTAAAAGTTAAAAGTTGAAAGGTTGATAAGAAAATAACAAAGAGAGATTAGCGTATAAAAGGATATTTCACAATCCAAAATTCAAAATCCAAAATCCAACATTATTTATATACATTTGTTTTATGGAAGACCGCATAAAATCATTTGAGGAGTTTTACCCGTTTTACCTGAAACAACACAGCAATAAAATTTGCCGGTTGTTGCACGTGACTGGCACAACCGTTGTTTTGGCTTTGGCATTTACCGCCGTGTATCACAACATTCCTGCATTATGGATTGCGGTTCCCGTCGCCGGCTATGGTTTTGCCTGGGTGGGCCATTTCTTTTTCGAAAAGAACAAACCGGCTACTTTTCAATATCCTTTGTGGAGTTTGCAATCCGACTTTAAAATGTATTTCGACATACTTTCCGGAAAAATTCCGCTGGATCCTTCTAAATAGTTTTTTTACTGTTTAATCGTTGAATCGTTTAGTTGTTGAGACGTTTATTTGTGTTTTATTCTCATTCTTTTTTTAGAGTTAATGTTATTAAGTTAAAGGAATATTTGTCCTTCCGACAAAGGAGGAATCACATCAAACCTCCATACAATATGTGATTCCTCGTGCCTCGGAAGGACAAAATAAAGATATAAATGCTTAACTTATTGACATTGCCCTAATGGCCAGAAAAAGAAAAAATGCTCAATCCTTCTATTGGCATATTAGCTGGTTTCCCAATTATTTGAGTTTTCCATAGTTTTAATTGAAAAGCCTTATACAGGACATATGCAATTAAAGTATTTATTGAGAATAATGTAAATAAATATACCTATAAATGCTCAATTATTAATATATGTAAAAATAAACGTTAAAATAATGTGAAATATCTAATAAAATGCTTTTTTAAATCTGAAAGATATTGTATATTTGCACCAGTATTAATTACTAAAACCAACCGTTATGGAAACCACTAAAAACAGTATAAATCAAGACCGTAAAACAAGACCAAACACCATCGATTTCAGAAATTCTAAAAGCATTACCTGGAACAGTAAAAGAAGGTTTGGCATCTAAATGATAAAAACCATTGTTTGATTATTTGATAAATAAAAAGGGCGAAAGATTTAATCTTTCGCCCTTTTGAATTCTTAATATTTTAAGAACAAATTTTTATATTATTCACAATGGTTTGCATTGATCCAGTCTCCAATTCTTCCTGCAGCTTGAGCAGCATTTGAATCACTAAAATCGTTTAAGTTTAAAGGTGTTAATTTATCTAATGTTGATAGCCAAGCTTCCACAATGGCTACATCTGTCCAAACAGAATCAGTTGATAAAACAGTACTTCCACTTAATTTAATTGCAGCTACTTGCAGGAAACCTTTTTTTGAATCTGCCATACCTCCTGCATTACTTGAATTCCAAATTGCAAGGCCTTCTGCTTTAGTATAAGTTTGCCCTCCGACAGATACAGATGTCCATACTGATTGTGGGCTTGCAAACCAAAAACCTTGGCTCAATGAACATCCTACAGCAGTTGTATTGCAATTCACTACCGTAACATCAAATTCAACAAATCCATTGGTTCCTCCATTGACAGAATTGCCTGAAACTTGATATTTTAATTTATATACTCCGACTGTAGGGAAGGTGTAAGAAAGACTTTGAGGACTTGGTAATTGTCCGTTAAAACTGTCAATGCTAACCCAATCTAAAATACTAGTATCATAAATTTGCACATTTAGTGCTGCGGTTCCGTTCCATCCTGACAAGGTGAAAGTTCTTGTAGCATTAATATCGAGACAAACGACTGATCCATGTCCTGTTATAACTGAAGTGTAAGTATCTGCGGTACTAACTTTAGCGCCTTTGGCTGCTATTTCACTGTTAATTTCATTTGCCAAAGCGGCGGCATCCATAGCTTCATCATCTTGACTGCAAGAAGCAGCGATTAAAACAAATAAGAATGCGAATGTTAATTTTACAATTCGTGAGGTAAATTGAGTTTTCATAATTTTAGTTTTTAGTTTTTGTTAAATTAAATATACATACGATTGCGCTGCCTAATATGATTAGTGTCAGCTGTTTAATTCGAAATAATTTTTTTGATTTGTGGGAACTTAAATTGACAAACCCAAATCGTTTTTATCAACAAAGTAAATTTATAATATAAACCAATATAAAAAACAAGTCACAAAACAATCTAACAAACTGCTGTAAATTTATTATAAATGGTTCAATATTTGAAATAAAATGCGCTAAATGGATTGTTTTAAATCGCAATCAATCAACGATTTAAGGTTTTTTAAGGTTGCTTTTTGGCGAAAAATGAAGAAAACGGCAAATGAAATTGAAAAAAAAGCTATTTTAGAAGGTATAAATTCATCAAAAAAGGCAGCAGATCATCAATCTGCCGCCTTTTCTTTTAGGTTAATTAAAAATTATCTTTGAGTACTTGATTTGGCAACAATTGTTTTACTTAATTTTTCTTTATTTGTTGTCAATCTAACAATCAATGCTTGGTCAAAAGTTCTTGGCAAGCTAATTTGTTTAACAGCCACTTCGCCATTGTTATACCTATTGTCCACAACACCATACATTAAGCCACCTTGTAAGTTAAATACTTGGATGGTCACATCGGTGTCATATTCAAATTTGTATGATACATTAATTACATCTTCGAATGGTACAGGATAAACTTTAAAGTCTACTGAACTGTCAATAAAAGTAGGTTCTGCTTCAACAGCAACTTCTTTTGCAACAGCAACTTTAGCTAGTACAATTCCACATTCTAATGGCTCAATACCATAACCCATAAACATTCTGCAACCATCAAATGCATTGTTGATCTTATCTACAGCGCTTGCAATATTATTGAGTGAAATACCATCTTCTGAACCAACAATACCATCAACGTTACCCAATGCACGGTTCGCAAGTGCAAACAATTCATTCACATTGGAAGCAGCAGCGGCAATATTGCTCATAATGGTGTAATATTCATACTCGTTGTATACTACTCCATCAACACAAACACGTTCTACAACTTCTGTTGAACCGCAACCATTAAGAAGTTCGGCTGTTGCGAAGGTTCCTGTTTGTAAAGCAAAAGCGCCTAGATTGTTATGCATACCTAAGTTAAGGCCAAGGGTAATGGTTTGCGCCAACAATGCATTGTTAATTGTTGTGTTGTTTTTACCAACAGTTGTAGTGTACCAGGTTTTGAACAACATATCACTTATTGAAATATTACCGGCTGAAAGTTCATAAGAAGATTTTCCTCCTGGCAAGTACTCAATAACCTTATTGATATCCGCTGATGTTTTGGCAATTAAAATAGATTTTCCAACCACGCCAATTCTCATCACATCACCTAGGTAATCATCCAAAGCTTTTTCAATCAAACCATAAGTAGTGTAAGTGCTTTCTCCATCACAAGATGAACCGGTAGGATTACCATAGTAACCTTGAGTGTAAGAACATAATGGTTCGTAGCAAGGTTCAACAACTACCGTGGTTTGCGCTGTTTTCTTACAACCATTATTATCGGTAACCTCAACTGTATAAATTCCTGCTTTTAAAGCTGTGGATGCAAATGCTGTTGGATCTTTCATTGTAGAAGTAAAACCATCTGGTCCTGTCCAACTCCAACTAGCCGCACTTGTGCTTGTTCCTGCTGCCGTAAAGGTCGCTGTCAATGAAATATTATCGCCTAAACAATATGGTCCCGTATTATTTGCAGCTACTGTTGGTAATGGATTCACAATCCTAGTAATCTGTGTTCTAGGTCCTTCACAACCAGCTGCATTTGTACAGCTTACCCAATAGCTAGTTGTTTGTGTAATTTCAACATTATAATTATTTCCTGTAAATAATGGAGTTGTACTGGTTGCAGAACTATACCATTTAAGCACAGATCCTGTTTCGGTACAGCCGGTAGCGGTAAAGCTAACAGCGCCAGGGCCACAAAGTTCACCGGTGGTTACGCCTGGTGCATCAGGAATTAATCCTAAATCCAACTGAATAGGAGCTCCCGGAAAATCTTTTAATTCAGATTGATCAGAAGAACCGGAAGAACGTGTTCTAATGAATAGCGTGCTGATAGAATAGCAAGGGTCTTGGCCTATCCCCAACACTTGAGTAAGGTTGATAGCGCCTTCTGCCCATTGATTTACTGCATAAGTATTGCCTCCATAAGCATCAAAAGGAACTGAAGTTACAGACGTATTGTTAGTCATAAATATTTTCCCTACAAAGTCTGAATTGGGATACACTACATATTCATAACCAGCTCCAACTGCTTGCCATTTTCGGATAACCACAGTAGCGGCTCCACCACCTTGAACAAATTCAATGGTCACTAATATATCGCCAATGGTTCTGCCTCCTGAAGTGCCGGCAGAGGTAAATCCACCGCTGGTAGTGCCGGTCATTGTCAATGTTTTTTGTAAAAACTCAAAGTCAATATAGCTGCTTCCATTGGTTACCATACGGTCACCGGCAAAAATACACCACAAATCATTGGCGTTGCCACCTAACCCAGGTGCACCATAAGTAAAATGGGCTGCCGCATTCTGAATTTCATTTTTATTGGGTGATGACCCCGGTCCCCAAGTGTAGGTACTTGGATTGTGGTTTATTTTATTAGTGCCCGTAAAAATGGTTAAATCAGTATTTTGTATCCAATTATCTTGTAAAAAGAAAGTTCTGGTAGGATCCGTAACTGTTCCGTCTGGATTAAATAAACCTCTTCCTGCACCCGGATATAAGGTAGCATTATAGAACCAGTCACCTATTCCGGGGGTCGGTGTATTGGCGTAAGCATCGCCATCTACCCCAAAACCGCCAATAGGGGTTTGTACCGGAGCAATTCCTGGTAAATTTTGTGCCGTTAACGTAAAGCTGGTCAGCACAGTCGTCACAATAAATAAGGACAAAACAAGAAATTGACGCCAATTAAAGCGCAATTGTTTTGACCCTAATGAAGACGTTTTTTTGATGAAAGTAAAATTTTTCATAAGTTTAATTTTTTAATAATAATTCAACAATAAATTTTAATAATTCATGTATCCAATAATGTGAATACCAAATAACACTTAACAAAAAAGTCAAGCGTGTGTTGTCTCTGAAACTTAGTTAAATTCATATTTAACTAAAGCGGGATATGGTCTTTGGGATATGGTCTTTGGGATATGGTTTTCGGGGCAAAAAGAATTAATTTTAACACCTTTTTGAAGACCATAAAATCAGTTCTTTTTTAAAACTTACGTAAAATTATGATGTAATGTAAAGGAAATGAATGATATATATCAAGTTTAAATGAATTGAATCAGGATTTTAATAATTGGTTTTAAAATTCGAATAAACTGTATAAAAACACTTGTATGGGTAAAACACAAATCAATCATTTATGATATTTATCAGTTTTTTGTTATGATATTTATTAGTTTTTTGGCTAAAATTTACCAGTCTAAAACAATTCTTCAGTATCAATGTTCAAATTCATTAAGAAAGCCACTGTTTTATTAATTTCTGTGCTTAAAATGATGTCGTTTTCAATAAAAGGAACTTCACTTCGGTACATTTCCAAAAACGATTCTAGAAATTCGGAGCTTTTTAGCGGATTTCTAAAATACAAGGCCTGCGAAGCATTAAGAAGTTCAATGGCCAAAATGGTTTCTATATTGTCAACTATTTGTTTGGTTTTTGTGGCGCCGTTCGCACCCATACTCACGTGGTCTTCTTGTCCGTTACTCGAGACAATAGAATCTACAGATGCCGGCGTTGCCAATTGTTTGTTTTGGCTGACAATGCTTGCGGCGGTGTATTGAGGAATCATTAAACCGCTGTTCAATCCCGGATTTTTCACCAAAAATGGCGGTAAATTCCGTTGTCCGGATATGAGCTGAAAAGTTCTTCTTTCTGAAATGCTTCCCAGCTCTGCCATAGCGATTCCCATAAAATCAAAAGCCAATGCCAAAGGCTGTCCGTGAAAATTTCCACCTGAAATGATGTCATCTGATTCCACAAAAATGTTTGGATTGTCGGTCACCGAATTAATTTCCGTAGCAAAAACCTTTTTGCAATAATTTAAGGCGTCTTTGCTGGCGCCGTGCACTTGCGGCATACACCTAAAAGAATAAGGATCTTGCACGTGTTCTTTATGCTGCGCCCCAATTTCGCTGTCTGCCAAAAAATCTTTAATGCGTTGCGCCGTTTTTATTTGTCCGTTATGCGGCCTGATAAAATGAATCAATTCATTAAAAGGTTCAATTCTTCCGTCGAAAGCATCCAAAGAAAGCGCACCAATCAAATCGGCCAAATAAGAAAGTTTAAATGATTTCAGAATTAAATGAACGCCGTAAGCACTCATAAATTGGGTTCCGTTCAACAATGCCAGTCCTTCTTTCGATTTCAATTCAATTTTGTTCCAGTTAAATTGTTTTAAAACAACCTCGCTCGCTACAATTTCATCGTTAAAATACACTTCGCCTTTGCCAATTAGGGGCAACGACAAATGTGCCAAAGGCGCTAAATCACCCGATGCGCCCAAAGAGCCTTGTTCATAAACCACCGGAATAATATTGTGGTTGTAAAAATCGATCAATCGCTCCACAGTTTCCCGCTGAACGCCCGAATGGCCGTAACTTAACGACTGAATTTTCAATAAAAGCATCAGCTTCACAATGTGCTTTTCAACCTTTCTTCCGGTGCCGCAAGCGTGGCTCATCACCAGATTTTCCTGCAATTGATGCAAATTATTATTGTCGATTTTTACATTGCACAAAGAGCCAAATCCGGTATTGATGCCATAAATGGGCGTTGCGTGTTTCTCGAGTTTTTTATCTAAATACAAACGGCAATTCTCAATTTTTTCAATGGCTTCAGAAGAAAGCTTTAAATTTTTTTCAGTAAAAATAATGTCGCTTAACGCAGCAAAATCCAAAGGCTTAGAATTGATCTGATGTAGGTTGTTCATAGTGGTGTTTTGGTGCATCAAAATTCAGCATTCCTAACGCAATATGCAAATAATTTGTTAAAGTAATATTATAATTTATTTATGATGCAATATGTTTTATATTTGCCCATTAATAAACAAAAAACAGCAACAAATATGAAAAAAATATGGTTATTGATAGCCGCCGTTACAATATTGTCTTGTAAAAATGATAAAGAGGCAGATTTCACGATTATTTCTGGTGAAATCACAAACAACAGAGGAGGTGAAATCACCTTAAGAAAGCCAAATAATTTAGAATTTAGTGAAAGCATCCAAATATCCAAAGAAGGAAAATTTTTGGATACTTTGTTTATTGAATCAGGTAATTACACTTTTCAATATGGCAGAAACAGGGCAGAAATTTTCGTGAAACCAGGCAGTAGTATGGTCATCAATTTTAATTCAGATGATTTTGACAATACCTTGGTTTTCTCAGGAAAGGGTTCTGAAATAAGCAATTATTTATTCGGAAAACAAAAAACAGAGAAAAAATTATTGGGTGAAAACAATGAAATTTACAAATTGGATGAAGCCGCGTATGTTTCAAAAATGAAAGAAATTAAATCCACTTTGGAAAAAATGGTTTCGGACAGTAAAGGCATTGATGATGATTTTGAGCAAAAAGAAAAGAGAAATATCAATTATGCCTATTTAACGAGACTTAATAATTATCAAATTTTTCATAGCTATTATGCGCAAAAGCCCGATTTTAAAACTTCTGAAGGATTTTTAAAAGAGTTGGATGCGGTGACTTACGACAATGAGGAAGATTTTTTATTCTCGCCAGATTATAGAACTTTGGTAACCAATCATTACCGAAAAAAAGCAGGTGAATTGTCGCGTGAAAAGCAAATTGACAGTGATGTTGCTTTCATTCAAGTGGTGGGGGCATTGGAAAAACCGACTATGAAAAACGACTTGATTTATGAGCGTGTTAAATATGCATTTACCTATTCAGAAGACATAGAAACGCTTTACAAACAATTTATGGCATCTTCCACCAATGAAGCGCATAAAAAGGAAATTACAGAAAGCTACAATAAATTTAAAACGGTGGCCAAAGGACAGCCTTCCCCGAAATTTAAATATTACGAAAACTATGCAGGCGGAAAAACTTCTTTGGATGATTTAAAAGGCAACTATGTTTATATCAATGTTTGGGCAACTTGGTCTAGTCCAAACCCAAGAGAAATGAATTCTTTAAAGGAGCTTGAAACGGAACATAAAGGCAAAAAAATTAAATTTGTGAGTATTTCTGTCGATAGGGCTGCAGACCACGACAAATGGAAGCGTGTGGTTGCTGAAAATAAATTTGGAGGAATTCATTTATTCGCAGATAAAGATATGGAATCAAGCTTTGTTCAGGAATATTTCATTAAAATGACGCCTCGCTATATTATAATTGATCCTACAGGAAAAATTGTAAATTCAAATGCGCCAAGACCGTCGAGCAGCAAATTAAAAAGAACACTTAGTGCACTTAATATTTAAACAATAATTTAATAACATAATGAAAAAAATAATTTTACTTCTTGCAGTGATTGCAATAGTATCGTGTAAATCAGAACCAAAGGATTACGTAACTTTATCGGGAAAACTAAAAACGCCGGGCGTTGAAAATTTAACCGTTCAGGGAAGAGATTTCACAAAGGAAATTTCTGTAAATGCTGACGGTACATTTTCAGATACCTTAAAAGTAACCAACGGTGTTCACGCGATTTCCAATGGTGACGACAGAATTACCTTATTTCTTAAAAATGGCTACGATTTAAACTTGGAATTTAAAGGAGATAGATTGGATGCCGGAGTTTCTTATAAAGGTGAAGGTGCTGAAACCAATAATTTTATGGAAAATAAACGCGGTTTTTATATGAGCGATAACGCCAATCCAAAATCGTACTTTACATTGGACAAAGCGGCTTTTGATGCAAAACTTGCCGCTGCAAAATTAGAATTGCAAGGTTATAAAGACAAAGCTAAAAATTTAGATTCGCTGATTGTTGCTATGGATGCAAGAAACGATGAAATGTTTTTTGGTTATATAGAATCCAATTATGAAGCAATGCACGAAACCTTAACCCGTTTGGCAAAAGGAAAAGCATCACCGGTATTTGTAAACTATGAAAATTTTAAAGGCGGAAAAACATCATTGGCAGATTTAAAAGGGAAATATGTGTATTTGGATATTTGGGCAACCTGGTGTGCGCCTTGTAAAGCTGAAATTCCGTTTTTAAAAGCATTGGAAAAGGAATATGCCGGCAAAAATATTCAAATTGTAAGTATTTCTGTTGACAAACCGGAAGCATACGAAACCTGGAAAAAAATGGTTGCAGATGAACAATTGGGCGGTATGCAATTGTATGCCGACAATAATTTTGAATCACAATTTATTTTGGATTATGGTATCAATGCGATTCCTCGATTTATTTTAATTGATCCGGCAGGAAATATTGTTGATGCTGATGCAGCAAGACCATCTGATCCAAAACTTAAAGAATTATTTACGGAATTGGGAATATAATATTTCGATTATTTTAAAACAAAAAACCCGTGAAGCTCAAGTTTCACGGGTTTTTTGTTTAAAAGTTAAAAGTTAAAAGTTAAAAGTTAAAATGTTATATGTTAAAAGATAAAAGATCAGTCTAAAATCGTAAATCCAGACACTATCCTAAAAAGTGTGTAAACATAATTCTCGGGGTTCAATTTTTTACGATTGAACCCTTTTTTCAAATATAGTAATAAATTGATTTAAAATCAATCCCCAATTCCTAATAGGCACAGTCCATTTTTTTGTAACTTC
>JAUXPH010000037.1 GCA_030683995.1 Lutibacter sp.
CAACCCGTAACGGAATTCTGCTGATTTCGAATTACCAGCGACTGCAAAATCATGGCGTTCCGCTTTATGAAACGGTTGTAAAAGGTTCGGCCGACCGCCTGAATGCGATATTAATAACCGCACTTACGGCTGCCCTGGCACTTATTCCGCTGGCGCTCAGGGGCGATTTGTCGGGCAACGAAATTCAAAGTCCGATGGCAAAAGTTATTTTAGGAGGTCTGTTGACTTCCACATTACTCAATATTTTTATTGTTCCGGTGGTGTATTATTTATCTAATCGTAAAAAAGTAACAAATGAAAAATAGCCTATTATTATTTTTAGCAATTTTATCATTTGGTTTGGGGTATTCTCAATCCAATATGGATGCAGTTTTAGCCGAAATTGCCAAAAACAACAAGACGATACAAGCCAATACGCAGTATTGGAGCGCACAAAAAGTACAGTATCAAACAGGTAATTCTTTATATAATCCAACAATTGAATATGATTATTTAAAAGGAAGTCCAGCCGATGCCGGAAACCAGACGGATATTGTTGTGACCCAATCATTTGATTTCCCTACTGTTTACAGAAAGAAAAACCAATTGGCCAACCAGCAAATTTTGCAAGCCGATTTGTACCTTCAAGCTGCCAATCAGGTGTTGCTTTTGAAAGCAAAAATGATTTGTATTGAATTGGTTTACAGAAACAAATTACAAATTCCGTTGGCGAAAAGAAAAGAGGCCACTGAAAAATGGCTGGCTCAATTTAACAAGAAACTGGAAACCGGTGACGGAACAATTTTGGATGTCAACAAAGCCGAAATACAATTGTTGGAAATTAAGAAACAGTTTCTGGAAAATGCATCTTTTATTGCGAAACTCAATGAACAACTTACCAGTTTAAACGGAGGAACTCTCATCACTTTTAAGGATGAAGCTTATTTTGATGTTCCGGTGATTGCTGATTTTGACACTCTGGAAAAAGAAATTAAAGCACAAGATTACCTCAGAAAAACGTTGGAGCAGGATAAGGTTATTGCCCAAAAACAAATAGAAGTCAGCAAAGCCTTGGCCTTGCCTAAAATGGAAATTGGGTATCATTATCAGGGGATTTTAGGGCAAACCTATAATGGATTTCACACCGGAATTTCATTGCCTTTATGGGAAAGTAAAAACAGGGTGAAACTTGAAAAAGCCAGAATGACCTTTGCAGAAATTGCATTGGCTGACCATACGAATGATTATTATTATGAAATAAAACAGCTTTATGGCCGCTATGAAAGTTTGAAAAGCATATTGGAAGACTACGAAAAAATTAACAAGTCGGCTGACCCCATTAAATTGTTAGACAAAGCACTGTTGGCTGGGCAAATTTCGGTATTGGAATATTTTGTGGAAATGAACTATTATAACACTACTTTCAACTCCTATTTGGAGATTGAAAAAGAATATTATGAAGTTGTTGCCACTTTGTTGAAGCATCAATTATAACCTGTTAATTCATTTAAAGCGCCCCCTATTTCTTATGGTTTTAAGGGGTGTTTTTTTGCAATTTATTTGGTTTTAGGTTTTTATTTCTTGTTATAGTGTAATACCGCCATTTGTAAGACAACACTAAAGTTTACTTTTTTTAATCTTTCCCTTTCTCCACTCTAAGGATTTCAACAAAAAACTTTCCCAAACCTTGCGCATAAAAAAAGGCTCCAAGTTTATATCGCTTGAAACCTTCGCTGGCGTTGCTCCTCCTATTACTCGGAGTTGCAATAATGAATGCATACTAAGCAGTAATAACAAGTAAAATGTATTGTTTGCTAATGTTCAAAATAAAAAAGCCTCTACATTTCTGTAAAGGCTTTATACGCTTCGGTTTCCTCGTTAATCATTTCGCTCTCGAGACAAGCGAAACAAAGACCTGCTGATTAATCAATCATGTGCGGGCTCTGGCCAACTGATCTTGTTTTTTGTCCAAGTAGTTTAATGGTAAAAGTACTTTGAGCAACAGATAAATTTCAACTAAATTTTGATGATGTTTTTTTGAAAATCAAAATCATAACCATTTACAATTCATATAATTTATCAACTTTTAATCCTTCAGGAAATTTTTCATCAATAAAAATAATGGTCTTTTGTCCTTTCCAATCCAATATTGATTGAAGCAAATGTTTCTTCAAATTTTCATTGATATAATCGAAGGGAAAATGCAATATCAAAATAGGTTTGTTGGCAAGGAGCGCCCGACACCATAGCAATAACTGTTTTTGAGAATCGTTCAAACCATTACTTTGTTCTCCAATTTTAGAACTTAAAGTCAACTGTTGCGATTTTGGAACGAATTGCTGCAGTTCATGAAGCACCTTTTCACACTGTAGTTTTTTTTCAGGGTTTCGGCTATAAGAAATAGCCTCGAAAACAGTATTCCCAACTAATGGTATTTTAGCAGAAACCACTGTTATTTGCTTTCGAATCGCCTTTTCCGATAATTTATTGGCCGCATATTTACCAAAATAAATTACTCCTTCTGAAGGATTGTATATTTTTAATAATAATTTGATAAATGTTAAAGAATTTCCGCTGCCTGCGGACGATTTTAAATATGAAATTGAATAGGGTTCAATT
The DNA here is from genome assembly GCA_030683995.1 of Lutibacter sp. GTDB lineage: Bacteria > Bacteroidota > Bacteroidia > Flavobacteriales > Flavobacteriaceae > Lutibacter. Next base: position 2,599 of record JAUXPH010000037.1, read on the forward strand.
TTAAGGTTAAACGGACTTTCATTATTGCTAATTTCAGTATTATAAACAACATTCTTAAATACAATAGCTTCATCATAAATTTTAATTTTCCTTTTATAAGAAGTGCTTTCCGTCTTCAGCATAAAAACGGCAATCAATTTTTCAAAAGAAATGTTCCCAAGTTTCCAAACGATATTTACAGTAAGAATGCGGCGGAAAATTGACAAAAATGAAATTATTAAAAGTATCAATATCAAAAAAGAGCTTCTGTCAAAGTCAATACCCGCGTTTTTTAAACTATAAATATAAAGCATTGTAATTCCAACCATTAAATAAGTAATGAAGGGAATAATCGCATTGATAAGTGCCGTTATATGCTGATATTTAACGCCTATATCAAGTAACTTTAACGATCTTTTATTATATCTGTTCTCAAAAGGCACGTTTTTGTTGAAAACTTTAATTGGCAGAATTGAGCGCAATGCATTGTTCACAAAAGCCAACATTCCTGATCGCCGGTTTCTTCGTTCCACAGAAATACGGTATAAAACCAAATTCATAAAAAAAATAAATCCGAAAGCACACACTATAAATGTTAAAATGATCAGTGCCATATTTACGCTGTAATAACCAATGACCGTTATCAAAATTGCAATCAGCAACATATCCTGCGCAAACCTAAAGATACCCTGGGTGAGGTAATTTTGAACGCTTTTTAAATCACCGCTATATCTTAGTAAGTACCTTCCAATGCCCTTTTCATCATAAATTGTTGTATGTATTCTTAATTGATGCGCGAAAAGTTGCTCTCTCAAGGATTTTGAAAATCGTTCTCCCAAAATCCCAATAACATAACGATTGGAATATTCAAAAAGAAAACGAATTAAAATAATTCCGATAAATAAAATCAAAAAGGCATTGAAACTATTGGTATAAATGAAGGGAAATCCAGAAAAAAACAATTTTAACCTAACTGATGAAAACTCAAAATTAAACTCATAAAACCGACCGATTGCGATTGGCACCAGCACCGTAAAAATATTATAGCAGAAACCCGATATAACAGCTAGTGCTGCTAAACCGGGATTTTCCTTAATCGACTCCTTAATAAATTTCCACTTGGTCACTGTTGCTTAAAATATTTTTTTTATCAATTATATGAATTATTTTTTCTGACATTAAATCTTCCATTAAAAGTACACTATATTTAGAATTCTGTCTAATTTCTTCCACCAATAAAGGACTTGTTGTTACCAATCCGGAGATTCCAATAACAGTAATGCCGAAATCTTCCAGTTGTTTTGCGCCTGCAATGCCGCTCAAGCTTCCTGATGCAGAAAATATTGCTCCTTGAAACTGACTTTTAAACGCTGAATGTTTCAATAAAGCATTCGTTTCCCGTTCCAATAATCCATCCGCAATTTCCACAATAACATAATCTGGATTCACTGAATTCACCATTTTAGTTAAAAGCGACTGATACAAATCTAAAAGTACTTCCGTCTCACACATATACGTTGACGGAAAGCCAAAATCACTAAAATCTATTGTATCATGGGCGCCATAATCTTCAACAAAATTCTTGTCTTTGGTATAAGTTGTGCCTGTTAATTTAATAAATGCGACTGTTTTGCCGGCCTTTTTTAAACCGTATGCCAAAAAAGCTGCGCTTGATGTTTTTCCGCTATCCATACTTGTCCCTAAGGATAGGATTGTTTTTGGCGAATCAAGAAAAGAAATTGGGTCAAAAGTTTGCAGTGGCTCGAAGTTTTTAATTGTATTTACAACTTGTCCATTTTCATTTACAACATACCCTATAAGTTCAACCTTAGTGGTTCCAACAAGATCAAAATTCAAGTGCCACGATTTTGCCTGGCCTATTACGCCTCCTTGCCCCAATATGTCATAACTTTCCAAATAAGAATTAGGCACATAACCTTCTATCTGGCTTGTTGCATAACGGCTGCCGAAAGCACCCATAATTAAATCACCCGGCAAAATAACCGTATTTCTGCCGCTTTCTGTCTGAATACGAGTATGCTTGCCCAGCGTCAATACTCTAAAAATCGCTACATCACCTGCTATAGGTATGTGTTTTTCATTTATATCTGCCCTGATTTTTTGCTCCTTCACACTTTTGCAGATAATACCTACCTTAATGTCTAATTTATTGATCTCTTTTATTTTCATAATATGGGATTTATTTTTAATTAGTTAGTTAATGCTGAATGTTAAACTTATGCCAGCCGCCGTATAGTCATTTTCACTAAGCGGACTGGTATTGAACTCATTTTGATACAAATAGTATAAAGATGTCGATAAAGGGAAATCATTAATTGGTTTAAACTGAATTCCTGACACCAAACGGTAACGTTTAATTCCTCCTGAAATATCGCCTCCTGCATAATAATAAACCTGATTTTCCAGATATGGGGTGATACTGGATTTTTTGATATTATAAGCCAACTTGCCCGAATAGATATAGCGCGACTTATATTTTTGGACTGCCGGCATGGAAAGTTGTGCCTCCAGTTCATGCTTAAAGGACAATCTTTTAACTAAATCATGTTTAAATGAAAAACTGGTATAAATTCTGTCAAACTCAAGCTTATTAAACAAACCTGGCGTTATGTCATACAAATCACGTTTTTTTTGTGAATCATTTAAAAGTTCTTTGACATAACCAACTTCAACAAAAGTGTTTTTTTGGATTTTGTATGAAAGCCCTAATTTTCCTTGTGCAAAACTAAAACTCGATGGATTCGTATTTTCTGCTAACATTGCTCCGAATTTCAGCTTAAAATTTTTGTTAATTTTAGTGTTGACGTTTATGCCATACCAAATTTTAAATTCATTTGTTAAATCTTGGCTTTTGACGCCTTGCGAAATGAAAATGCTGAATATCATTAAATACATCAGTCTTTTAGGATACGTTTTATTCATAAAAGGTTTTTTTGTTTAATTATAGTGTAACAGCTGAAAACAGAAATACCCTACCTTTAAAACACAGTTTTAAATAAAAATTAAATTTTTATCACAATAAGTTATTCTTATAAATAATAATGTTGTCCGATAAAAATTCATTGCATTTTATAAATCTCAGTCTAAATGGGACTTGACAAACAGGTCACCCCGATTGGGGCTTGTTTTTAATGAAAATCTATTTTCTACAATCAGGTTACCGATAGAAAAATCGGCACAAGCTCGATGGGACTAAAAACAGCTCCATAGGAGCGAAATGTTTGTAGAGTATTGAAAAAAGTCAGGTTTAAAGCCCCATCGGGGCGACCTGTTTGTTTTGAAAAATTTAACCGGACAATAATGAAATAAAAATAACCCATTAATAATTTTAATTTTTAAAAAGAAACTCTAAAAGTGAAATTGGGAGTTGTACCTAAAGCAACATTATTAATGTTGTTTATGGCACCCTCAGGAGTTATTTTGTGGTAAGTATTTAAAATATTTTTAGCGTTAAAAATGTTTAAAATTGAAACACCGGCCATTGCGTCAACTTTTTTGTTAAGGTTAAATTTATAGGTTGATGAAAAATCAACTCTATAATAATTGGGTAAATTATCGCTGTTTGGGGAGTTGTAATTTATATAAGAATTAAGCCTGTCAATAGTAATTGGGCTACTTTCTTGAGGTTTAGTGTAAGGTTTCCCATTTCGCCATAACATTCCAACAGCAAAATTAAACTTTTTATAAGTGTAGGTGTTTCCAAATGAAATGCTGTGCCTAATATCCAAATTATTTGGAAATTCACTGGGTGTTAACACCGGAAAATTATAGGTATTGTGATTATAAGCATACCCCAACCAAGTACTAAAAGCATCGGTTTTTCTGTTAATTAAAAATTCAATTCCTTTTACCGTGTAGCTACCAGAAGTTTTTATATACTGATTTTGATTTTGAAACCCTTGATTTGCAGTGGTAATACCATCTACATACTTGTAAAAACCCTCTATATCAAAAAAAACATATTGTTTGTGGAAATTAAATCCAGCAGAAGCTTGTTTGCTTTTTATGACAGGGATGGCCTTATTATCTGCTAAAACCCAACGTCTTTTTTCAACCCCTAAAAAATCCTCTTGTAAATCAATAATTTGAGTCGCATTCTGACTTTTAAATTCACCGGCAATCTTAAACGAAAAATGTTTATTTATCTTATGCAATGCTTGCAATCTGGGTTCAATAATAAATAAATTAAAAGTTCCAATATAATTCAACCTTAACCCAGCATTTACAAACGTTTTTTTGCTGGCCGAAATGTAACTGACTTCACTAAAAAGTGAATGATTTCTTAGGACTCTTTTAATAATTTGGCTGAAATCTGGCACGTTTACAACCTCAGTATTTGTGATTCCTAACTCATAAAAGTGATAGCCACCTAACAATTGCAATTTCTCTGAAATTGAATAGTGTGCATTTAATTTTAGGCCTGTTTCTAAAACTTCATTGTTTTGTTGCAAAAGCTGTTCAGTAAAAAGCGAATGATTTGAGGAATTTAGGTTGTATTTTGTATAATAAGCATTAAAAACTGTTTTGAATTTTGAGTTCCAGTTGTCGGTTAATTTTAGTCCAAAACCTTTATTCTTTTGCTCCAAACTACTTGTTTTGTAATTCTCGGCAGTTTCTGTCTCTAAATCGATCGCTTCTTTGTAGCCTAGTTCATTTTCAACGTTTAAAAGGCTGAATCGCAATTGGTGGTTTTCATTGATATTGTATAATAATTTAATGCTGTAATCATAAAAATAGAAGTTTGAACTGGATTCAACATACTTGTTATCTGCAACTAAAAAAGTTGAAACTTTAGAATTTTGAAATGCGCGTTTGAAATATTGTTCGTAAGTAAATGAGCGCCACAAATCAGTAATAGCACGTCTTCCGGATACTTGAATCGATACTTTTTTTGAAATTGGCATTTGCGCATAAGCATCTGCACTAAGTGAATTAATTCCGGCACCGCCAAATGGTTTCTCTTTAATTTCATCTATTGATTCTATGGCAATTGTTCCCGAAACACCATCATTATATTGGGAATGAGTGCCATCTTTAATTACGGTGACACTTTCTGTTAAATATGGATTAAACGCAGAAATTAATCCAAAAAAATGTCCTGAATGATACATTTTTATGCCGTCCCAAAGCAGTAGGTTTTGGTCGTTTGTCCCCCCTCTAATATTAATGTCAGAAACAGTTTCATCCACACTGCTGATACCTGGTAAAGCTTGTATTTGATGTAAAACATCAGGCTCAACCAATCCTGGTAAAATACCAAATTCTTGAGGGGAAATTACAAACGAGTTATCGGTTTTTATTGAAATTCCTGATGTTAAATAATTTTGCAAAATAACTTCGTTCAATTCTTCCAATTTTTCAGTTAATGAGATTGTTAAACATAAATTATTGGTTAAAAAATCAGCAGCATTTAAATACATGGTTGGATAACCCATATAACTAATTTGAATTATTTGATTTTCATCAATTTTTGGAATGCTAAAATAGCCTGCACTGTTTGAGGTAGTATGTATGTTGGATTTTAAAACTACAATATGAACCCCTTTAAGGAATTCTTTTGAATTTATGTCAACCAGATAGCCGCAAATAATATCAATACTCTTTTTGTTGCTTATTAAAATATTTGTTGCCGTTGAAAAGGTAAATGCCAAGCCGGTTTTTACCTTTAAATATTCAATAATTTCAGGAAGCGTTATTTTTTTTGAAGGCGGTGTAATTTTTATGGTTTCAATTACTTTGTCGGCATAGGTAAAGGTGACTTCATATTCTTTTTCTATTTCAACTAAAATTTCAGAAAGCAATTTACTTTCCTTGGTTAAATTTTGGGAAAAACTAAAAATTGAAAAAAGAAGACATGTAAAAATTAATAAAGGCTTTAGTTTGTTAATTTTCATCTGTTTATATCTTATTTTTTATTGGGACAGATGCGGTTCGCCATTAATCATTCTACTGTGTATCAAAATTTGTTATAGCTCGTTTCATCTAGTTTTAAATGCACTTTTTTATCACTGATAATTTCGTATTTCAGGTTTAACGGAATGCTGATTGCTTCTAAAGACAATTCTAAATTTGAATGAATAAAACTTCCCGTAAATAAATTGTTTTCGTACTTAACATCATATTCAATGGAAATATTGTATTGCCTTTCCAATTCTTTCACAACATATTTATATGGCATACTTTTAAACGAACTGTTGTTTTGAAGCCAAGCGGGCATTGTTTCATTCGTGTTGTTTGAAAATTTAGAAACTTCATTGAGTATTTTATAGGAAGTTCCTGCAGGAACTTTAACCGTTTCAGTTTTAGAAGTTACACTTACCAAACCTTCGTAACAGTTCACTTCATAAAATCGGTCTCTTTCAATAACATTAAATTTTGTGCCTAAAACCTGTACAGAACCCATATTTGAAATTACCGTAAATTCAGTTCCTTTTTTAACGCTAAAATAGGCTTCGCCTTTTAAATATAAGGTTCTGCTATTTTCCCAATTTTTGGCCTTAAAAGTAATTTTTGAATCAGCATTTAAATGCACTTCAGATTGATCGGGCAATTCAAAAATAATTTTTTCCGCTAAATTAGTTTTGTAGCTTGTGTTTTTTGTTGAAATAAAATAATACGAAGCAATTAGCACCGCAAATACGGCTGCAATTCTGTAAAAATAATTAATGATATTTAATTTCTTAACGGTTTTTTCGGAATGTAATTTCTTTATTTTTTCTAAAGCTTCTTGGGCATTGTAGCTTGGCGCTTCTAGTTGGTCTGTGGCTGAAATTATTTTTTTATAAGCGCATATTTCCTCCTCACTTACATGTTCCTTAAGTGTTGCTTCAGTTATTTCACCACTAAGCCATTTTGCTAAAAAGTAGTTTTTTCCCATACGTAAAATTCACATAACAATTATATAACAATTAAATAAAGGTTTCCCCTACTTTGTTTATCAAATATTTTCAATTTCTTGTCTTAAACTTATCAAAGCATTGTGTATTCTCTTTTCAACTGCTTTAACTGAAATTTCTAATATTTTAGCAATTTCTTTGTATTTTTTACCATCTATTCTATTCATTAAAAAAGTGGTGCGTTGCGCTTCAGATAAATTTGAAAGTGCTTTTTGTAATTTCTCGCCAAACTCTTTTTCTTCTAATAAAAACTCCGGAGTTTCATGTGTGTGTTTCTTTTGTGGGATGCTTTTAAAAGTTAATGCCACATTGCTTTTATTGTATTCATTTAAAAATAAATTGTTCGCAATGGTAAATAAAAAAGATTTTGCTTTTCCCGGAATTACTTTTTTGCAATTGTCCCAAAATTTTAAAAAAGCATCTTGCACAATGTCATTCGCAAATTCTTTATCACCGCATTTGTAGTACATGTAATTGCGCAACAAGGCTGAATTATCTAAAAAAAATTTACTGAATTTTTTTTCATTGCAGTAATCTTCATCAATAGTGTGATTCATAAATTTTATGAAAATATCAGATTAATTTTGGATGTAAATATAATTATTTTAAAAAATAAGTAGGGTTTATTAATCATAAACTGTTAAATACATGATTGTGTAAAAATTCCAAGAGGTTTTCAATATTATAATAACTAAGAAGTTATATTGCAATAAACCCCTAAAACCTCTTGGTTAATTTACAATTTATTTTAAATTTGTCAAATATGAAACACCTCTGCAATTTATTATTTCTGAGTTTTCTTTTCCTGGCCTTTATTTCCTGTCAGACAGAAATATCACAAATTAGAGAACCCGCTCAAGGAGAAACTTTAAAAGTGAACGCCAGTGTAACCAATTTAGTGAAGCGTACTGTTACAAATGATGGGTCAAAAGATAATATTATTGACAATGCAAGTTGTTTACAAGTTCAACTTCCGGTGATGGTAAGTGTAAATGGATTTATAGTTAACGTAAATTCAGAAGAGGATTTTGAGGCAATAGAAGCTATTTTTGATGAGTTTGACGACGATTTAGATCACTTAGAAATATTTTTTCCTATTGAAATTATTTTAAGTGATTATTCAAAAATCACCATCAATAATCAGGATGAACTGGATGCTTTAATTGAGGATTGTAAAGGTGAAAATGAAATGGATGATGATATTGAATGCTTAGATTTTGTATATCCAATAAACTTGTCAATGTATAATTCAGAAAATCAGTTGACCAATACTGTGAAAATTGAAAATGATGAGCAGTTTTACAAATTTATTGACGATATAGATGATAATGATATTGTGGTGGTTAATTTTCCAATTTCAGTAATCCTTTATGATGGTACAGAAAGAAACATAGAAAATATGGATATGCTAGAAAATGTAATCGAAGAGGTTAAAGATATGTGCGACGAAGATGACGATAATGATTACGATGATGATGATTGTGACGATTGTTCTCAAGAGCAAATAACCCAATTACTAAAAACATGTTCTTGGACCGTTTCTAAACTTGAAATAAATGATGTACAGCAAACAGCTAAATACACAAACTATAAATTATTCTTTTTGAATGAAGGCGTTTTGAAAGCTATTAACAATGGTAATGAAATTTTTGGAACCTGGAAAGTTGACTTATCTGATAAGGACATCTTATTAAAAATTAATTTTGAAACTTTAGCTGATTTTTCTTTTGATTGGAGGTTATATGAAATTGAAGATGACAATGAAATTGATTTACGTTTTGAAGACAATAGATTTGAACTCGAAAAACACTGTAATTAAAATAAAAAACAGAAAATAATTGAATGCGTTTTTGAACGTATCTATATCAAATCTTTAAAAAAATCACCAAATTGGTGGTTTTTTTAAAGGTTTCCTATATTTTTTCGACGCTTGAAGAATTTAAAATTAATGAATACTCTTTGGTATTTAGAAAAATGGACCTCTTTAAAATATTGAATTGTTAAATGATAGATAGCTACCTTTTTATTTTTAATGGGTACCTTTAAGTATGCCTTTTTTTAATAAAAAAGTTGACAAGTTGGCATTATAATAAGTTGTGAAGTTTTGAGTGCAATGAATGCATACAATGCAGTAATAACAAGAAAAATGAAGTGTTATGCACTTTCTTAAAAAACAAAAAAGCCTTAACAAATTAATGTTAAGACTCGTTTTTGCTCCTCCTCTTGGGCTCGAACCAAGGACCCTCTGATTAACAGTCAGATGCTCTAACCAACTGAGCTAAGGAGGAATTTATCCGCTTTTGCGAGTGCAAATATACAAGGTTTTCTGCTTTTTGCAAGAAATTATCAAATAAATTTCTTCTTTTTAAATTCTTAACATTTATTTAAAAGCAACTTCTTGTAAATCAACTTGAATAAACCAAAATAATCAATATTTATTTTAACAGTTTCCTATATTATTCCACAAAAAATCATATAAAAAATCATATTTTTAACAGGTTTGACCAAATATTACCAATAATATAATAATTGCAAAATAACCACAATTAAAATGCTGGTTTTGGTAAAAGTTGTATTTTTGCCCAATCTATTAAAACATTGACTACTAACAACACTATGGATAAATTTTCATTTTTAAATGCGGTCCACACTGGCTTTATAGCCGATTTGTACGACCAGTATTTGATAAATCCTGATGCTATAGAACCAAGCTGGAGAAGTTTTTTTCAAGGATATGACTTTGCCAACGAAAAATATTCAATCAAAGACACAGAAGAAAAAGCCGTCTTTGAAGTTCCCGAAAATGTACTGAAAGAGTTTAAAGTGCTCGACTTAATTAATGGCTACAGAACACGTGGACATTTGTTCACAAAAACGAATCCAGTTCGCGAACGCCGAAAATATATGCCTACGCTGGCCATAGAAAATTTCGGACTTTCTGAAAATGATTTGGACACTGTTTTTGATGCCGGTCAAATTATCGGCACCGGAAAAGCAACTTTGCGTGAAATTGTAAAGCATTTAGAAACAGTTTATTGCGATGCTATTGGGGTTGAATATATGTATATTCGAAATCCGGAAGAAATAAAATGGATTCAAAAACAACTGAATACCAACGCGAATCATCCCAACTACACGCCCGAAACTAAAAAATATGTTCTGCAAAAGCTGAATCAGGCAGTAACATTTGAAAATTTTTTACAAACAAAATATGTGGGCCAAAAACGATTTTCATTGGAAGGCGGCGAAACTTTAATTCCTGCCATTGGCGCGGTGATTCGGCTTGCAGCAGAAAATTTTGGCGTTAAGGAATTTGTTTTGGGAATGGCGCACAGAGGGCGTTTAAACACCCTTATAAATATTTTTAGAAAACCAATTCGCGATTTATTCAGCGAATTTGAAGGCAAAGATTTTGAAGATGAAGACATTGATGGCGATGTTAAATACCATTTGGGATTAACAACGCGAAAAACCTTAAAAACCGGCACCGAACTTACCATGAATTTGGTTCCGAATCCTTCACATTTGGAAACTGTTGGGCCGGTAGTGCAAGGGATTTCCCGCGCAAAAATAGACAAAGATTACAACGGAGACGATTCAAAATTGCTTCCGATTATTGTTCACGGTGATGCCGCAATCGCAGCGCAAGGCGTTGTTTATGAAGTGATCCAAATGAGCCAATTGGCTGGTTATTCAACTGGCGGAACCATTCATATTGTGGTGAACAACCAAATTGGTTTTACCACAAATTATTTGGACGCGCGCTCAAGCACCTATTGTACAGATGTTGCAAAAATAACCTTATCACCCGTTTTGCACGTAAATGCCGATGATGTGGAAGCAGTAACCCACGCCATAGAAATTGCGATGAATTTTAGAATGCAGTTCAAAAGAGATATTTTTATTGATTTGCTCGGTTACCGAAAATACGGACATAATGAAGGTGATGAGCCGCGATTTACACAGCCAAAATTATACAAAGCCATTGCTAAACACCCAAATCCGAGAGATATTTATGCGCAAAAACTGATTGCCGAAGGTGTTATTGATGATGCGTATTTAAATAAAATTATTGCCGAATTTAAAGACTTGCTGGAAGAAGAATACCTGCATTCAAAAGAGGTTGAAACCTCAAAAGTTAGAGAATTTATGCAAGAAACCTGGGTAGATTTTACGCGAAGAGGTTTAGAAGCGATGTTAATTTCCGAAAAAACCGCTTATCCAAAATCGAAACTGAAAGACATTGCCAAAATTGTTTCAACCGTTCCAAAAGGCATTAAATTTTTGAGAAAAGCTGAAAAGATTTTGCAAGACAGACATCAGATGGTTTTTGAAAATGACCGGATAGATTGGGGAATGGGCGAAACATTGGCCTATGGAACCTTGCTTCAGGAAGGATTTGATATTCGTATTTCCGGCCAGGATGTGGAACGCGGAACTTTTAGCCACCGCCACGCTATTTTACGTGATGAAATTTCTGAAGAACGCATCAACCTGTTGAACATGATTGGTGAAAATCAGGGGAAAATGAACATATACAATTCCCTTTTGTCTGAATATGGCGTACTTGGTTTTGATTATGGTTACGCTATGGCAAATCCGAACACATTGACTATTTGGGAAGCGCAGTTCGGCGATTTCGCGAATGGCGCCCAAATTATTTTCGACCAATATATGTCGGCCGCCGAAGACAAATGGAAATTGCAAAACGGAATTGTGATATTGCTGCCGCACGGTTACGAAGGACAAGGATCTGAACATTCATCGGCGCGTATGGAACGTTTTCTGCAATTATGTGCCATAGACAATATGATTTTGGCCGATTGCACAACGCCCGCAAATTTTTTCCACCTGTTGCGTCGTCAAATGAAACGCGATTACCGCAAACCGCTTATCGTGTTTACGCCTAAAAGTTTGCTTCGCCATCCGGCTGCCACTTCTTCATTGGATGAATTTTCAAAAGGAAGTTTTCAGGAGGTGATTGATGATACAATCGACAAAAAAAATGTGACCAAATTGGTGTTTTGCACCGGTAAATTTTATTACGATTTATTGGCCGAGCGCACTTCTTTGGATAGAAATGATGTTGCATTGGTAAGAATTGAACAACTTTTTCCGTTACATCTGGAAAAATTACAACAGGTAATCGACAGTTATCCAAATGTTGAAAAATACGTTTGGGCACAGGAAGAGCCAGAAAATATGGGCGCTTGGAGTTTTATGTTGCATCGATTCAGGTTGGTAAATTTGGAAGTGGCATCACAAGCTTTTCACGCCGTTCCTGCCGCAGGATCTTCAGCACGATTTAAACGAAGACACCAGCGCGTAATTGATAAAGTATTTGATAAATAACAAAATAACTTTTAAATTCTTTTCTTCGGAAGAAATTTAAGGCATAAAAAAGATAAAAAAAATTAAAGAGATGATTTTAGAAATGAAAGTTCCCTCTCCGGGAGAATCTATCACAGAAGTAGAAATTGCAGCTTGGCTTGTAAAAGATGGCGATTATGTTGAAAAAGACCAGCCTATTGCTGAAGTGGATTCCGACAAGGCAACCCTTGAATTGCCTGCGGAAGAAAGCGGCATTATTACACTTAAAGCCGAAGAAGGCGATACTGTAAAGGTTGGTTCTGTTGTTTGCCTGATCGATTTGGAAGGCAAAAAACCTGTTGGCGATAAACAGTCTTCAGTTTCTATTGAAAAAACCGTCACTTCGAGCGCAGTCGAGAAGCCTATCGCTCCAATTGCAGCAGCAAAAACGTACGCAAGTGGCACAGCTTCACCTGCAGCAAAGAAAATATTGACCGAAAAAGGAATGGCGGCTTCGGATGTAATTGGAACTGGCAAAGATGGCCGGATCACAAAAGACGATGCCGTAAACGCAGTGCCAAGCATGGGAACGCCTGCCGGCAGTTCTCGAAGCAGCGAGCGCACAAAACTTTCAATGCTTCGCAGAAAAGTGGCTGAACGTTTGGTTGCCGTTAAAAATGAAACTGCCATGCTTACCACTTTTAATGAAGTGGACATGAAACCTGTTTTCGACTTGAGAAACGACTTTAAAGATGCATTTAAAGAGAAACACAATGTTGGCTTAGGATTTATGAGTTTCTTCACTTTAGCGGTTGTAAGAGCTTTAAAATTATTCCCCGACGTTAATTCTATGTTGGATGGCGATTATAAAATTTTACACGATTTTGTGGATATTTCCATTGCGGTTTCTGGTCCGAAAGGATTGATGGTTCCGGTCATCAGAAATGCAGAAAATCTGTCTTTTAGAGGCGTGGAAAATGAAGTGAAACGTTTGGCTTTAAGAGCAAGGGACGGACAAATAACGGTTGATGAAATGACCGGCGGCACATTTACCATTACCAACGGCGGGGTTTTTGGTTCTATGTTGTCAACGCCAATCATAAATCCGCCCCAAAGCGGAATTTTAGGAATGCACAATATTGTTGAAAGACCGGTTGCCGTTAAAGGCGAAGTGGTGATCAGGCCAATTATGTATGTTGCTTTATCGTACGACCATAGAGTTATTGATGGAAGAGAATCTGTTGGATTCTTGGTTGCCGTTAAAGAAGCACTGGAAAACCCAATTGAAATTTTAATGGATAACAATCCTAAAAAAGCATTGGAATTATAAAATTCTAAAATATTGATTATCAAAAAACCGAGTAAAAGACTCGGTTTTTTTATATTTTGATTGACGATTTTATTAACTTTAATCTTAAAAAAAACATTTAACATTTAACATTTAACATTTAACATTAAACATTTAACATTAAAACTTAAAAACCAATTTCTTTAAATACAGACATTTCTTTTCGTAATTGATGATCGCCTTTCCTTTTTCTAAAATATCGGCGCCGATAATGCCGTCAACAGCTTCTGCATGATGTTCAGTTAATGCTGTGTTTACGTGGGTTAAATCGAGTAACACTACTGTGAAATTTTGGTATTTCCACTGGTTAATTTCAATATTGTTTTTAGAAGAAATTTTTGTTTCCATTCCAATGGCACCTGCACCTGCAGCTTTTGTATCGGAATCTTTCACTTCCAATTTAAATTTTTTGGCCAGATTAATGTCGATACACGAGTTTGAAGCGCCGGTATCTAAAATAAAACGACCTTTTACATTGTTTAATTTTGCTTTAAGTTCAAAATGATTGGTGTTGATCTTTTTGAGTTTTATTTTGACGTATCCTTTGCGTAAAAGAATATTGTTAAATTCCATCTATTGTATATTTAGGACAAATTTACCGTTTTTTAATAAGAAAATACGCTTTTGAAATTGAAGCAAAAAAAAATACTGCTTCCAGTGGAAACAGTATTTTTATATAATTTTTAAAAATTATTTACTCAACTTTAAATGCAATTGGCAAACTGTATTTTACGCCAACCGGACGGCCACGTTGTTTTCCCGGAATCATTTTAGGCAATGATTGCACAACTCTAATCGCTTCAGCTTCCAATCTTTTGTGAGGTGCTCTTGCTTGAATATCAGTAATCTCACCTGTTTTATCAATTTTAAACATCACAAATATTTTTTTAATGCCTGGCGTTAATCCCAATTCCGATGCCAAATCGGCGTTAAATTTAGAATTCACGTGTTTAGAAATTCTATCTTGCAAACATTCCTTTAATTCTGCTTTTGAGCCTTTACATCCTGGATATATCGGAACGTCTTCAATAATTGCAAAAGGTACATCTTCCATGATATCTTCATCTATGCTTACCTCAACAATTTTCTTAACTTCAACAGCTGTTTTTTCGTTTGATTCGGTTGATTTAATCACAGTTTCCTCCACTTCCTTTTCATCTTCAACAATTTCAATTTTATCAGGTGCCGGAGGCGGTGGCGCTTGTTGTTCTGGCGGTTTCACTTGCTCTATTTCTATAGTTTGCTCTTCATCTTCGGCATTATAGCTTGCAGGGCCAAGTTCTGCGATAACTCTATCGTACGTCTTTTTTTCAATGGCTAAGTACACTATTAAAAGTGCCAATACCAAACCTAACTGCATAAACAATTTGGTGTAGGTCTCTAAATTCGCTTTTGGATTTTTTTTGACTTGCATCTGTAAAATTTTTATAGTTTGCTAATTTAATAATTTAAATATATTATACAAGTATATTTTTTAATTGATATTAATTTTTTTTCAAAACAAGGCTAAAAAATATAATTGCAACTGCGATACCCGTAAAATTGGCAAATACATCATATAAATCTGCTTGCCTAATATCGGTTAAAACTCCTTGTAAAATCTCAATAATTATGCCATAAATAAATACTGCGATAGCAATAAGCATAGTTGATTTCAAGAGCGCTGATTTTATGCCATAAGCCAATAACCAGCTTATTGTCAACATAAAATAACCAAAAGCGTGCAATATTTTATCTGAAATTTGCACGCCAATTTGCAATTCATTTTTAAGTGAAATTAAACTTCCAACCGTAATTGCAACTGTTAAAAGTATGGCAATATAAAAAAAGTAATTACGCCCCAATCAGTTCTCCGTATTCTTTTGGCGATAATAATTCTTCTAATTGAGAAGCATCAGAAATGGTAATTTTAATCATCCAGCCTGCTCCGTAAGGATCTTTATTCACTTTTTCAGGTTCATCACCTAATGATTCGTTAAATTCAATGATTTCACCCGAAATTGGCATAAATAAATCTGAAACTGTTTTTACGGCTTCCACCGATCCAAAGACTTCTTCTTTCTCAATCGTTTCGTTTAAAGTATCAACATCAACATAAACAATATCGCCCAATTCGCTCTGCGCAAAATGCGTAATGCCAACGGTGGCTATATTGCCTTCAATTTTAATCCATTCGTGGTCTTTAGTGTATTTTAAATCTGCTGGAATTTTCATTATTTTTATTATTTAATTTACTGTTTATTTTATTGTTTAATTACCAAATATATACCTGACGCTTAATCCCGAGCTTATAGATTGCCTTGGGAAAGTTGTTGAAATTGCGTATTGAGAAGAACTTTGGTCGAAGTAAAAAGAGGTTGTTAAATTTTTACTCACCGCGTAATCTGCAAAGAATTTCAAGGACAATAAACGTTGTCCGCCCGTTACTTGATTGTTGTCTTTATCAATGGCTCTAATAATTGTTTCATTGTCTCTCAAAGATACATCGGCCCTTAAATCGAGATCTCCTTTTAGCTTTGTCACTTCTCCTCCAAACTTAAAGCTCATTGCCAAATCTTTAAGTCTGTACCCCAACCCAACCACATATTCCGTTCCTTTTATTTGGGTAATTGTGTTGTTGTTAAAGTTTAAAGTAAGCCCTCTGTCCTTGTTTATTCGACCGCTGAAAGATACGGAATTTTTCATTTTCACATCCACTTTTATCAACGGAGAAAATTCTTCCAGCAAATTAACATTTGAGAAGATGGTTTTGTTGATGTAATTGCCTGCAATATCGGTTTCTGCATAAGGATTGCTATTATTATAAGCCAAATTATTGCTGAAACTTGTGATGGAATAAAGCGAATTATAGCTGTGCGTAACCAAAAAACTTCTGAAATGTTCCTTAAACCAAGCCATTTGCATCAATCCTTTGTAGGTTAATTTCCAACTTGGAATGGGCACTTCCCTAAAAGCGTCTAATTTTACGGTAGCCGCATCTTTACCTGAATAGGCAGCCATAAATGCCGGAAGCATAACCTGTTCGCTTGTTTCCCCAAAACCGCTTATTGGTTGGCCTGTATTTGTTGCCAAACGTTGCGCAATAATGGTTCGGTTGTTTTTAAATTCTTCAAAAGTGACATCACTGTTATTGAATGATGTTTTGATCATATTGTGGCTTATGCTAAAATTTCCGTATTGGGTAATTGGCGAATCTGAATTTAAGATGCCGTTCACCACATCCAATTGTTGAGAAGTATTTTTAGTGAAGGTTTTGGTTCCCCTAAACTCAATATCCAAATTTTTTGATGGCTCAACGGTAATGGTTGCGTCCAATTTATTTAAATGCGTTTGGCTGAAGGTTCTGTTGAAATAAGGATCGTTGATGTCTCTAGACAATAACCAGCCATTTTCAACGGCCCTTTGTCTGATGTCAATTTGGCTTCCGAACACAAATCCGAATGTTGGCGCAAGCCCACCGCTGTAATTGTCGCGTCCTAAAAATCCGATTTGAGGCACATAACCCGGCAAGAAAGTTCCGTTATTTTCAGAATAATTAATCCGTGCTTTTTTGATGGCTGTTAATACATTATAAAAAGTTTGCCCAATTTCAGATCCGGCAGATTTATTCTTTTTGGCCGAATTATTTTCAGCAGTTTCTGTTACTGGCTGATTTGTTTCGCCAGCCTTGGGTTTTTTATTCAACAGTTTGTCTATGCCAATGGTTTTGTAAAATTTATTAAAGTCTAAATCGAAACCTAAAGTATGTGTGTTTGCATTTTGAATAACATTTCCCACTTTATCCACATAAGATTGCGACGATGCTTGCCAGTCAAAATCGGCCGTGTAGGCGTAATTTGCATTTGCAAAATCTAAAAACGGAATTTTATTCAACGGTATTTTGTAGGTTCCGTTTAAGGTTTGGCGGTAATGATCGGGTCTTCCGGTGGTAAAGAAATTATCAAACAATCTAATGTCATCTGTGGCGTAAAAATCATCATAAATATTGTTATTGGTCGCCCTAAAATTAAACTGCAGCGATTTTGTTAAATTGTACCCGATTGCATAATCCCAATCAAACATAAAATGGCGTTGTCTAAGCACCGGCAATTCCGGCAATCCTTCAATTAAACTTCTGGAAAGCTGTTCATTGTAACGTCTTATGATATTTGAATTTACCGAGATTGTTGAAGGCAACAGATTCACATTAAAATCTTTAATGAATTGTAAATACTTGCCTTTGAGCGCATCAGAATTTTTGAATGGTTCAACAGTAATTTCCTTAAAACTGTAATTATAGTTGGCCGATGTCCGCACATTTTGGTCATTATATTTTTGGACATTGTAATCTTTATGATACGTGTCATTGTACGCGTAGGAAACCGATAAGTTTTCCACACTGTAAAAACGCTGTTTATTGTCTGAATTAGGATTAAATTCTTTTCTGACATTGATTAAACTGATGCTTCTGCGTTTGGTATAATCTCTTGCGCTGGCACTGTTTGGGTTGATGTCTTTGGCATCTTCAAACAACACATCCTGATATTGAGGATCATATTTTGGATCCCTAAACTCTTCGGAAACACTGTAATTAAAAGGCAATCGTATGCCCCAATCTTTTGGCAACAGTTTCCCCAGATTTACATTGGTAACCACGTCATACAATTTTGTGTCTTGCTGGCTGCGTTCATTTACGCGCTGTTCAATGCCTCCAAATCCCTGAGTTTCCATTCTTCCTGTTACAGAAACATCGGCAAAATCGGCAAAATTTGCGTCGGCGCTCACCACGGCTGCCCAACCGCCTTTATTGTCGAACTCAGAAACCCGCATTTCATTGAACCAAATTTCAGCGCTTTTATTGGTGGTTGTTGCATTTTTTACCCCAAGCATAATGGTTTTGATGTTCGCCAAATTCGGATTTCCTTTTACCCTAATTTCGTAACCTTCCAATCCTTCAATAGGTGAAGGCATATTGACCGCCGGGAATAACACATTTGGGGCAATTCCTGCCGCAAATCGCAACAATTTAAGTTTTCCTAAATATTCCAAAAAGGCATCTAAATTATTTTCTTCGGGCCAAATTTCATAAGGTGTTGTTACGCCATAATCGGAAATAGCCAATAATTTTTCAAGCTGATAATAATTGTCGTTTAAATCACTTCCAATTCTTATAATGGCTTTTAATTCATTGTCCTGAACCTGTGGTTTTGTTTGAACGCCTTCCGCATGCAAAAACAATTTTAAGTGTTTGTACATCCGTAAATCCACCCTGACATTTTTGAAAATGGCTCTTGTTTCCTCAGGTTCCAGATCGGTCACTTTTAACGATAATGATTGCTCATTTTGCTTTTGCAAGGTGGTGGTTCCCCTTAAAATTTCGCGTTGAATTCCCGGAGGCAACACATAAGGAATAGGACTTCTGCTTTCATTTTCCTGAATATTGACCACACCAACCTGAAAGTTTTGCAACTGCACATTTGTTAAATCTTGTGGCGGCACAATGGCTTCATCCAACGTTTTGGTGAAACGTCTCCAATCTCCGCGCACCAACTGCAACTCGCCAAAACGCAACACCACCGGCATTTTAAATTTGGTTAAAAATATCCGCATAAAACGAATGGTGTTAAACCCCGTAATGTTATTTACAACCTCATCCGGACTGCTAACCTGAATCCTGAATTGCAGCCATCTAAATTCTTTTTGGCTGCCGTCATCTAGTTTAACTTTCACTATTTTCTCATCAACAATGTTGTTTTGTCCAATCACCAAATCGTTTTTATTTAAAGACACTTTGTATTGATAATAGCTTTCAACCGTGTTCATGGTTTGGTCTCTATTGATGTCTTCCGCATCCGGAAATGTAGTGGCGGAAGTTGGATAGCTTTCGGTTGATAAATTATTGGTTGGCGAATTTCCCTGTGAATTGTTGAACTTTTTATAGCGTGTTAAAATAGATGCATTGTTGGCGTCGTAATCTGAACTTCGGAAATAGGAGTAATTGTCATTTGCGGGATCGGGACCAAAAGCGGTTCCAAATTTTTGAATTTCTTCGTCATCATTCAATCCATTTAAACCAACATCTTGGCTTAATCGTTCATTGTCTTTATCGCTAAAAGCATAAAGCAAAGATTGATTGGTGGGAATTTTTCCCCAAATGGTCGGTTCCGTATTATTGGTGCTTAATGGGTTTTCAGGCAAACCGTTTTCGTACATTTTTCTGCCGTCTTTTAAAACATCTTCTGAAACATTTCCAAGGTTAAAATAAACTTCTCCAACCTGATTTGAAGGGTCGTTCGGATTTACGCCCGAAGGCAGTCCTTCCGCATTTGTAATGGAATAATGATCATAAGGATCCATCAACCAAAATTGGATATATTCAACGTTTGATTGCTCAAAATTTGTGGTGGTTAAAGGTCGGGTAATCCCTGCCCAACGGTCTTCGGGATTAATGAATTTTCCGTCGGCGCCCAAATTGGACGTGTCAAAATTATAGCTTCCCCTTTCATTTGGGTAATACGCCAAATCTAAAGTTCTCACTACAGTTGACTGTGTTAAGTCCAAATCTTGCTCCGGGAATAATTCTTCGTACCTAATTCTCCTTACCTCAGCACGGGAAAGCTCGGCATTGTCAATATTTGAAGGTTGTAATGAAGATCCGCCATAAAAAAGCGGATCCACCGTGTACCAAGCCAATCTGGCTCTTTTGTAACCATAAGACAAATCGGAAGCATTGCCGCCCAAATCAAATTGCGTTTGGTATTGCGGCGTGCTTGCCATATACCATTGCTGAATTGTTTTTATTTCAATAGGAATTTGCGAGCCTTCAAAATCATCCACATAAGAAGTTGCTTGTCCGTCTAACTCAATTCTTTTTGGCGAACCCGGAATTATATAGGCAAAATCTCCTCGAACTGAAAAATTTGAAGGAACATCGGTATCAATATTAGGCAATTTATTTACCCATTTTGTAAATTTTGGCACTTCTGTTCCAAAGCTTGCGTTTAACCCAAAAATGGTGTTGTTAATCGGTTCTTGACCGAAGAGCGCTTTTTGCGTGATTGGTTTTTCATTTAAATTTAAAATGGTGGCGCCGGCAATAAAATTATCGGAAAACTTATGCTCAATGTTAACGCCCAAAAAGCTTTTTGTCTGTAAATTAAAGGTGGCATTGTTTTCAACAGAAACTTCAATGGGCGCATTGGAAGCTTCCAGACTTGGATTGATAATCTGTACCCGTCCCATTTGATAATCCACCACATAATCAACGCCTTCAACCAATTCCCTTCCGCCGGAAGTTACCCTAACCGAACCTTGCGCAACGTTAAAAGCGCCTAACGGAATGCCGTTTGCACTTTCAGATTTATGATATCCCTTTATTAAATACTTGTCTTTTTGCTGAAAATTATTTTTTGCTTCGGATTGGGTGATTCGGTACAATTCATTAAAAATATAAATTTCATCGGCACTACTGGTTAATTTAGCCTGTAAATCTGCACCGAAAGGTTCAACATTTGGAAAAAGTATATATCCTTTTTCCGAATTTACCGTAGCACCTTCCACATAATCAAAATAACCATCGCCTTCGGGTGTGTAAAACTGACTTTGATCCAGCCTGTCCACATCAAATAAATTCATCAATGTCTTGTCTGAAACACCTGGAGTTTGTGCATTTTGCAAAACGTTTATCGATACACCGGTAGCGTCATCGGCATACAGCAATTCCAATCTAAAACCATCGCGCTGCATTCTGTAAGTTTGCAATGAATAGATGTTTTTCATCATCAAATCCCACAAAGGAATTTGCGTGCTTATGATTTCGCTTCGCAATAATTTTACCACAATATTTTCAGGCGCAATAATACCGTCGCTGGTGAATTCACCCACTTTATATACTTGGGAATCTCCGCTTATGGTATATTCAAAAGAAACTGCAAGCACGTCCGAATCGGTCAATCTTCTGTTTAATGAAATAAATCCCAATTGCGGATGCACTCTGTATTCATCGGGCCTTAATTTGATGGCATTTTCCAAAACCGAATAATCTCGACCCTGCTGCATGGCGAAAGGAGACAAACCGTTGCCAACTGTTGAAATATTACGAACCGGATTTGTGGTTGTCAATATCGATGAAATGTCGTTTGCTGTGTTTGAAGGGAAAAGTGCTCCAGGAACTGCTGTTACATTGGCCGGGCCAATATTTGTAGGATTGCCTTCTCCAATATCGGCAAGCGCAACAATATTTCTGATATCAATGGTTGTGGCGTTTCTGTTGGTTACCCAAACTTCCACTCTAGTAATATTTACCGAGCTGTTTATTAACGGATAATCTTTTAAAGCGCTATTGTATTGATCCCTAAAATATTGCGCCAAAAAGAAATGTCTGTTTTCATCGTAATCTGTTGCATGCAATTCAAATTCCTGGATGGTGGAACCGCCTTGTGCTGCCACTGTTTTTGTTTGCGATTTTTGTTCGGCAAAAACGCCTGTAACAGATGTTTTTCCGAATTGCAACTGTGTTTTAACCCCAAATAAACTTTGGGCACCAACAATTAAGGAGTTTTTTAACGGCATGCTCACATTCCCTACTTCTATTTTTTGAAGAATGTCATCTTCGGTTGGCGTGTATTCCAACTTTATCTGATTCTGGAAATTAAAGGTGGATTGCGTGTCGTATTGTGCAGAAACTTTTAATTTTGTACCAACTTTCGCCAAGATACTGGCGCTAATTTCCTGGTTAAAATCGAAGGTAAAACTTTTTCTGTTGCGTTCAGACAACTGCGGATTATCCACTTTTTGATACAGCATTCCCAACTTTACCAATACCGATCCCTGCGGATTCACTTCAATGGTATTTCCGCCAAAAACGGATTGAAAAAAGTCAGATTTTACGTAATACGTTGGCAATAAATTTTTTTGTTCCTCAGCGCTTCCCGCTTTTTTAGGGTTGGTTGCGCTTATCTTGTTTTTGTAATAGGCAAGCATATCCTTTTTCAGCTGGTATTGCTTGTATTCTTCCAAAGTCATAAAAATTGGGTACTGAACGTAATAATCTCCAATTTTTTCAACAACCATATATTTCCCAAGTGCGGTATCGTAAATAATTTCCGATTGCTTTGGGTCGGTTAAAAAAAGGCTTCCTTCCTGAAATCTTTTAAATGGGTACTTTAATTTTATGGTGTCGGTTGCTTTGCCAACAATTGTAGTATCGTTTTGGGTTAAAACAGGAGGTGTTTGGGCTTTAACTGTTGACAGAAAAAACCAAAAGAAAAAAAATAAAATATACGTTTTAACTATATATCGCTCGTTTTTCAATTTTTATAAATTTTTCAATGCGTTTTTTATTAAAACCTCAACACTTAGGTTTTTGTCTTCGGCCAAAATTTTATCCACTACTTTTTCAACCTGTTTTTTATTAAATCCTAAAACCTCTAATGCTGATAACGCTTCATTTTTAATCGTATTGCTTTGGCTGATATAAACTTCATCAATGGCATAGGTTTTGGAAATTTTGTCTCGCAAATCGACTAAAACGCGTTGTGCTGTTTTTACGCCGATTCCTTTTACGGACTGGATAACGGAAACATTGTTTGAGGCGATTGCTTGTTGAATTTCATCAGTAGTCATAGATGATAACATCGTTCGGGCGATACTTGGCCCAACGCCTGAAACGGAAATAAGCAATCTAAAAATTTCGCGTTCCGTTTTATTGATAAATCCGTATAATGTATGCGCATCTTCCTTGACAGAAAGATGCGTATACAGAATAACAAATTCGTTATCTGGGAGCTGAGAATAGGTATTAAGAGAAATATTTAGCCAATAACCGACGCCATTGGTTTCTATAATGGCATATGTTGGATTTTTTTCAACTAATTTTCCTCTTATGTGGGTTATCATATTTCATCTGTTTAAATTTTATTTTTTATTGGCACAGATGCAGCCTGCCTGCCTACTGGCTGGTTCGCCATTAATCATTCTGCTGTGTTTCAAAATTTGTTATGGCTCGTTTCATTTTTTCTGTGAACTCCCAAATGTAGTAAAATATTATATACTATTCATTTTTTCCTGGGCGTGCACAATTGCCACGCAAGCCATATTCACAATTTCGTCGACGCCGGCGCCGAGTTGCAGAATATGAACCGGTTTTTGAAGTCCCATAATAATTGGCCCGATAGATACAATTTGATCAAACTCTTTCATAAGTTTATAGCCAATATTCGCGGCTTCCAAACTAGGAAATATCAAACCATTCACCTTTTTATCTGTCAACCTTGAAAAAGGAAATTTATCTTTCATTAATTTAGGGTTCAGTGCAAAATCGGCTTGTATTTCTCCGTCCACATTTACTTCCGGGTGTCTTCTGTGTATGATTTCAACAGCTTGGGCAACTTTATCCGCCAACGGAGATGGAGATGATCCAAAATTTGAAAATGACAACATCGCCAAATTAGGTTCAAATCCGAACATTTTCATTGAAACGCTGGTCATATAAGCAATATTTGCCAATTCTTCAGCAGTTGGTTCAATATTTATAGCGGTGTCTGAAAAGAATATTGGGCCTCTTTTGGTTAACATAATGTTTGTTGCCGCAATACGTTTTACGCCTTTTTCCTTACCGATTAATTCAATCATTGGCTTTACAACCGTTGGATAAGCTCTTGAATAACCGGTAATTAGAGAATCTCCATCACCCTCATTTAACATCATAGCGGCAAAATAGTTGCGTTCACGCATTAATTTTTGGGCGGCAAATAAGGTGATTCCATTGCGTTGTCTTTTTTCCCAATATACTTGTGCATATCTATTTCTGCGTTCTTCCTCTTCATCACATTTAGGATCCAAAATTTTCACATTTGCCGAAAAATTGATTTCCTTCATTAACTCCTTTATGATTTTTTTGTCGCCCAATAAAATAGGTTTTCCAATTCCCTCATCGTGAATAATTTGGGCAGCTTTTAACACATCTAAATGATCTGCTTCAGCCATAATGATCGATTTTGGATTGTCTTTTGCGCGCGACATCAGCATACGCATTAATTTGCTTCCTGTTCCCAATCTGTCGGCCAATGCTTCTTTGTACCCTTCCCAATCGGTAATTGGTTCTCTTGCCACACCCGATTCCATAGCTGCTTTTGCGACTGCCGGCGGAACTTCGGTAATTAATCTGTGGTCAAATGGTTTTGGGATGATATACTCTTTACCAAATTTTATATTGGTCTCTCCGTATAAAATATTTAAATGCTCAGGAACCGTTTCTTTAGCCAAATTTGCCAAGGCATGAACCGCCGCCAGTTTCATTTCTTCATTTATTTTAGTGGCTCTTACGTCTAACGCACCTCTAAAAATATATGGAAATCCGAGCACATTATTCACTTGGTTGGGATAATCTGAACGTCCGGTGGCCATAATAATATCCTTTCTTGTTGCCACTGCTAAATCGTATTCAATTTCAGGGGTTGGATTTGCCATCGCAAAAACAATTGGATCTTTTGCCATGGTCATCAACATAGCCGGCGTTACAAGATCTCCTTTTGAAAGTCCGATAAAAACATCGCTGTCAATCATCGCCTCTTCCAAGGTATGTAAATCTCTGTCAGTAGCAAACTCTGCTTTTTGCTCATTCAAATTAGGAGCATCTTTTCTGATAACGCCCTTACTGTCGCACATCACCAAATTTTCTCTTGTTGCGCCAATCGCCAAATACAATCTTGAACAAGAAATGGCTGCAGCGCCTGCGCCACTTACCACAATTTTAACTTCTGAAATGTCTTTTCCAATAATCTCAACTGCATTTTTTAACGCCGCTGCTGATATGATTGCCGTTCCGTGTTGGTCGTCATGCATTACGGGAATGTCCAATTCTTCTTTCAGTCTGCGTTCAATTTCGAAAGCTTCAGGGGCTTTTATATCTTCCAGATTAATGCCTCCAAAAGTGACCGAAATATTTTTTACGGTTTCAATAAATTTCTCCACATCGTGTGTGTCAACTTCAATATCAAAAACATCGATATCCGCGAATATTTTAAAAAGCAATCCTTTTCCTTCCATCACTGGTTTTCCTGCCATTGCCCCAATGTCACCCAATCCTAAAACTGCAGTTCCGTTTGAAATAACGGCCACTAAATTTCCTTTTGCGGTATATTTATAAACATCATCCGGATTTTTTTCGATGGCCAAACACGGCTCCGCCACACCCGGTGAATATGCCAACGACAAATCGCGTTGGGTTGCGTGTTTTTTTGTTGGAACTACTTGAATTTTGCCCGGACTTGGGTATTGGTGATAAAATAAAGCTTCGCTCTGTTTTTTAGAATCGCTCATAATGTTACTAATTTAAAAAAATTGAATCACAAAGTTAACCATTATTGACCCAAAGGAAAGCTAATATTTATCATAGTTTCAAAATAAATGGAAATTGAAACCAATAAAATAAGGCTATTTTACAGGGTATATTTTAAAAAAAAGAATTTTAAATTACAGGATGTTTTGATCATTCAACATCTTTACAAAACTAAAAAAGCCCCTTAAAAAGGAGCTCTTAAAGATAATTAACCAAACTATAATAAATGAACTTCAACCAATTTTTTCATAGTGCCTTTCGTTTTTAAATCGAGATGCCAGCCAAATGCTTTTTCCATAACGTGAGGCGTTTGGCCTCCTACTTTTAAGGCTTCTTCCACATAATCCTGCATTTGCTCCTTGTAATCGGGATGCATACAATTGTCGATAATAACTTGCGCGCGTTCTTTTGGTGCCAAGCCTCTTAAATCGGCCAAACCTTGTTCCGTAACCAAAATATCTACATCGTGTTCTGTATGGTCATGATGAGAAACCATTGGAACAACGTGTGAAATGGTGTCGTTTTTGGATGACGACGGACAAACAAAAATGCTTAAGTAGGCGCTTCTGGCAAAATCTCCAGAGCCTCCAATGCCATTCATCATATGTGTTCCTCCCAAATGCGTGGAATTTACGTTTCCATAAATATCGAATTCAATGGCAGTGTTGATAGCAATAATCCCCAATCTTCTGATGACTTCAGCAGCATTGCTGATATTTTGTGGCCTTAGCACAATTTTGTTTTTATAATCTTTAAAATTTCCAATGAATTTTTTGTAACATTCTTCTGAAACTGTGATGGATGAAGCTGAAGCAAATACCATTTTGCCGGCATCAAACAATTCAAAAGTACTGTCTTGCAACACTTCAGAATACATCGTCAAATTTTCGAAAGGACTGTTTACAAAACCCGACAATACTGAATTTGCAATTTTCCCGATGCCTACCTGAATGGGCAGTAAAGAATTGGTTAGCCTTCCATCTATCACTTCATTTTCCAGAAACTTAAGGATGTGTTGTGCAATGGCAGTGGTGTTTTCATCGGGCGCAGAAATTTTTGCCGGACTGTCAGGACGATCCGTAAAAACAACAGCGATTACTTTTTTCGGATCAATTTTTATGTACTCCGTTCCAATTCGTGTTTCGGGATCAGTAATGGCGATTATGTTTCTGTTCGGATAAGGCTTCGGAATAAATACATCGTGTATTCCTTTAAAAGATAAAGGGATGGAAACGTTTATTTCAATAATGATTTCATCGGCCAAAGCAGCAAAATTCGCTGAATTGCCAACCGATGTGGTTGGAATAATAAATCCGTTCGCATCAATATAGGTCGCTTCAATAATGGCCATATCCACTTTTGGCAAATGCTGGTTGTGCAACATTTCGGCAGTTTCACTTAAATGCTGGTCTACATACAACACCTCGCCCGCATTTATCGATTTTCTTAAAGTTGGATCGGCCTGAAATGGCATCCTTTTATAAATGGCATGGTTTTTCGCTAAATCGGCATCGGTATCATATCCAAGAGAAGCGCCGCTTAAAAGGGTGATTTGTATATCTTCTGTTTCGGCACGTTTTGCAAAAGCAGGCAAAACCGATTTGCTGTCTCCGGCTTTTGTAAATCCACTCACTCCAACAATTGAATTGTTTTTAATGAATTTCGCGGCCTCTTCAGGCGTAAAAATTATATTCTTATAATTCTCGAAAAGAATTCGCTCCATCCTAACTTCTTTGTTATACTTCATATATGGATATTTATTGTTTTTATTGGTATATATGGAATTCGAATATTTTCATTGGAGTTCATATATTGTTATGATTATGCACATTTCATATGATTTATTTAAAAAATTAACACTAATTTGCTCAAATAAACCTGCCTGCCGTCAGGCAGGAATGCATAACCTAATTTAATAGGGATGCAATGTAACAATTCTTAACACTAACCATATATTTAAAATGGTCAATGATTTATTCAATTCTGCCAAATGAAACGAGCCATAACAAATTTTGATACACAACGGAATGATTAATAGCGAACTGCATCTGTACCAATAAAAAATAAAATATAAACAGATGAAAAAAAACGGACTTAAAGAGAAGTATTATCTAACCGAAGTCGATAAAATTGTAAACAGCATTTACTGCCATCACGATTTGATGGGCGAGGTTTTTATTGATACCCATTCTCATAAAAAAGGACAATTTATATATACGGAAGGCGGAATAGTTTACATAAAAACGGGCACAAAAACACACTTTTTACCCGCCAGACACTATATGTGGATTCCACCTGATGTTGAACATTCCATTTATCCAAGCAAGCCTAAAGTGATTATGCGCAACTTATATTTTCCGGTAGAAAGTACAGATGTTGCGTTTTATCAGAATGTTGGAATTTACCCGGTGAATGAATTGTTGTGGCAAATGTTGTGTTATACCAGAAAATGGGAAGGTGATATTTTTGAAAATGATGAAGAAAAATTCCCTGTGGTAACCGCTTTTAAAGTTTTACTGGCACAAATTTCAACCGACCCATTGATGCTGACGCTCCCACGTCCGAAAGATCCCAGATTGGAAAAAGCCCTTGTATATTTAAAAGACAATTTAGATAAAAATATTAAGCTGACAGAAATTGCTTCTCTTTTGGGAATGAGCGAACGCTCGCTTCACAGGTTGTTTAAAAGTGACGTAAAAATGACTTTTATTTATTATTATACCTTGCTTAGAATGTTTAAAGCGCTGGAATATGTGCTTGAAAAGAAACACACCATCGGCGAAATTGCATTGATGGTTGGTTATAGCAGTTTACCCACTTTCAGCACCACTTTCTTAAAGATTTTAGGAAAGAGACCTTCCGAGTATTTACACGGAAACCGGATTTATGTGAAATAGCTTAAAATTTATAGGCGAAATAAAATCCATAATTTTCCTCATTAATTAGAGGATAAAAAGAGACATTTTTTGAATTTTTAAATGGATTAAAATTCTTGAAAGGTTCAAAATGATACACCAATTCTGTTACAAGAATCCCAATTCCTGCACCTGTCAAAACATCAGACAGCCAATGTTTGTTATTAATCATTCTAAAAACACCAGTGGTTGTGGCAAATGCAAAGCCGCTATAAGCCAAAACTGGTGCAGAATCTTTAAACTCATTATACAAAACAGTCGCATTGGTAAAAGCAATATTGGTATGGCCCGAAGGAAAAGAATATGGCAAACCATCAGGCCGTGTTTTATTAATGATGATTTTTAAATTGCCTGTAATTGTATAGGAAACTAAATTTGAGATAAACAGATATTTGGTTTGGTCGAACCAATGATTTTTGGCTTTAACTCCAAAAGCATCGGCAATATACATTTCCGCAACAGGCACATACAACAAATAATCATCTATTCGAAATTTATAATCATTTCCAACTTTATTGCGTAAATCTGTTTGCAAACTTCTTTCAAAATCGCTATTGCTAATAAGTACGCCAACCCCAATTAAACTTATTGGAACAATCGTTTTTTTTAAAAAATGTGTTGATTTTATGCTGTCTGTTTTAGAAGCATCTGGAGTTTGCCCATTAACACCAACAATACACAGAAAAAATAAAATTAGAAGCCCGCTTTTTTTCATATACTATTAAATCAATTTTTTCAAAAACCTAAGTTTCTTTTTATATAACGGACAAGAAAGTTGAGTAATATCTGTGCGAACTAAAACATTCCGTTTTCATTGATCATTTCAGCAGGTGCAGCT
Organism: Lutibacter sp.; assembly: GCA_030683995.1. Classification (GTDB taxonomy): domain Bacteria; phylum Bacteroidota; class Bacteroidia; order Flavobacteriales; family Flavobacteriaceae; genus Lutibacter. The sequence continues at coordinate 32,225 of JAUXPH010000037.1, forward strand.
TGTGCAAAATCCCAGAGTTCCACAATCTTGTCATTTTCAAAACGAAAAATATGCATGACCGCCCAATCTAAATCGTTCGGATTTTGCCTGAAACGAGAATGGACAGCAACCAAATCACCATCTTCCAAAGCGCGTTGAATTTCAAAAATTTTATCGGGATTCATTTTAGCGTCTTCTTCAATCGCTGTCATAAAAGTAAGCGTATCGCCCTTAAAATAAACATTGTGATGCTTAAAATATTTTCCGGCATAAAGTTTAAATGCTTCTCTTGAGTTCCCTTTGGCTGCAAGTTTTAAAAAGTGCTGCGCCATTTCTTTTTTGGTTTGCATACGTATTTTGATTTATGAATCTTTTTAATAGTACAGCTAATTTAAAATAATATATTTAGCTATTTCTATTTACTTAATTTTATTATGAAAAAAATCCCGCGATTGCGGGATTTAAATTAGTCTTCTTTTTTCTTTTCAGCTGTTTATTATTTATTTTTTATTGGTACAGATGCAGTTCGCCATTACTCATTTCTTTGTGTATCAAAATTTGTTATGCTCGTTTCATCATTGATATAAAACATCGAAGCATCTGGCCTAAAAGCCCTTTCAAACCAAATTGGCCTGCGTTCTCCGTTTGGTCCGGGGGCTGGACGTGTCATTTTCATCCATTCTTTATACACCTCGTGCGATTTGTTAGTGTCCACAAAAATATCGCCATAATGCTCGTCTTTTCCGGGTTTTTCAATGCGAACCCGTTGATGCCAGCAATGCATTCCGCTAATAGGATCGGGATGCACGGCGTGGGTAATATTTTGATGTACGCCGCCGTCTTTCCAAAAAATTCGTTTAGAATCTCTATCCGAAGATTCAAAAGGTCCTATGCCGGAAATGGTGTTCATTTTCCATCCGCCGTTGCCATTGTTTTCAATATTCACCGTAATGGTGGCCCATCTGTTTCCTGTTTTATCTTGTGTCCTTCTCCAGCGTCCGATATGGTGCGAACAAGCAACAACGCCCGGTTTCATACTTTGCGTTACCCAAACTTTATCGATAAAATAGCCAATATCGGTATTCATTTTTACCAAATCGCCTGTTTTAAATCCCCAATTTGCCGCATCATCTGGATGCATCCAAATCGGATTTCTGTTTGAGATTTCCACCAGCCATTTTGCATTTCCTGAACGTGTATGAATCAACGCCGGCAGCCTGAAAGTTGGAACCAAGACATATTCTCCTTTTGATTTGTCCAAATTATCAAGGTGAATGTGGCTTTTTATATAGGTTGGCGTGGCATATTCCGGCCATTTCCAATCGACCATCGTTTGTGAATAAAACTCGTTTTTTCTTGATGGCGTTGGGAAACCAACCATGGCTTTTCCATTGATCATCACGCCGATGTTTTTTCCGTCTTTGGAAACAACTTGGGTGTTTTCATTCACAATTGCCCCAGTTAACTGCGCTTCGGTCAACAAAGTTTCATTCTTTTTGTACGATTCCCCGCTTTCAATTTCAAAGGCACCATATTTTTGCATGTATTGCAATTCGGTGATGCCTTCTTTTTTGGCAGTTTCCGGCAATCCAGGCACGCGTTCAAAAATATATTGGTAATATTCGTCGATGGTTATTTTTTCTCCCGGACGATATGGCGATTCAAAATGTTTGCGAATTCCCATACTTCCGTCGGGATCTATCCGCCAGCTTAATTCAATAAAAAATTCATCTTCTTCCCAAACTTCTCCCGGATTTACCTCGTAAGTTAATGCCACCGGTTTCCCATTTCTTCGTGCAGCTTCCCTTAAAACCGGCTGACGAAAAGCAACCCAGGTTCCGCCGTGTGTGGCGTATGAATTGATGTCGTGACGTTCGGAAGCCAATCCCATCGGCAACACAAAATCGGCGTAAAAAGCGGTTTCATTCCACGTTGGCGTTAAGGCGGCGTGCAATCCAAATTTGCTTTCATCCACAAACATTTCCATCCAGGTAAATCCGTCGGGATACGTCCAAACCGGATTGAAAACCCTCGAAAAATAAACATCGAGCTTGCCTCTTCCCTCTTTTAGGAAATGCGGCAGCAATTGGCTCATTTCAAAAAATGACAAAGGAAATTCTTTTGGAAAATGCAATTCATTCCATTGTTTTTGTGGTTTTGGCGAATTTGGGATACTTGGCGCAAATTTGTTCCAGATATTTGGTGAAGTTCCGCCTTTTGTTCCCACCGCGCCAGTAAGCACTGTCAGAAAATGCAAACAGCGGGCAACAGCCCAGCCACCAAGGTTTGAAGCGCCGGCAGCACGCCAGTTGTGCGATGCAAAACGTTCGCCTGCTTCACCAATTTTTTGTGCAATCTCCACAATCATATCGGCTTTTACACCCGATTCCTTTTCTGCAAATTCAGGGGTAAACTCCTTGTACTCCTCAATCATTGCATCAATATAATTCTCAAAAGTAATTGCTTTATCTGCGTGTTTTGCTTTTAAATACTCTTGCCAGTTGGTCCAGTTTTCTAAATAATTGCGGTTGTACAACTTATTTTGTAAAATATATAACGCCATCGCCAATAAAACCGCGGCTTCAGTTCCCGGATAAGACGGCATCCAATAATCGGACATACTTGCGGTATTCGATAAACGCGGATCCATCGTTGCCAATTTTGCGCCTTTCATTTTCCCTTCAATAATGCGTTGCGCGTGCGGATTGAAATAATGACCCGATTCTAAATGTGCGGAAATCAGCAATATAAATTTTGCTTCAGCGTGATCTGGCGATGGCCTGTCGTAACCATACCACAAATTATAACCAAAACGCGCGCCCGAAGAACAAATATTGGTATGTGAATTATGTCCATCAATTCCCCAACCCTGCAAAATCCAGTTCATGAATTTTTCATGTCCCGGCCTTCCTACGTGATAAGCAACTTCATTGTGGCGATTTTCTAAAATGGCATTTCTGATTCTTAAAGAAATAGTGTCCAATACTTCATCCCAACTTACGCGATCCCATTCTCCTTCACCTCTTTTTCCTTTTCTCTTCAGCGGAAATAAAATTCGGTCTGGATCTGTCAATTGATTGATGGTGGCCGGACCTTTGGCGCAGTTTCTTCCCCGGCTTCCCGGATGGTAAGGATTGCCTTCAAACTTTTTGACTTCCTGAGTTTCTTTGTCGATGAATGCGGTTAATCCGCAAGCACTTTCACAGTTAAAACAAGTGGTTGGTACAATTTGATAAGTGACTTTTTCTTTTTTTGGCCACACTTTCGGATTGTATTCTACCCAATTGTCCCATTTTTCCGGCGGCGGAAAATTCTCATACAGCTGTGCGACTTGTTCATCGGTAAAATGACGCATATCCTGGTCAAATTCCTGATAGCCTTCTTTATGCAAATTAGGAATGATTCCCAATTTTTCTGCAATTCCTTCTATAAATGATGGTTTCTTGTAACCCATGATGATTTACGATTTACGATTTACGATTTTTGCCCTTCGACTGCGCTCAGGGTGACAGATTTTTGAATTACGATTTTTTTACTATCCCCAACCTCCCGTACTAAAAACGGGACAGGCTTTTCCTAAGAAAAGGGAGTTTTATTGAGCCACCAAAGGAAGAAAATTCTTATCTTAAGCAACTCATTTTTAACATTTAACATTTAACATTTAACATTTAACATTTAACTTTTAACTTTTAACTTTTAACTTTTAGCTTTTAACTTTTAGCTTTAAACTTCTAAGCCAACGGAACTCTTTGCGGTGCTTCCACCCAAATTTTCTCTGTGACTAAAATTCCTGCCAATACAAAAACTCCTGATAAAACAGCCACTAATTCTCCAGAACCCAAAAGCAGCAGCGCCAACGGAATTAGGTTTCCAACCAATACGGTCACACCCCAAAACAGATTTTTATATCTTCCGTTGACAATCATTTTTACCACCATTTTTGCGGAAGTGGTTGGATGTGTGATGGTCAATTCGGTAACCAGCGTAAATAAGTTTACCAACAACGCAATAATCATCGTGTTTCTTAAAATTCCCAACCAGTCTTCATTGCCAAAAACCAATGAAGCAATCGCAAAAATTGCGGTTCCGGCCATAACGCTATGCACCAACATGTGCAACGGCAAGGTTGGACTTTGCCAAAAATCGCGGCCTTTTGCCTGGGCAAATAAGAACGCTGTATAAACGGCCAACAATATGGCGAAAACTGCCGTAATCCATAATAATGCATTTTCCCCTGTCTTTATTTCAAAGAATGTCATTGCGCCCCAAATTGTTACCAACAATCCGAAAACAGTAATGGTATAACCGCCTTTCACCAACCAGGAATTCCACTGAGGACGCAATAAAACATTTAAAAATCGGTCTGGCCGGTCTAAATCCATCACCAAGAACAATCCTGTTAATCCAAGGAAAACCAATGAAATTCCTGCCGACCATAATTTAGCGGTTGGTGAAACTTCATAACCTAAAAGAAAAGCTAAAAACGGAATTAAAAATGCGCCTGCAGCAACGGCTTTGGTAAATACATAGGTTGAAACTTCCCATCCCCACAATATTCCTTTATCCGGCGTATCGTAAACCCTGCGGGCTTTTCCGTTCAATACATCAATATAATTCGGATTTTCACTGTCTTTTCTTTGATAAGCAGCTTCAATATCATTGTCGATAGTCATCTGCAATAAATCAAACTCCTTATTGCTGTACATCATTTTTTCTGCGGCTTTCGCAAAATGCCCAACGCCACGTGCTTGTGAACTCCACATACTTGGACCCGATCTGTCGGTTGCTTCCGGAACTAATGAAGAATCATCTGCATCTATATAAAATAAATTTGGATTGGTTCCTTTTTCGGGCTTTCGGACTTTCACCGCCTGACGCGCCAATAATTGGGAAATTTCCGTGTTTGGATTGTGCATATCTCCTGCAATAATGGCGTGTTCCGGACAAACAGAGACACAAGCAGGTTCGCGGCCAACATCAACTCTGTGCGCACAATAATTACATTTCGCGGCCGTATGGGTGTCTGGATCAATATACAAAGCGTCGTACGGACAAGCTTGCATACACGATTTACAGCCAATACAACGGTTGTTGTCGAAATCCACAATTCCGTCTTCACGGGTATAAAGTGCCTGAACCGGACAAATTTCCACGCAAGGGGCGTCGGTACAATGATTGCATCGCATTACGGAAAAAATTCTTCGGGTATTTGGAAATTCTCCTTTTTCAACCTGCTTCACGTAGGTTCTGTTAACTCCAATAGCCACGTCATGTTCTGATTTACAGGCTGTTGTACAAGCGTGACAACCAATACATTTTCGATTGTCGATTATAAAACCATACTTCATATTTTTGAAAATATTTTAGGATTTGAACAAAATTAACCAAACTAATTGTTAGTTTGGTGATATTGATCACGCAAAAGATTATTTAGACCAATTTTAAAATGAAGCGCCATTTTTAAGCAGAAATAATTTAATTTTGCTGAAATAGAAGCGATGAAAATTCAATTGTTATTTTTTGGTATTGCAACCGATTTGGTTGGTGAAAATTCAATTTTTTATGAATTGAAATCGGATGAAACTGTGCTGGCCTTAAAAAAGGATTTGCTGTTGAAATATCCAAAATTAAAAAACATCGAAGAATTTGCCATTGCCGTAAATGAGGAATATGCCGAAGATAATCTGGTTTTAAAAGAAAATGACGTGGTGGCAATTATTCCGCCGGTAAGCGGAGGATAAAGCCCCCTAACCCCCAAAGGGGGAATTATTGATTAAAAATTAATGATGAATCATTAAAAGTTGAAAATTCTTAAATTAATTCATTGCCTAATTGTCCAATTTGCTCGTAACTAATTAACTTATGAAAAACACCGCTGTTTTAATTACTTCTGAAAAATTGAAGGTTCAAGATTGTTACGATTTTGTGCAGGATGCGTCTTGTGGCGGCATTGCATTATTTGTGGGCACTGTTCGGAATTCCACGAAAAATAAGGAAGTTACTTTATTGGATTTTAGCGCTTATGAACCGATGGCTTTAAAAGAAATGCAAAAAATTGCAGATTTAGCTCTGACAAAGTTTCAAATCCATAAAATAGCCATTCATCATGCGGTTGGCGAATTACAAATTGGAGATATTCCCGTGATTATTGCGGTTTCATCTGCACACCGGAAAGCGGCTTTTGAAGCCTGTGAATTTGCCATTGATACCTTAAAAGAAACCGTTCCCATTTGGAAAAAAGAACATTTTGAAGATGGTGAAGTTTGGGTGAATTCACATCCGTAGCCCCCTAACCCCGGAAGGGAGACAGAGCGTTAAGAAAATGTTCTGTGAACATTTTTAGCGATAGGGCCAGCTGGCGCGTTGGCAATTGAAAAGTCGAAAGTTTTTTGTTAAAAATAATATTCTAATTTCAAATCTAACTCCCTTTCCTTGGGAAAGGGCTGGGGATAGGAATTTTTATATAATTTCCATTTTCTTTAACAAAAAAGAGGCATTCATATTTTTACAGATTCCTTCTTTCAGTTTGTAATCGAAAAACAATTCCTCATTAATGATTTCAGCATCAAAATAATAGTTTTGCACTTCTGGCAGTTCCTTTTCAATTTCACACAAACTTAAATCGTGCGTGGCAATAATTCCCGTCGATTTAGAACTCACCAATTTCTGGACAAATTTTTTGGAGCCAATCGCTTTATCGGTACTGTTTGTTCCTTTAAGAATTTCATCTAAAATGATAAAATAATCTTCATTTTTAATTTCATCCGCAATAAATTTTAAGCGCTTCAATTCAGAAAAGAAATACGATTCATTGTCGGCCAAAGAATCGGAAGTTCGCATACTGGTAATCAATTTTATGGGCGAATATTTAAATTCATCGGCACAAACTGGCAAACCCATATTTCCCATCACAATCGACAAGGAAACGGTTCTTAAAAAAGTGCTTTTTCCGGCCATATTTGCACCGGTAACAATAAAAAATTGTTGATTTTCAATGATAAAATCATTATCAACCCGCTGCATAACTTTCAACAAAGGATGTCCTAAATTTTTAGCAGCAATCACATTTTTGTGTTGTTCAATTTCGGGAAAAACAAAACCAGGATGGTTAAAAGCAAAATTTGCCAAGGTGTTTTGTGCGTCAAAAAAAGCAATCACGTGAATCCAATCCGCCACTTTGGATTTATAACTATCCATCCATTTTTCCAAATGATGGGCCAATTTCAAATCGCGCAATAAAAAAGCATTTCCAAAAAAAGCGATAATCAGGTTATTTCGCTGGTCAAAAGCGTCCAATATTTTAGAAAACTTGGCGAAAATAACAGATGCTTTTTGGGATTCAGTCTCAATTTCCTGTTGCTTTTCCTTTAAAATTCGAGAATCAAACGACGCGGTTTCAATTTCATTCAGCAATTTATGGTATTGCTTAAAAGTGTCTTTGGCATTGCTCGCTTCTTTATACAACTCGTTGACTTTATTGTAATAAACACCTGAAATCCCCAATCCGACAAAAATCCAAAGTATCAGTATTTGGTCGGCGATCATTTGCATAGCTATAAGTCCGATTAAAACCAATGATATTATTGAAAACAGTGTTGGCAAAAAGGACAAAAATTTGGGAAATACCGATTTGTAATTTTGAATCCAGCTGACAATTTCCTTTGCGGGATGCTCCACTTTCACCAAACTTGCCAATGCAGAAAATCGCTGCCGCCATTTGGGTTTTTTACTTAATTCTTGAATGCCTTGCTGCTTTTTAGGAATGTTTAAAATGTCATTATTGGTCAGTAAACCAACAAAATTCAGTTTTCCCTCGTTGGTAACGGTTCGGTTCGCGTATTGAAAAAAAGATCCTTTGCCAAACAAATCAATGTCGTAACTAAAAGGATGCGCAGGATTTATAAATTCATTTCCGCCATTTAAGGAGAAATAATCCCTGTTTAATACGTTGATTTCCGTTTTATTTATTTCGATTAAAGCTTTGTTAAGATCGCTTTTATATTGCAATTTAGCATGTTTAGTCAATAAATAAACGAACAAAATCACGGCAATTACCGCTATATAAATCATCATTTTAGCATTGCCAAAAAAGAAATAAATGCCGGCAACGGCCGTTAAAAATACGATCAGTCGCAAGGAACTTGAAAGTGCCAATTGCTTTTTTAAACTTTTTTGTTCCTGCTCAAAAAAAACTTTTTCAGCAGTATAAAATTCTAGTGGTTTTTGCATTTAATAATTTATGATGCCTTCAGACAAACTGACTACAGAAAGCAATGGATATTTTTCTTTTAGTTTTAAGGTAATTTCATAGCTTGTAATTCCTTTTTTACAAACAATGACATAGTTTTTTTGAAAATTGGGATCAAAAGTTTCAACATCAAAAACATTGTAAGGCTTTTTCTGATGCACTTTGAACGGAATAAATTCTTCCGAATTATTAAGAATGCTCACAATTTCCAAGGATGAATCGCCTATTTTTTCTTTTAAAACTGAAGCAGAAATCAGCAAAGAAGGATCCTGATTTGCGCAGGTTTCAACCACATAATCAGAATTTTCGAAAATAGATTTTATGTCCAAAGATGTGTTTTTCTTCAACTTCATTTTGAGCTGTGAATTTTCCAAAGAATTGTAAATTAGCAATTGATTGGTCAGTAATTTACCCGTTTTGGTAATTAACTTAATCACCTCATTTACCTGCAAAAGCGCAATCATTCCAACAATGGGATTCATCGTTCCGGCTTCTTCGCAATTGGGAATATCAGTAGCGATTTTGGGAAATGCGTCCCGTAAATTACAGCTGTAATTTCCGTCTTCACCCAACACATTAAACGTTGCCGCATAACCGTCGAATTTATACAAAGAGCCGTAAACCAGAGGTTTTTTAGCGAAAACGCAAGCGTCATTTATCAAATATTTTACCTGCAAATTGTCGGTTCCGTCAACCACCACATCAACTTCTGAAATCAATGCCAAAATAGAATTTTTAGTCACGGCTTCATTGGTTGTGGTAACTTTGGTGAAAGGCGTTCTTTTTTTGATTTCATTGGCCAGCACTTCTGCTTTTGGCTGATGAATATCTTCCGTTTTATAAAAAACCTGACGGTGCAAATTAGAAACCGAAACGGTGTCAAAATCCACCAAATGAAGTTCTCCAATACCGCTTGCCGCTAAATAAACCGCAACCGGACTTCCCAAACCGCCACAGCCAATCACCAATACTTTTGCCTTTCGCAATAGTTCTTGTCCGGCTACACCAATTTCGGGCAACGTGGTCTGACGCAAAAAATAGCTTTCTTTATCGAAGTTCATAATCGATTTAAAATTGAATGTTGTTTCACGGTAAATTTGTGAATTTATTCCTCGTTTATTTCTTTGTGCGCAGCTTTAAATTCCTCAGGAGTATTGATATTTCTGATGAATTCATCATCAACCTCAATAATTTCAATGTTGGAATTAAGCAACACTTTTCGCGGACAAGAGTATCCCTGGCCTAAATAATTTAACAATAACAGGTAACTTTTAGGTTCCCAAATGGTGATTAAAGGCTCTGGAAACTCACTGCTTTTTCCTTTGATTGCGGTTGCAGCTTTTGACGGATTTCTGTGATTCAGCAACAATTTAATCACTTCATCATTCACAAAAGGCAAATCGGTTGCCAAAACCAGCCAGGCCACATCCGGATTTTCCTGAAACGCGGAACAAATGGCGCCAAACGGACCTAAACCCACAAATTTGTCGGTGATTTTATTCTCTATCCCAATTTCCTGGTCTTCCCTAACAGATAAATAGGTTTTTAAATGGTTTTTTTCCAACAATTCAATCGCCACATCGCGCTGGTTTTTTCCATAAAAGTTAAGCGTGCCCTTATCGGTTCCCATTCTGGTGCTTTTTCCGCCGGCCAAAACCAATCCGTGAATGGGCGCTATTTTTTCTTTGATTAAATTTTCAATGTGCTTTGAAATCTTGTCAATTTCCTCAATCTGATAACACAGCAAGTTTTTAATCTGCGGATTTTTTGCTTCTAAAAAATCGAAATATTTGGCATTATCGGTCAATTTTACAACAAATTGAATGTTGTTTAGTTGATCCAATCTTTTCAACACAGAAGCTTCTTTATCGTTGTCTAAAATCAATATTTGTTTGGCGCCTTGGTAATGATTACCGTTGATAAACAAAAAATCATATTGCGAAAACTGAATGCGCTGATTGAATTTATTGAGCCCAATTTCTGCTGAAATATTTGCAGTTCCCTTAGAGTGAAAAGTAAAAGAATCAACTGCATTTTGTTCTGTTTCTTCAGCATGCGATGCGTCTAAATATGCCAATTTATACTGCGCCAATTTTGCAGAAACCTGCTGAACCAAATCAGCAATAACACTGCATTTTGTGCCAACAATTGAAATTTCATTCGGCGCAAAATTGTCGTTTTCCCTTAATTTAAGTTTTGCGTGTTTTTGATGTTTACTCATTTTTTATGTCGCTTTTTCCTCCGGATTTTTTCACCAGTTTCACTTCTTTAATCACCATTTTTTGCGAAATGGATTTGCACATATCATAAACCGTCAATGCAGCAATAGTCGCGCCAGTTAACGCTTCCATTTCAACGCCGGTTTTTCCTTCGATAGAAACGGTACACACAATCTCAATATTTTCTTTATCGCAAATTTCAATATCAATGTCAACGCCGTTTATCAATAACGGATGGCACATTGGAATGAGTTCCGATGTTTTTTTAACCGCCTGAATTCCCGCAATAATCGCCGTTTGGAAAACCGGACCTTTTTTGGTGACCAACTCTTTATCGTCAAAATGCGCAATAATTTCTGAGCCTAAAAACATAGTGGCTTTTGCGGTTGCAGCGCGATTGGTGACTTTTTTATCACCAACATTGACCATTTTTGGCTGATTTTTTTTATTGATATGAGAAAATTTATTTTCCATAAGTGAAAGATTGCTTTACTGCCTAGGCAATGGCGGATTACTGTCGATAAATAATTACAGGAAAAACTTCTCCTTTGGTAAAATTACTGCGATTATCCGGCAATTCCAAAAAAGCATCGGCTTCGACCAAATTGGCCAAATCTCCAGATCCTTTTCCTGAAATGGGTGTTGCCATTAATTTGCCTTCAACTTGGCTCAATTTCACCTGCAAAAAATAAGTCAGCTCTGGTTTAAAATAAAAATCTTCACTTAAAATGGCCTGCTGTTTGTTTTCAAAATTCAATCCAACGGATTTACAATACCACGGATTAAAATATTTTATACAATTTACAAAAGTTGACACAGGGTTTCCGGGAAGCGCGAAAATTGTTGTTTCACTTCGACTCCGCTCAGTGTAGACTTTTCTGCCAAACCAAAATGGTTTTCCCGGACGTTGTTTTACTTCGTGAAAAAGTTTTTCAACGCCCAATTCATTTAACACTTCGGGAATAAAATCGAATTTTCCTTTGGAAACCGCACCGCTGAATACAAGCACATCATAATTGTTCAATAACGATTCTATTTTGGTTAAAAGCACTTCTCTATCGTCCAAAATGTGCAAGGTGTCGGCTTTTATATGCAGTTTTTCCAACAAAGAAACCATCGTAAAAACATTGCTTCTTCTAATTTGATGATCGGCCGGGATTTCGCCAACTTCAACCAATTCATTGCCGGTTGAAACAATGATTACTTTTGGCTGTTTTGCAACTTTTACGGTGGATTTTCCAACGGTGGCAAAAACGCCAATTTCGGCAGGAGAAATGAGGGTGTTTTCTTTGATCAGCAAATCGCCCTGCTTTTTGTCGGTTCCTTTTAAATGAATATTCTGAAAGCTTTTTAAAGCATCTAAATTTATAGTTGCAGTTCCGTTTTCAATAGTCAACAATTCATATTGAATAACGGCATCGGTATTTTTTGGCAGCACTGCGCCCGTCATCGCTTCCATACAATTGCTGGTATTTTGAAGCGTTAATTGCGCACTTCCTGCAGCCTGAATTCCTTCAATATTAAATTTCCTTTGTCCGTTGTTAAATGCTTCTGAGGAAATCGCAATTCCGTCCATACTTACCCTGTCAAATGGCGGGAAATCGCGATCTGCAAAAATATTCTCCTTCAAAATTCTTCCGCAGGAATTCAAAAAATCAACTTTTTCTATTCCGAAATTTTGAGAATTATTGACAACGATTTCTAAGGCTTCTTTTACTGTGGTTAAGCTCATATAAATTAGTGGTTAGTAATTATCAATTGGTTTACCCTCCAATGGTTGACATACTTTCCGAAACAACGTTTTCCCGAGCAGCTTCAGCTATAAATCCGTTTTCCGGTTTGTGATGAACGGTATCGATAAACAGTTTTTTAAGTTCGTCATCGCTTGCGCCATTTCTTATAAAATCACGAACGTTAAAAACGCCTCCGTCAAAAAGACAGTTTTTAAACATTCCTGTTGAAGTAATGCGAATTCGGTCACAATCGTTGCAAATAGTGCGGGTAAACGCCGGGATAATACCAAAAGTTCCCAGATAATTTGGAATTCGATAATTTACTGAGGTAGAAGATTTTTTGGATAAAATAGATTCCACATCCGTATAATTGTTTTTGATAAGGTTCAGTATTTTTTTGAAATTCCAAACTTCTTGCATCAATCTTTGCCCTTTTCCGTTGAAAGGCATTTCTTCAATAAAACGAACTGCAATATCCTTGTTTTTGGTAAGTTCAATAAAGTCGATGATCTCATCGGTATTGACGCCCGACTGCACAACCACATTCAGTTTTAATTTTAAACTGCTTTTCTCCAGCTTTACAAAAGTGTCATAAACACTGTCGAAAACATCTCTTCGGGTAATTTTTGCAAATTTTTCCTTCTGAAGGCTGTCCAAACTCAAATTAATGGCATTGATTTTAAAAGCTTCCAATTTATCGATATGGTTTGAAATTAAAGCGCCGTTGGTGGTAATATTAATTTCCTCCAGTTTATCATTAAAAGAAAGCGATTCCAAAAAATTCACAAAATCTTTTCGCACAAAAGGTTCTCCGCCTGTTAAACGGACTTTATTAACACCCAATTCGGAAAGTACACGGGTAATTCGGTACATTTCTTTATAGGAAAGCAGTTCTTTTCTGTCCACAATATCAATTCCGTGAGCTGGCATACAATATTGGCAACGCAAATTGCAACGGTCGGTGACTGCCAATCGCAAATAGGTGATTTTTCTTCCGAATTTGTCTAATAACTCCATTAATTCAGGGTAATTTTATTTCTTCCCAATGTTACTGTTTCATCTTTTTCCAGTTTTTCCAGAATCCTTGATATGGCTTCCCGGGAAACTTTTAAATCGCGTGCAATGTCAAAATGTTTTTTATTGATGGTGTTTTCATTGGTAATTAAACTGTTATATTCCAAATATTTTAACAACCTGAACTCTAAATTTTCAAAAGCGATATCGTTAATTTTCTCAATTAAAAACGCTGTTTGCTGATGATTTAATTTAAAATAAAAAGAACGCCACGTGCTGTATTTTAAAAACCACGAAATTACAACTTTCGATGGAATTGCAATGTAGGTTACGTTACTTTCGGCTTTCAGCCTAATGTCGCATTTTTTATTTTCAATTGCATAAGTTATGGCGATTGCGCTGGTTTGTTTTGCCGTTAAATAATGCAAAAAAATTCCGTTTCCTTTTCCGTCGCGTCGCTTAACTTTTACAATTCCTGATACAATTAATGGAATAAACTCAATATCCGTCCTAACATCTATAATTATTTTATCAGCCTCAACAGTTTTTAAAATGCCATTGTTACAAATTTCAGTCCGTAAATTTTCTTCAAATAAATCAGAAAAATTAGCTGCAACAATGTCGTGTATTTTCATTTTTAGACCTAATTAGGCAGTTTATCTTTAAAAAGTCCATAGAAAAATGCTCCCAACGTAGCTCCGAAAATGACCACCAAAATGGAAACAACACCTTTGCCGATGAGCACAAACATTGGTCCCGGACAAGCGCCGGCCAATGCCCAGCCTAATCCGAAAAGGATTCCGCCCAAAAGATTGCGTGACAATCCTTCTTTTTTAGGCATTACATGAATATCATCTCCTTTAAACGTTTTTACCATTTTTTTCTTGAATAAAAACATGCTTATCATTCCCAATACAATTGCAGAACCAATTATTCCGTACATATGAAACGACTGGAACTTAAACATTTCGTATATTCTGTACCACGAAATTATTTCGGCCTTGCTCATCACAATTCCAAAAAGTATCCCCACTAAAAAAAACTTTATATATTTCATGATGCTAAAATATTAGGGGTAAAATTAACCAAGTCATTATTAAGCCTCCAATAAAAAAGCCAATTACGGCGATTAATGAGGCCAATTCTAAATTGCTCAAACCAACAATTGCGTGGCCAGATGTGCAGCCACCAGCCCAACGTGCGCCAAAACCAACCAAAAAACCTGCGATGATTAAAATAGCAAATCCTTTTAAAGTGAGCATCGTATCAATACTGAAAATTTCATCGGGCAAATAAGTTTGTCCTGCGTTCATAATTCCAATATCGGCCAAATCTTTTACCGTTTGCGGATTTATGGCAACCGCGTCTGTTGTAGTTAAATAATTTGATGCTATAAAACCGCCAGCAATAGACCCGGCAATAAAAATTAGATTCCATAAATTCTCTCGCCAGTCAATTTTAAAATAATTAACAAACTTTCCCGCTCCGCCAATGGAACAAAATGTTTCCAGATTTGATGACACCCCAAATCGTTCACCAAAATAATAGAGCAAAAACATAACAAACGAAATTACAGGACCGGCAACATACCATTCCCAAGGTTGCATAATAAAATCCATAATATATATTTATAACTATCAAAAATATCTTAAATTTTAAATTATTTTGTGATTATCATCACATAATTTAAAATTCCAGGATCTCAATCTTATTTCTGTGCAGTTTTATTTTTCCCTCATTTTCAAGTTGTTTCAGCAATCGTGAAATAACGACACGGGAAGTATGCATATCGTATGCGATGTCTTGGTGCGTTGTGTTTAGTGAGGTTTCTCTCATAATTTGGGCTTTGTCCGTCAAATATTTATACAGTCGCTCACTCATATTCATAAAAGCCAAACTATCGATGGTTTCCATCATTTCATTTAACCGAATGTTATAGCTTTCGATCACAAAAGTTCGCCAGGATTTATATTTTAACATCCATTCATCCAGTTTTTCCTTCGGAAGAAAAATAATTTCAGATTCCTTTTCTGCGGTGGCTCTAATTCCGCATCTGCCATTGGAGATGGCGCTCGCAAACGAACTGGCGCAAGTGTCGCCGCGTTCCAAAAAATACAATAAAATTTCCTCTCCGTTTTTATCTTCGCGCACAATTTTAATGGCACCTTCCAACAACAAAGGAATGCCTTTCATTTTATCGCCTAAATCGACCAATATTTCATTTTCGCGCAATTTTTTATATACGCCTACCTGAACAATTTCATCTATCAATTCCTTTTCAAAAACAAACGAATAATATTTTTCTAGTTTTTCTCTCATTTTGCTATAAATTCTAAAATTTTTGAAGTTGCTCCTGTTTTATCAACCACCTGTTTTTTTGCGATTTTGCCTGTTTTCAGTCTCAATTCATCTGACTGAAAAAATTTGTCTAAATGCAAAGATAATTCTTTAGAATCATCAATTACAAAGCAAGCCTTATTTTTCACCAAATCAACGGCTTCATTAAATTTATGATAATTTGGGCCAATAAGTATTGGAATGCCAAAAGTTGCCGGTTCCAAAACATTGTGAACGCCCGTTTTTGTAAATCCGCCACCAACATACGCAATTGTTGCATAGCTGTAAATCTTGGTCAGAATTCCAACAGTGTCAATAATAAACACTTGATAGTCGGAAAGATTTTTATCGTCCTTTTCTGAAAACAATACCACTTTTTTTGAAATGCTGTTTTTCAAATCTGCAATATCTTTTGGGTTGATATTGTGCGGGGCAATAATAAATTTTTCATTTTCTGAAGCCTTATTATTGATATAATCCACCAACATCAATTCATCTTCTTTCCAAGTACTTCCAGCAACAAGCGTGTATTTATTGTCGATAAATTCTTCAATAAACGGAAGCTTGTTGTTTTGTTGGGTAATTTCAAAAACCCGGTCGAAACGCGTATCGCCGCTCACGGTAACATTATTGAAGTTGATGCTGTTAAGCAATTGTTTGGAGTTTTCGTCCTGCACAAAAAAATGAGAAAAAGCAGTCAGCGATTTGCGCATCCAAGCTCCATATCCTTTAAAAAACAGCTGATTTTCCCTGAATATTCCGGAAATCAGCAAAGTTTCAATATTTCTAATGTTAAGTTCCTTCAACATATTTGGCCAAAATTCATATTTCACAAAAATGGCCAATTTTGGGTGAACAATATCAAGAAATCTTTTTGCGTTTTTAGCTGAATCTAAAGGCAAATAACAAACCACATCGGCATATTCATAATTTTTACGGACTTCATATCCTGATGGCGAAAAAAATGTCAGCACCACTTTTCTGTTTGGAAATTTTAGTTTTAGTTTTTCAATAATGGGCCTTCCTTGCTCAAATTCGCCCAAAGAAGCGCAATGCATCCAAATAACTTCATCTTTTTCTGAAATTGCTTGTTGCAGTTTAAAAAATGTTTGTTTTCTTCCATCAATAAAAAGTTTGATTTTTTTATTGAAAAGAGCCGTTATTTTTAAAACAAAACCGGCAAACAAAATAAGTAAGTTGTATAAAAAGTACATAAGCGCAAATGTAGTAAATAGCGCATAAAAAAACGGTAGTATCCAATAAACTGTGTAAACATAAAAAATCTCGGGGTTCAAGAACCTTGAGATTTTTTATTTAATTATTAACGTGATTATTTAATTTTGAAAAATAATGCTGATATTTAGCTTGTTGAACTGGAAATAACTC
>JAUXPH010000067.1 GCA_030683995.1 Lutibacter sp.
TTATTAGAAATAAATTATTAGGAAGGGCTTTTGCTGTAGTTCAACGAGGAACTCCATATGTGGATACAATGAAATATGCAGCTTGAAAAATAGTAAAAATTTATACCAAAAAATTTGGTTTAATCATAGGATACCGAAGCCGGAATTAAAAATTGTCTTTTCCCGCAATTTCATCTTCTTTTTTTGTCTTTTTTTTCGGTGATAATTTAAAAAGTAAATAGGCGAAACCAACAACTACGTGCAAAATCACCACAATCATAATGGTGTAAAACCAAAAATTTGAAATTTCCATAATCAAAAAAAATTATGTTTAAATTTACAAAAAGATTGGCATATCTTTAAATTTTTAAAATTGATGAATTATGAGGTTATTAATTTCAGTATTTATGGCACTATTATGCAGTATTCCAGTTATTTCCCAACAAGTTTATTCCAAAAAACAACCTTTTGCTCATACCTATTCCATTGTTGCAAGAGATATTGTAACCGGTGAAATGGGCGTTGCGGTGCAATCGCATTGGTTTTCTGTTGGCAGTATTGTTACTTGGGGCCAAGCGGGCGTTGGCGTAGTTGCCACGCAATCGTTTGTGAATCCGTCTTTTGGTCCACGCGGTTTAAGCTTGCTGGAAAACGGTTTAACGCCAAAAATGGCGGTGGAAACGTTGTTAAAATTGGATGAAGGCAGGGAAGTGCGACAATTGGCAATTTTGGATGTTCACGGAAATGTGGAAGCATTTACCGGAAAAAATTGCATTGAAGCTGCCGGACATATCATTGGCGATAATTTTTCTGTTCAGGCAAATTTGATGGATAAAAATACCGTTTGGCCAGCGATGGCAGAAGCTTTTAAAAAATCAACAGGAACTTTGGCAGAACGAATGTTGGCGGCGATGGAAGCGGCACAAAATGAAGGCGGCGATATTCGAGGCAAACAATCGGCCGCAATATTGGTCGTTAAAGCCAAAACCACCGGAAACAGCTGGGAAGATAAAGTGGTGGATTTGCGCGTGGAAGACAGCGAAAATCCGCTGAAGGAAATGAGAAGATTGTTAACCATCCATACTGCTTATGATTTTATGAATAAAGGTGATTTGGCGGTGGAAGTGGGCGACAATACATTGGCGAAAGAACATTATATGAAGGCGCAACAATTAAATCCGGATAATTTGGAAATGAAATATTGGTATGCCGTAACTTTGGCGAATAATGGCGAGTTAAATGAAGCAAAAACCATTTTTAAAAATATTTTCAAGCAAAACAGCAAATGGAAAGAATTAACGCCAAGATTAATGAAACCTAAATTATTAACCATTTCAGAAGCACAATTGCAGGAAATTTTAAAACTTTAACCTATGAAAAGATTACTTTTAATAATTTTAGCCTTGTTCATTTTAATTCAATTTATTAAAATTGAAAAAAATGATTCAAAAAGTGAAATGAATGCGATAAGCACGGTGATGGAAATTCCTGTGGAAGTGAATAAAATTATTCAAACTTCGTGTGCAGACTGTCATTCAAATTCCACAAAATATCCTTGGTACAGCGAAATTGCTCCGGCATCGTGGTTTTTGGCGCAACATATAAAGGAAGGAAAAGAAAAATTGAATTTTTCTGAATGGACCACGTATAATAAAGACCAGAAACAACATATTATAAAAGACCTAAAAGAAGTGTTGAATGAAAGGGAAATGCCCTTAAAAAGCTACGTATTGGTGCATAAGGAATTGGGTTTGTCCGAAAATCAATACCAAATATTATACGATTGGGTGAATACCATTCAGGTTGAATAAATACGAAATATGATGAAAAAGTTATTCTTAAGAAGTTTGTTGGTTTTTTTGGTATTGTTGATTTCAGGAACTGCAGTTTCACAGGAAATAATAAACCAGCTTGACGCGCAGGGAAGGCGCACAGGCGTTTGGAAAAAATACTACGACAATAATAATATTCGTTATGAAGGTCAATTTAAGGCGGGCAAAGAAATTGGTGTTTTTAATTATTACAATGAACTAAATAGTGCGCATCCAATGATTGTTAAAACTTTTTCTGAAGACAACGACAATGCCAAAGTCAGTTATTTTTATGACGACGGAATACTTGAAAGCGAAGGAATTATGAACGGCAAAAACCGAATTGGCAAATGGTTGTATTTCAATACCGACGGAAAAACAATTGTTTCAGAAGAAAATTATGAAAACGGTTTGCTAAATGGTATATCAACAACGTATTTTGCACCCGGAAAAATAGCTGAAACAGCAAACTATAAAAAGGGGTTATTGCACGGTAAATTGCTTCGATATTCTTCGGAAGGAATTTTATTGGACGATTTGCAATACCAAAACGGAAAATTGCACGGACCGGCAAAATATTACAATGTAGCGGGAAAATTGGTTCGTAAAGGTATTTATGAAAATGACCAAAAGATTGGGAATTGGGAATATTTTGAAGATGGAGAACCAATTAACCCTAAAAAAATAAAAGAATAATTTAAAAAATCAGGAAATTGAACATCGAAAAAATTTTTAGCAACAATAAAAAATGGATTGAAGAAAGACTTCAAATTGATGAAAATTATTTTAAAAATTTATCATCAGGACAAAAACCAGAAATTCTGTATATCGGCTGTTCAGACAGCCGTGTTTCTGCGGAAGAATTGATGGGTGTTGGGCCTGGAGATGTTTTTGTGCACAGAAATATCGCCAATATGGTTCCAAATACCGACTTAAATGTGATGTCTGTCATCAATTATGCGGTAACGCACCTAAAAGTTAAACATTTGGTTATTTGCGGACATTATTATTGCGGTGGCGTAAAAGCAGCTATGCAATCGGAAGATCTGGGATTGTTAAATCCGTGGTTAAGGAATATACGTGATGTTTACAGATTGCATAAAAGCGAACTCAATTTAATTGCTTGTGAAGACGAAAAATACAACAGGCTGGTGGAATTAAATGTACAGGAACAGTGCATCAATGTGCTAAAAACTGCCGATGTGCAAAAAGCGTTGCTTGAAAAACGGATTACGGTTCACGGTTGGGTTTGGGATATTCATAGCGGTAAATTAATCGATTTAAAAATTGATTTTGAAAAGATATTGGAAGATATCAGGGAAATTTATCGTTTACATTCGTAATTTTTCTTATGAATTTAAATCCGATTGTTTCCGCAGCTTGGCTTTTTGAAAAGCTTGAAAATCCTAATTTGGTTATTTTAGATGCCAGTCCCAGGGAAAATAAATCCAGTTTAATCCCCGAATTTACAAATATCCAGATTAAAGGAGCTCTTCAGTTTGATATGGAAAAAGTGTTTTTGGACAAGGAAAATCCAATTCCGAATATGATGCCCAATGAAAAGGTTTTTGAAGTCGAATGCCGAAAACTGGGAATTAACAACGACAGCTTTATTGTTGTTTATGACAATTTAGGCGTTTACACGAGTCCGAGAGTCTGGTGGATGTTTAAGGCGATGGGACATTCCAAAATTGCTGTTTTGGACGGTGGATTGTCGGCTTGGAAAAGCGCTAATTTCCCAACAGAAAATATTGGCATTAACAAAAATTTTTCAGGGAATTTTACGGCTAATTACCAATCGGATTTGGTGGTAGATTCAGCTGTACTATTAGAAAATATCGAATCAAAAAAAATGTTGGTTGTTGATGCGCGTTCCAAAGAAAGGTTTAGTGGTTTAAGTCCGGAACCTAGAGAAAATATGGCCAGCGGACACATTCCAAAATCCTTTAATCTTCCTTTTGAAAAAGTGTTGCATCAGGGAAAAATGAAATCAAAAAAAGAACTGAAAGAAATTTTCAAAAACTTAAATAATGAAAATAAGCCCTTGGCTTTTACTTGCGGTTCCGGAATTACGGCCTGCATAATTTTGTTGGCAAGTGAATTCATTTCAGAAAAAAATAAAAACGTTTTGTATGATGGCTCCTGGTCTGAATGGGGGCAATCGGGGAAATTTCCGGTGGAAAAATAAACCGAAACTTTTATGTCAACGGATATTGGTCTAAAGTGAAAATATCCTTGAAATTCAGCAATATAATTGTTGGATTATAACTGGAAAATAGCCACGTCAAGCATCAAGTAACATTTTATAAAGCAGTAATTTACGGACTATTTTAAGGTGTAAAATTATTTTTTTTAAAATTGGGAAATTAAAAATTAATTATTACATTTGTCGCTAATATTATTTTAAATTTTTTAAAGATGAGTAAAGGGACAGTAAAATTCTTCAATGAAGCCAAAGGATTTGGATTTATAAAAGAAGATGGTTCAAACAAAGAACATTTTGTACACATTTCTGGATTAATCGACGAAGTACGCGAAGGTGACGAAGTTGAATTCGATTTACAGGAAGGTAAAAAAGGATTAAACGCAATTAACGTAAAAGTTATTTAAGATATATTTACCTTTTTACAAAGTAGAGCCTATCATTCTGATAGGCTTTTTTATGCCTTAATATTTTCTTCAGAAAGTTTTGTGATTTATAGCTTATCGAAAACCAATTTCCAAATTTTATGTTTTCTTGAATGCAATTTGGATAAAAAAATAATGCTGTAAAATACTTTAATTGCCCCAAACATTTTATTGACTATGTTAAATATTGAAAATGACAATTCTCATAAAAATAATTTTTATACATTTGATTTCTAGGTAATAAACAAATAAAATAGGTTTCTTTATTTTCTCCGCCAGTAAATTGAGGAAGATTTAATAAACTAACTTAGAATGGACCAAAAATTACTTTTTGTAAGTGCTTTAATTTTAGTATTTATACAATTTTCTAAAGTCCAAAACACTTCAGGCAATTATTTGGTAAGAACCAACACAGGTATTTCAGGTACTCCAGAAATAATTTCTGTAAACAATATGTTTTTTGTAACATAATAGGTAACTAATTTAATAACAAGCTGATATAGTTTGTTATCTTACTTAAGATCAATTAAAATTATTATTATTAAAGGCGTGCAACTTTTGAAATAAGTATTTATTACACAACAACTAAAAAAATTAAAAATTTAAACTTTAGGAATTATGAAAACAAAATTCATTACAATAGCGATTATCGCTATTACAGTTATCACAAATCAATTATTTGCTCAAGAATCTTCTGCAAAATCGACAGGCTATGATTTAAAAAAAAATGTTAAGTGCCTGGTAAGCGCTACAGAAACTGGTTATTCTATTGCGTTTGAATATAATGTAAAAGCACCTAGAGATGTTGCAACTGGTCAGGCATCGGGAAAGAGAGGCTACGATTACTACCAAGCGAAATCTGAATTCAATGTAAGTGTTATAGATAATTCTGTGACTGAAGTAAAAAATTACAGAGATGCTGCCAGCGGACAAGCTTCAGGAAAAAGACAGCATAAACCAATGACAATAACAAAAGAACTTGACAAAAGTTCTCCTAAATTAGCTGAAAGCGTAGCAAAAGGTAAAACCAGTTCTGATTCGCCTCCTTCTGAAATTGCAATCGATGAACCTGGAGTTCATAAAGTTTCGCTGCAAGATTTCCATTTTACAAAGCGATGCGGTGACATAAACAAAAAATATTCTGTTGTTGATGGTGAATGTGTTATACCGACTGATGATTGTGTAAGTGGTGTTTGCACTTTGACTGCAGATTGGAGTTGGGGAACGTCAAATTCAGGCGCTGCCGGAACAGGGATGAGCCGCAGCCACGTAGATTTTTTCTTAGAAATTGAAGATGGAGTTTGTACAGCAATGGCAATCAATGAAAAAGGATTGCCGGGCGAAAAAAAACCTAAAAAAACCACAACAAATAGTCCAAAATAAAAATAAAACATGGCGTTTTTAAATTCTGTGGATGAATGGAAAAAGTTGGACTGATTTGGCCAATTTTTTGACTATTGTTTAATGGCCTATCAACACAAAATTTATCGAATAATTTCTTAGATGTTAAAACCCAGGCATTCGCTTGGGTTTTTTGTTTGTTTGTTGCACCATTTAAAACCTCAGGCTATTAAAAATAAAGGAGTTCGGATAATTTTTGGCACGCAATTCCTCACTCCAAAAGAAAAAAGACCTAAGTTAAAAAACTTAAGTCCTTGATTTGTAAGTAGCGTGATCCAGAATTGAACTGGAGACCTCCGGGTTATGAATCCGACGCTCTAACCAACTGAGCTACCACGCCATTTATTGAGGGTGCAAATATAAAAAATAAAACTTTCGGAGCGCAAAAAAATACATTTAATTTTTAAAATATAATTTTTTTTAAATAGAATATTTATATATATTGTGCTTTTTAAAAAGAGACTATGATTACAAAATTAAAATTTGAAATGGAATTTCCAATACAGGCTTCGCCACATATGTTATACCAGTATTTTGGTTCACCTTCCGGACTTTCAGAATGGTTTGCAGACAACGTAAATTCAAGGGGCGAGATCTATACTTTTATCTGGAATGGATCAGAAGAAAAAGCCAAAGTGCTGCAAGAGCGTCCAGATGAAAAAATTAAATTTAAGTGGCTCAATGACGGGGAAGATAAAACGTTTTTTGAGTTTAGGATTGAAGTAGATGAAATTACCAAAGATGTTTCTTTAATTATTACCGATTTTGCTGCCGAAGATGAAATTGAAGAATCAAAAATGTTCTGGGAAAATCAAATAGAAGAACTAAAAAGAACTATTGGCGCTTAAAAATGAAGCGAGTTATATAAAACCTTGAAGCGCTTCAAGGTTTTTTTATGTAGTTTTGTTTCAAAATATATTTAAGTTATGGTCAATTTTAATGGCATTATGGTGCATAAATCGAAAGCAATGTTAAATTACGATAACAGGGCTTTCAACTACGGCGATGCGCTGTTTGAAACGATTAAAATAGCCGATTCAAAAATATATTTTTTAGAAGACCACTATTTTCGGTTAATGGCCTCTATGAGAATGTTGCGGATGGAGATTCCCTTAAATTTTACGATGGAATTTTTTGAAAGTGAATTGATGAAAACGGCAGCACAAAATAACCTGGAAAACGCAAGGGTTCGGTTGACTGTTTTTAGAAAGCAAGGCGGACTTTACAATCCAACAACCAACCAAATTGATTATTTAATTGTTGCTTCACCATTGACTATTTTGGTGAAAGAAACTTATTCTGTGGATATCTTTAAGGATTATTACCTCAATTCCGACATTTTGTCTACTTTAAAAACAACCAACAAAATAGCCAATGTTTTGGCCAGTATTTATGCTTCGGAAAATGGTTTCGACAATTGTATTTTGGTCAATGAGAGAAAAATGGTTGTTGAAGCCATCAACGGAAATATTTTTACGGTTAATGGAAATAAAATTAAAACGCCGTCAATTACGGAAGGTTGCATCAAAGGAATCACAAGAAAAAAGATTATCGAAATTGTTTCAAAAAGTGATGATTATTCGTTAGAAGAAACTGAAATTTCACCTTTCGATTTGCAAAAAGCAGATGAGATTTTTATCACCAATGTTATTGTGGGTATTCAGCCGGTTACACAGTATAAAAAGGCCATTTTCAGCACAAAAGTTTCTTCAGCATTGGCATTGGAATTAAGCAAGTTAATTTAATGCGGGATTTTTAGGGGCATTTGCCCAAATTTGGTATTCTCCGCCAAATTCCATCAATTGGTTTTTCCACAAAGTAGCACTGTTTACCTGCAATAAATTTGGATATTTATTTTCTGTGACCACCCAAGAAGATTCGTTTAATTCTTCTTTTAATTGTTCAACAGACCAACCAGAATATCCTAAGAAAAAACGAATATCGGTAGCTTTCAAAACATTGTTATTCAATAATTCATTCAATGTTTCAAAATCGCCACCCCAATGCATATTTTTGTCAATTTGGATGCTGTTGGGAATTAAATCAGGAGAATTATGAATGAAATATAGGTTTTCTTGTTCAACCGGACCGCCATTATAAATTTTGAAATCACAATTAATTTCAGGAATTAAATCGTTTAAGACAAATTTTGAAGGCCGGTTTAAAATAAACCCAACACATCCATCTTCACTGTGTTCCGTTAAATAAATAACGGATCTGTTAAATGCTTTGTCATTTAAAATGGAAGGTTCTGCAACCAGTAATCTGCCTTTTGATGGATTTTTTGTTAACATACAATAGTTATGAATTAATAAATATAATAAAATTTATCAATAAAAAAAACTCTCTAAGTATTTTTTAGAGAGTTTAATGTTATAAGAAACAATTCTTACATATTAGTTTACTGCATCGCTTAGTCCAGCTCCTGCTTTAAATTTTACAACGTTTTTTGCTGCAATTTTAATTGTTTTTCCAGTTTGAGGATTTCTTCCTTCTCTTGCTGCTCTTTTAGATACAGACCAAGTTCCCCATCCAACTAAAGCTACTTTATCTCCTTTTTTAAGAGCGCCAGTTACATTTTCTGTTAATGATTCTAAAGCTGCTTTCGCGGCTGCTTTTGTGATACCGGCATCAGCTGCCATTGCATCAATTAAATCTGATTTGTTCATAAATTTAAATGTTAAATTAATTGGTTAAACATATTTTGCCACTAAATAGCTTAACAAAGTTATACGGAATAAGGGTTTGTGCAAGTTTTTGCCCAAAAAAGTGATCATTTTGTTGATAAATAAGGGTAAATGTTAATAACCTGAGCCGTTATTGGTAAAATATGCCAAAAGCCCAATAAAATATGGGGTTTATTGCAAGTGTGCATTTTCTTGAAATCGGAAGCCATTTAACAAACTTTTGCTGTCCATTTGTTTTTTGCCGGCGAGCTGTAAACTTTCTATAATGATATAGCCTCCGGTTACCGCAACTTTGATTTCATTTTTGGAAGTTATTAAGGTTCCGGTTTTATGTTGATGTGATGCAGATTCCTTTTTTACATTGTAAATTTTAACCTTAATTTCTTCTTTGTTATTGATGAGGGTGGTCCAAGCAGCAGGAGTTGGATTTAAACCTCTTATTAAATTGTAAATATTGGATAAGGAATCATTCCAATTGATTTTGCAGGTTTCCGTAAATATTTTTGGGGCCGATTTTTCTTCAATTTCTGGCTGTTTTATGGCTTTTACAATTCCTTTTTCAATTTGTTGAACTGTTTTAACCACCAATCTGCTACCAATTTCCATTAATTTGTCGTGCAATTCTCCCAAAGTTTCATCTTTCCCAATTGTAATTTCCTCTTGTAAAATAATGTTTCCGGTATCAATTTTTTCATCAATAAAAAAAGTGGAAACCCCGGTTTTTGTTTCACCGTTAATGATGGCCCAATTTATGGGCGCGGCACCTCTGTAATTTGGCAAAAGCGATGCGTGTAAATTAAAGGTGCCGTATTTGGGAAGTTGCCAAACCGCTTTAGGCAGCATTCTAAAAGCAACAACAATTTGTAAATTGCCGTTTAGGCTTTTTAATTGGGTGAGAAATTCTTCGCTTTTTAAATTGCTGGGCTGTAAAACAGTTAAGTTGTGCGCTAACGCGTAATTCTTTACGGGAGATTGTTGCATTTTTTGTCCCCTACCTGCAGGTTTGTCGGGTGCAGTTACAACGCCAACCACGTTAAATTTTGCTGTAACAAGGGCGTCTAACGTTGAAACTGCAAAATCTGGAGTTCCCATAAATACAATGCGTAAATCTCTCATTAAAAAGTGCGTTTAAATTTATTTTGCGAAGTTATCGTTATTTTATTTTTTTCGAGGAGAATTTTCAATGAATTTAAAATTTCAGTTTCCGAATAATCCAGCAACACAACCAATTCCTGGGAAGAAAGCACACGATCTTTCAGCAATTCAATGATTTGTTTCAAAATGGTTTGTGTTGCAGTGTTTTTTGCTTTTTTTGCCAAACAATTATCGCAAGTGCCACAGGGCTCAGTTTCAAATTCATTAAAATAGGAAAGAAATTGGATGCTTCGGCAGGTTTTCGTGTTTTCAATATAGGAAATAACGGCTTTTAGTTTTTCCGATTTTAAATTATTTTGCTGCTCAATATTTTTTGAAATGCTGTTGATGGTGTAATTATCGTCCCTTGCAATTAAAAATGAAAGTCGGGAAGTTGTGTTTTCATAACTGTAATGAACTATGCCGTTGCTGTGCAATTCTTTGAGCTGTTTAACCACTTCATTTTTTGAACAATTTAATTTTTTGGAAAGTTTGTATTCATTAATAATGGTTAAATGTTCAAAAATACCGCCATAACTTCTTAAAATGAGTTTAATAAGTTCATTTGTTGAAGGATGGTTGCTTAGATATTCGAAAATTTGATGGTTGTTGACCAAAAATTTGAGGGTTGATTTTTTGTTGTAATTTTCATCGAGCAAAACAATATTTTCCCTTTCCAAAACCTTGATGGCATTGTAGGTCAACAGCAAGTTAAGATTATAGGTTACACAGAATTCCTGCAACGAAAAACTGAACATTTGTGCCGGCTTTTCACCAAATGAAATGGCGTAATACTGATTTAAATGATGGTAAACGTCTTTTACGTTTTTGGTGGTTGCAGTATTGGCTTCAAATTTGGCCGTAGCCTCATAAAGCGTTGTTTTATTGGCTAAAATGATGGCATAAGAGGTTTTTCCGTCTCTTCCCGCTCTTCCCGCTTCCTGAATGTAATTTTCCAGGCTGTTTGGTATGTTGATGTGAATAACAGCCCTGACATTCAGTTTATTGATGCCCATTCCAAAAGCATTTGTGGCTACCATAATAGGCGTTTTGTCGCTCATCCAATTGGTATAAGCTTCATTTTTTTCGGCATTGGACAATCCGCCGTGGTAAAAACTGCTTTTGAAATTATTTTTCTGCAAAATGTTGCAGACTTCCTTTGTTTGTTTTCGGTTGTTGGTGTAAACGATGACTGAAGCGTTTATTTTGGCTAAAATTTGAATCAGTTTGCCGTAAATATCTTCCGTAAGCCGAACGTGATAAATGAGATTTTCACGTTTGAAGGATTTTTTAATGATTTTTGCTTCTTTTAACCCTAAGTTATTTTGGATATCTTCCAAAACCCGTTGTGTGGCTGTTGCCGTTAGGGCAATAAAAGTGGCATTTGGCTGCAATTCTTTCAGCAGGCTTAGTTTTAAATAAGAAGGCCTAAAATCGTGTCCCCATTCTGATATGCAATGCGCTTCATCAATGGCAATAAGCGAAACATTTAATTGTTTAATTTTCTCCTGAATAAAATCTGATTGCAGTTTTTCAGGAGAAAGGTATAAAAAATTAAAACCGCCAAACTGTAAGTTGTCAAAGGCAACAACAATTTCATCTTGGGAAAGTTGGGAAGTTAAAGCGATGGCTTTAATGTTTTTTTCCTTTAAATAGTTAACCTGATCGTGAATTAAAGCAATCAATGGTGAAATGACGATGCAAACACCTTCTAAAATGATGGCAGGCACTTGATAGCAAATCGATTTTCCGCCACTTGTAGGCAATAAAACAATGGTGTTTTCACCCTTTAAAACGGAAGCGATAATTTCCTCTTGCGGGCTTATAAATTGGTCGTAGTCCCAATATTTTTTTAATATTTCAAGAGG
>JAUXPH010000013.1 GCA_030683995.1 Lutibacter sp.
GGAAGTTCCTTTTCTTCTCGTATGTGTCTTAACTTTTCGCCTATTGTTTCTGTTGACATAACTTCTATTGACATAATGTGTCAAAATTAGAAAAAGATTTTTGATTTGTTTCCATTTATTTCAAATTATTTTCAACATTCTTGTCGAGCGTTGGGAAATTGGCTCTTTTGCAAAACTTGGGTCGTGTGTCGGCTTGTGCGGTTTTGCAAATGTGCCAATGTGCGGTGGGCTAAAATTATTTTTTAAAATGTGCGGTGGGAAAATTTTTTAAAACAATCGGGTCGGTCTGTGTGTCGCCAAAGTCAGTTCGTTAGTTCTTGTCAAGATGTCAAAGTTCGTTTTTCAGATGTCTGCTTTTTCGGAGTACGGTCGTTCTCTAGGCTTGCTTACAACGGTTTGCAGCTACAAGAAGTTGGCGATTTTCACTACTAAACTTCATACGAAGCACTAATGTTTGTTTAACCACAAAACTGTCATACGAAGCACTGAACCGCCAATTTCTTGTAGGTGCTGTTAGGTGCTGGCGTTCTGTCCACCGTGCTTGTAAACCATTGTCGTTATTGAGTTTTTGTGTCATTGAGTGTCGGCTGTGCATTGCGTATTTTTAATTTTTTTAAAGCGTTGGAATTTTTTTAATTCAATTTTTCTTTTGCGTTGGAAAGGTGAAAGCTCTTTTGCAATTTTTGGTCTGTGCGTTGGCTCGTGCGAATTGCAAATGTGCTTACACCTGTGCGATGGCTTTTTTGTCCACCTCAATTATTTCTTTTAAACGTGATGATATATTTCTCCAATTGGAATTTAAGTTAATTGTTCTGATTTGTATTTTATGTTCATTGTATTTGAAATTTAAATTATAGTCTGTTTCAATTGTCGGATAAAGCAAAATGCCTGTTGCATTATGTGTTTTTAAGTTTGTGTCTTGTTGGTTGAGCAGGTAACTGAATAACTGATATAAGTTCGCTGATTTTATGCGTTCCTTATCGTAATTCAAAGTCATTGTCTCACGGTAAAACTTTGCATCAATTATTATTTTTTCTTCGTCATTTTCTAAAGTTATATCGGTTTCCATTTGCGGTAAATATTGGTAACTATCTTTGTCTGTGTTATCAAATTGCCACTTAATAGTTTCCTTTTTTACTGTCTTGTATTTCTGTTGTTCGATTTTATAGAAGTTTCTAATAAACGATTCAAACAATTGATTCATTTTTTTATCATCCCTTGTGAAGTCGGAGAACTTATATTTTCCTTGTTCCTCAGATGGCAAAGTGCTTTCATAAATAATTTGACAAACATTCATTACAAATCCATAGAAACGGTTGTTTCTATTCAGTTTTACCTGCTTAAAAAGTGAATTTGTAATTTCAATTTGTTCAATGTCTGATAACATTCTTTGTAAACTAACCAATTCATTTTTTAGCTGCTTGTCAAGTCCTTTGGTTCTCGTAAGTCTATAAATGGTTGAAACCAAAATACGGTTTGAAATTATGTTGGCGGAGAAATCGTCAAATGTGCAAATGGTTCTTTGCTTAAAAAGTAAATTGCTTTTCAATGTCTGACTAATTTGAACTTTGCCTTTTACGCCTGCTAGTTCTTCTGTGTAGTCAATATAATTTTTATCAATGCCTCTTTTCAAAAGCATTTTTGAAGCATTAATTAAAATCTTTGCAAAAAGGTCAAGAAGTTCTGTCTTATCGTCTATCGAAACATTTACACGTTCTTTCTCATCTAGCTTGTTCCAAGCATAGCAGAGTAAGTAGTAAATATTTTCAATAGGTATTTGCATTACTTATCTTGACAGTTGTTTTAAAACTTCTGAAACTATTGTTGAATCATCAAACCATATTTCTTCAAGCAGAGGCTTCAATTCAAAACTTAAAATTTCATTCCACCATTTATTTTCATCTTCATTCGTAGTAAAAGTGCAGAAATAACTGTGTCCTATTTGAAACCCTTCACCAAGATTAATATCCTCTTTTATTTTGCTGTTAACTTTTGTAACTGCTGAACAAATATGTTCAACCATTCCAGCAGATAAACCTTTTGAAGCAAGGAATGAACGGAAATTATTACCATAATCAGGTTGAAGTGTAATAAAAGCAAATCGTCTTCTTAAAGCATAATCAACAATGGCTAATGAACGGTCTGCCGTGTTCATAGTTCCAATGATGTATAAATTTGAAGGAACATAAAAGCGGTCTTCTTCGTCTTCTGCGTAAGTTAATTTTAGTGCAAATTTTTCTTCTCTTTTATCTGCTTCAATTAGCATCATCAATTCTCCGAATATTTTACTCAGATTTCCTCTGTTTATTTCATCTATAATAAAAAAGAAAGGTCTGTCGGGATGTGCCAATGCTCTTTGACAGAATGAATAAAAAATTCCGTCTCTTAAATCAAAACCGCCTTTTTGTGTTGGTCTTAGTCCTTGAATAAAATCTTCGTAGCTGTATGATTGGTGAAACTGCACCATTTCAATGTTTGCATCTTTAACTTCTTGCATTATTTCATAAGCCAATTTTCTGGCTATGAAAGTTTTCCCAACTCCCGGAGGACCTTGTAAAATAATATTCTTCTTTCTTTTTAATAGAGCAACGGTTTGTAAAAAATCGGATTCACTTATAAATGGTTTGTCGATGTCGTCAGTAAACTTGTATTTTTTAATGTTACTGCTTTGAAGTAGTTTTTCGGTAATGATATTTTTGTTATCAATTATCTCACGAATGATGTCGTATTCTTCTTCTGTAAGTTTGAATAAACTTCCCTGATTGTTAATGAACACTTCGCAATGCTGCAACGCTGCATTGTTTTTCAAGTCGTTCCAATGAACAGGGATTTCCAACTTCTCAACCAATTCAAATTCTATTTCTTCACCGTTGGCTGTGTTGTGAATTCCTTTCGTTACTTCATAAATTGCTTTAATTTGTTTGGTTGGCGTGCTTTCGTAACCAATAATTAAATCGCCTTCTTTAGCTGCTTCAAAGTATTTATAGATTCTTCTTTTGTTTCCTTTTTCGTTATGTGTTGTATAGGTTTGCCTTTGTCCTTCTGTATGATTGCTAATGCTCCAAATTTTAGGATTAGCATTCAGCCACCAAAAATTCAAAGGCTCTGTTTCTTCAATTACTTCATCTATTTCTACTAGTGGCTCTGAAACGATAGGAGTAGTTCCTATTTTTTCTGCTGTGAATTTTAAATTATTTGCTGCAAAAATCGAAGCTAGTTCAGGATAAAGTCTTACATACTCATTCAATATAAACTCATATACTATTGTCGGACTAAATGTATCAGGTCTGAAAAGGTTTTTGTAATTCTTTAAATTGTTTGATTTGTATTGATAAACTTTATCTGTTATCCATTTTACTTTTCGCCTGTGATTAAAGTTGTCCCAAATGCCGTCAAAAAAGTAACTACCTTCAATTATACCAATTCCTAAGCAGGTATTCACTCCTTTGGTTGCAAAAACTACATCACCAATATTTGCGGTTTTAAAAAGCCAAAGATTCCAAGTTTTATTTGATTTATCATCGTCTTTAAGTCCGATTTCTTTATTCATTTCTTCTCTTGATTCAAACTTGTTTAAATCATCGAAGCTGAAATCTATTGCAATAATATTTTCGTTATGAAACCTTTCCCATTCAGATGCCTGACTGCCTGGTGCAAACTTGAAATAATTTCGACTTTCCTTATTTAGTTTTGTTATTTCAGGCTTTAATTTTTGTAATAAATTATAGGCATCATCGTAAGTTGCGATAGGTTTTAGATTATTTGGTTTGGGTTCTTTTACTGACCAACCTGCAATTTGACCTGCTTCTGGTGAAGCATCAAAGCGAACAAAAAATTGATAACTGTCTTTGTGAGATTCTTTGGTTATAGGATATAAAGCTATCCAACAAAAGTCGCTGCCAAAATTAGTTGCTCCTTGAAAGTCAACTTTATGAAAAATGTAATCCTTTAATTCTAATTTGGCTAATAAATCTTTTGCTATTTGTTCAAGATAGTTTAATACTGTTTCTCTTATTGTGCCTCTATAAAAGTAGCTGTGAAAAATGCTCCAAGGGTTTTGCCAATTGGCGAATAGGTCTCTTTTAAATAATTCGTATTCTTGAATCTGCTTTAAGAAGTCTTCTTTATAATGATTGAAATAGTCAACGTTTTTAGCTCTGATATTATCCTTTATTTCATTTACCAGTGCTTCGCTTGCAGATTCGCCTTGCAAAATTCTACGGGCAATTTCTGCTCGTAATAAATTTACTGGTTTAAAATCACGGTCAGGGTCGCCATATTCCTTATAAATTTCTTCAACAATATTTTTAGGCAAACTATTAATTGCGGCATATAACGAAATCGGATTTTCGGTATATCCTCGATACTGCTTTGCTAAGTCAGTTATATATTGAAATTGTGTTTGCATAATATTTTATTAAGATTCTTTTTTCTTATTGGGTTTCTTCGGTTTTTCTTTTGTAAAAAGGTCTGCCGTGTATTTTTCGTATAGTTCAAATAAAAATTCCATTCGTTTAGCTTCACTGGTAAACGATTGAGGTCTGTAAGCTAAGTCAACTGCTTTATCTAACTCGTTATGTGCTTTTACCAATACTGGTGGCATAGATGATTGGTCGTATAATTCCGCAAGTGAGTTTGAATTATATTCGCTTCTAATATCTATAATTTTTTGAGCCTTTTCTTCTATTCCCTTTATTTGTTTGTCAGTTGGACTTTCGGGAAATGGAAAATTATTGTAACCTAAAGTATTTGAGTATCTAATTCTACCTTCTAATTTTCCGCAAATGTTCTGTGTCCAAATATTGTGCATTAAAGAAGAAATTATACCGAATTCAAATATAGTTGCGTTGGGTAAAATAAAAGAAGAATAATTTGCAATAATGTCTTTGGTTAAAAAGCCAATTGGAATATATTTTCTTAACTCTGAAGATACAACTGGTATCATTAAATAGTCGGTATTGGGTTGCCTATCTTCCATAAATAAAGTAGGAGTTTCTGCCCATTTTCTTGTTGCAGTTTTTGGACTGCTTTCTCTAAAAATTCTAACACCTTCAACTCTTGATTTTATTTCCGAATTATTTTTAATATCATTTGGCTTGGCATCCTTTAACCATAAACAATACCTATGATAATTGTTTATAAGTTCGTCTGAGCCAATAAATTTTCTAATTAAATATGCTTGTTCAGGATATTTTGTTTTAAACTCTTGTGCTTCTAATTCCGTATTCAATATAAAGTTTCCATCGTCTATAGCCGCATTTCCTTTCATCATTGATGAGCGGTTGTTTAATGGTTTTGTTCTCGGAAGAATAAAAATGTCCTTAGCTTCCAATAAATATGGATTTATATGAGATACAATTCTTTCTGTTGGATTACTTTTAATATTTTCGTATTCAAACAATAGTTTTTTTGGAATGTCAAATTTTGCAAAACCAATAATTACACAATAAACTGCTGCATTTCCTTTGGCTTCGTTACTCCAACTAAAAGTTTGATGAGCAAAATGAATATGTATTTTTTCTGTGTTTATTAATAATTGCCAAAGTGTTGGAACTTGAATACCTTGACAAATTGAATTAGTTGAAACAAAAGCAACCTTAATATTCGTGTTTTCTATAAATTTTGATGCCTTGTAATACCAACAAGCAACATAATCTAAAACACCACTATTTATTTTGTCTTGAAATACTAAAAGCGTATCCTCTTTTTGCTCTTTAGTTTGATTTCTTGAACCATAGAATGGCGGATTTCCAAGAATAAAAGAAAGGTCGTTTTTGGAAACTACATTTTCCCAGTCCGTTTGCAATGCGTTACCGTGAACAATTTTTGCAGATTTTTTCAAAGGCAAGCGAACAAAGTATTGTCCAAACTCATTACTTATTTGCATATTCATTTGGTGGTCGATAAGCCACATTGCCACTTCGGCAATTCGTGCAGGAAATTCTTCATATTCAATTCCACACATCATATCAACGTCAAGCCAAATAATTTCTCTAACGTCAAATACTCTTTGTCCTGTTTTATTTGATGCTCTTAAAATTTCCAATTCAAGTAAACGCAATTCTCGGTAAGTAATAACAAGAAAGTTTCCGCAACCGCAAGCAGGGTCAAGGAATTTAAGTGTGCTTAATTTTTTATGAAATTCGGGAAGTTTGTTTTTATTGTCTTTGATACTTTCAAATTCTTTCCAAAGGTCGTCCAAGAAAAGCGGTTTGATAAGTTTTAAAATGTTGGTTTCACTTGTGTAATGTGCTCCCAAGTTTCTGCGTTCTTTCGGGTTCATTACGCTTTGAAACATTGAACCAAATATCGCTGGCGATATTTTGCTCCAGTCAATGTAACAGCAGTCAAGCAAGGCTTGACGCATTTTTGTGTCGAAACTTGCCGTAGGCAAGTTTTCTTCAAAAAGTTTTCCGTTTACATAAGGAAAGTCGGCAAGTTGCTCGTCAAGATTTTTAAAGCGATTTTCTTTCGGTGTATTTAATACTTGAAACAATTCTTGCAGTTTTGATGCAAGGTCGCTTCCGTCTTCTGCTGTCCGCTGTTCTAAATATTCTTGAAATTGTTGCTTGTTGAAAATTGTTGTGTCTTCGGCAAACAATAAAAATAAAATACGAACCAAGTAAACTTCTAACGGATGTCCTGTATATCCAATTTCTTCAAGTCTGTCGTGAAGTTTACCCATTAACTCTGCTGCTTTAATGTTTGCAGGGTCTTGTTCTTTGTAAACCTTTTTTTGATAACCTAAAATGTAACCGAAATGCTGAACATTATTTACAAGGTCGTTGAGTTTAAATTCAATGTGTTTATCTTCTTCAAGGTCGTAAAGTCGAAAGTTTTCAAAGTCGGAAACGAGAATGTATTTTGGTAATTCGTGTTGTTTTAAACCGTGTGTATAGTCAATCGCTTGTTGATATGCTTTGTCAAGGTTTTTACCAAGACTTTTCATTTCAATTAAAATTGTCCCTTTCCAAAGCAAGTCAATGTAACCGTCTTTGTCGTCCAATTTTTTTACTCTATGTTCAAAGGTCGAAACACGTTTACTGCTAATACCAAACACGTTAAAAAACTCAACTAAAAATGGTTTTGCGTCTGCTTCTTCGTTTGAAGTGTCTGCCCATTCCTTTGAGAAATTTAATGCTCTATCTTTTATTTCGTTCCAGCTTAATGCCATTCTTAAATTGTCAGGTTGCTAAGGTAATTATTTAAAGTCCTAATGTCAATCTGTGCGTTGGCAAAAAATGGCTCTTTTGGTTTTGCGAAGGGTCGGCTTGTGTGTCGGGCAAAACCAAATGTGCCATTTGTGCGGCTGGCTAAAATTGAATTAAAAAAAAGTGCGGTGGGAAAAAATAAAAAATACAGAAGGGTCGGCAAGTAGTGTCGGCTTACTCGTTGTCCGTTTATGATATGGTCTGTATGTTGGTCACTTGTCAAAATGGTTTACTTTTTCTGTTAAATTGTTGTTCTCCTGTCGATGATTGTTTTGTCGTCCTTTACGCTTGCACCTAACGGTTTGCCGCTTTGCGAAGGCGGGGTTTTTCAGCACTAAACCTCACTAGATGCACAAATCTTGAATTTAGCACTTCACTGTCAAAGAAGCACGAAACCCCCGCTTTTGCAAAACGGCTGTTAGCGGTTCGGGCTTTTATTCGGGTTTTGTCCAAAATAGATTTGGGTTGTTAGTTTTGTAATAAATAAATTTCACACCTGTTGAGTTATTTGTTTCTTCTTTCTTTAGTGGTGTTTGTTCAATGCCGTCTAATGGTAAAAGTTCAACATAAGTTACTTCTTTTCCACTTTTCCACGTTTCAGTATCATATTCACTATTTAATGGTGTTTCTAAACGATATAAGTTTTTAGCCATATAGTTTTCAAGATAATCTTCTTTTGTCTGCAAATTTTCTCTATTCCAATTTGCATCAGCGTTGAGAACCAAAGGTTGTCCTTTTACAAGTCGTTCTCTAACTTCTTGGATACCTAATAAACCACCTTTTTCGTCCATTACATAAGCGTCAAAAGTTGGATCAATCCAAATCCATTTTTCTAATTCCTTGCTGTAAACCATATTTATTACGTGGCAGTCGTCAAATTCAGTTTCTTTGGGCATACAAGTAATATATCGTGATTTTATTCCCATTGAAAGGTAGCATTCATTTAAAATTGTAGCCAACATTCTACAATTCACACCTCTGCTCTCAACCCTACAAGTATTTATTAAATCAATTGCATTTTTTAAAGTCGGATTATTTGAACTTCCATCGTGTTTAACAAGATTATGAACCCAATGTAATAAATTGAAAATTTGTGAAAGTTCACTTCCTTTTCCTGCAATTGAATCTAATTTCAAGTCTTTTTTAATTTTTTGTAAATTCGGATTGTCTGCGGATTGATAGGTGAATTTTGGAACATACCGATTGTCAGAATAATTATATTTACCAGCACCTTTTAATATTTCTAATCTTGAAGGTTCGTATTTTATCTGTGTTCGTGCAGAATCTTTACCGTTTAGTAAAATAATAAAATCGTATTGTTTTATAGGGTCAATTTTAAAAGAAATAGAGTCAATGTCTGTATAAAAAGTAACCTTTTTTGCAGAAGTTGTATAAACGTCTAATTTTTCTTCTGGTACAATTGTCCAGGCATTTTTTCTTAATTGATTGTCATCCTTAATGTCAACACTTGGAGAATTTGCGTTGATAATTGGTAATTTCTTTTGAGCAAGAACTGTTTGTCCAATAAGAATTACAAATAGTAATGTAAAAAGTTTTGTCTGTTTCATTTTTCTCTATTTCGTTTAATTTATTTTGTACGATTCTGTTTTTTAGCCTGACCGCTAACTTGTTTATACCAGCCACAAAATGGCTACAATCCACTCATATCGAGTTGGCTTTGTGCCATAAAATGGCTTCTTTTTGTTAATGCTAATATACTCTTTGTTTATTACAAATCATCAAATGGACTTTTAATTTGCTGTAAACTTTTGGTGCTTACGTGCGTATATATTTCAG
Source organism: Lutibacter sp. (assembly GCA_030683995.1). GTDB lineage: Bacteria > Bacteroidota > Bacteroidia > Flavobacteriales > Flavobacteriaceae > Lutibacter. The sequence goes on from JAUXPH010000013.1 coordinate 9,009, forward strand.
TTGTTTTACTGCTGCTGTGCCCCAGTAATTCTTGTATATACCTTAAATCTGTACCGCTTTCAAGCAAATGTGTGGCGTAAGAGTGACGTAACCAATGCAAACTTACGGGTTTGTTTATTTTTGTTTTTGCCAATGCTTGTTTAAGTACATTTGACAAACTGCGCTCATCATATTTTACATTTTCTGCTTGTCCTTCAAATAACCAAGTTTTTGGTTTATAGGCAGTATAATAATCTCTTAGCATTGCTAATATTTTTGTTGATAAAGGAGCAATTCTGTCTTTTTTGCCTTTACTCTGTCTAATAATTACAATGCCCCTTTTTGAATCAATGTCTGAAGGTTGTAAATTTAATAGTTCACTTCGGCGTAAACCACAACTGTATATAAGACTTAACATTGTTTTGTGCTTGATGTTGCTATGGGCGTTTAAAATCAATTTAATTTCTTCTTTACTCAATACATTGGGTAATATTTTTGCTCGCTTGGGGCGATGTATCTTTTCTATTTCAATTTTCGTTTCCAGAATAGTTTTAAAAAATAATTTAATAGCATTTACGATCTGGTTTTGATAAGATGCCGATAAATTATTTTTTAAAATATATTCGTTGTTGTAAACTATCACATCATAATTGGTAATTTCTTGAATTGGTTTTTCACGGTAAAAAACCAAAAACGATTTTAGCGCGTCACCATAAGTTTTTATGGTATTTGGACTGTATCTTTTGGAGGCCAGCCATTGTTTGAATCGTTCGAGTTGTTTTTTTCCTTCGGCCGATGGCAAGGAATTGGAGTGAGGCGCTAAGTTAAATCGTAGCCTGTTTTCTTCAGTGTCGGGAATGTGCCAAACGCGTTTGGATTGGCTCCATCTTGCGCCATCAATTTTTTTAATTTGTGAAATTAATTCCGCATTTTTTTCAAAATAAATGGCAATTCTGTTTTCACCCAAGTGTTTAATTAACTGTACTTTCCAACTCATAGCATTTTTTAGAATAGTTAAAGATAGAAAATTGAAATGAAAAAACGCAACCTATAACAAAATGAATAAAAAACAAGAAATCATTTAAGCACAGTTTCCAAAATTTAAACCCATCATAATTTGGTTACATAAAATAGAATTACAATTTACTATATTTATAAAAAAATCAGAAATAACGTTTATGATTATTTTATTTACCCATGCTAACTAAAAAACCACAACCAAAATGCCCGAACATAAATTCACCAACAGCCTTGTAAATGAAACGAGTCCGTACTTGCTGCAACACGCAAACAATCCCGTAAACTGGTTCGCTTGGAATAATGAAACGTTGGCGCTTGCCAAAAAGGAAAACAAATTGCTGTTAATTTCCGTAGGTTATTCTTCCTGTCATTGGTGCCATGTGATGGAACACGAAAGTTTTGAAAATGAAGAAGTGGCGGCGGTAATGAACAAGCATTTTATCAATATAAAAGTCGACCGGGAAGAGCGTCCCGATGTAGATCAGGTTTATATGAACGCCGTACAATTAATTACCGGCCGCGGCGGCTGGCCTTTAAACTGCGTGGCTTTGCCCGATGGAAGACCCATTTGGGGCGGCACGTATTTTCCAAAAGACAATTGGATTAGCGCACTGGAACAATTGGCGAATTTATATGACGAAACTCCGGAAAAAGCCATTGAATATGCCGAAAGATTAACCGATGGCGTAAGAAATTCGGATTTGGTTTCATTAAATGAAAATCAGGTTGCGTTTTCCAAAGCAGATTTGGAAAGATCCGTGCGCGAATGGAAACAAAATATGGATCTGGATTTGGGCGGAAGAAAAGGTGCGCCTAAATTTCCGATGCCAAATAATTATCAGTATTTGCTGATATACGCTGTTCGTTCGGGTGATAATGAAATATTGGATTATGTAAATACTTCCCTCACTAAAATGGCTTATGGCGGAATTTACGATCAAATTGGCGGCGGATTTTCTCGGTATTCTGTTGATGCAAAATGGCACGTGCCGCATTTTGAGAAAATGTTGTATGATAACGGACAATTGGTAAGTTTGTATGTGGAAGCCTACCAAGCAACTAAAAATGAATTGTATAAAAAAACAGTTTACCATACACTCGAATTTATTGAACGCGAACTTACCACCCAAGAAGGTGCTTTTTACTCTTCATTGGATGCCGACAGCATAAATACCGAAGGAAAATTGGAAGAAGGCGCTTTTTATGTTTGGACCCAAAATGAACTGAAAACCATTTTAGGAAATGATTACAATTTGTTTGCGGACTATTATAGCGTTAATTATTACGGACTTTGGGAGCACGAAAATTATGTGTTGATCCGTAAAAACAGTGATGTCGAAATTGCCAAAAAATACGCAATTTCAATTGCGAAACTCGAAAACAAAGTGGTTTTCTGGCAAAAAACACTGCTGAAAGAACGTGCAAAAAAAGAACGTCCAAGGCTCGATGATAAATCGCTAACTTCCTGGAACGCCTTGATGTTGAAAGGTTATGTGAATGCTTATGCCGTTTTTAATGAACAGCGATTTCTTGATGCTGCCATAAAAAACGCGACCTTTATTTATACCAAACAAATTCAGGAAGACGGTAACTTAAACCACAGTTATAAAAATGGAAAAAGTACCATAAACGCTTATTTGGAAGATTATGCAACCGTAATTGATGCCTATATTTCTTTATATGAAGTCACTTTTAACGAAACTTGGCTCAGCGCCGCCAAGCAATTGGCAGATTATGCTTTCGATCATTTTTTTGATGTGGATCGCGTTATGTTTTATTTCACTTCAAATCAGGATGCCGATTTAATTGCGCGAAAAATGGAAATTGAAGACAATGTAATGCCGGCTTCAAACTCCATAATGGCGAATAATTTGTTTAAATTGGGCCATTATTATTCCAACAGTTATTACCTAAAAGTGAGCGAACAAATGTTGCGGAATGTGATAGAAAATGCCCAAAAATATGGCTCGGGATATTCCAATTGGCTGCAATTGCTTTCAAATTTTGTTGGGGAATATTATGAAATTGCCATTTCGGGAAAAGATGCTTTGCATCAGCTTAAAGAAATTAACCAGCATTACATTCCAAACAAATTAATTGCGGGTAGCACAAAAAAAAGCAATATTCCTTTATTGAAAGATCGTTTTAATGAAGCTGAAACCCTTGTGTATGTTTGCATAAATTCGGCTTGTCAGTTGCCCGAAAAGGAAGTTAAAAAAGCGTTGGAACAGCTAAAAATCAACTACTAAAATGAAGGTCGTTCAAATTTTCTTTGTTGCCTTGGTGGCGTTTGAGCACATTTATTTTATGATTTTGGAAATGTTTTATTGGGACAAACCAAAAGGGTTAAAAGCATTCGGACAAACATTAGAAGCCGCAAAAAGCTCAAAAACCTTGGCCAAGAATCAGGGTTTGTACAATGGTTTTTTGGCGGCCGGACTTATTTGGGCCATTGTAAATAAAGATAATTTTGAAGCTTTGGCCATTTTCTTTTTTAGCTGTGTGGTAATTGCAGGTATTTTTGGAGCGTACACCACAAAAAATAAAAAACTTTTTTATGTGCAGGCATTACCTGCAATTATAGGATTAATATTACTTTTGATTTAATCTGATTTAATCGCAATAAAAAAAATATTGCTAAAGACAAAAACGTTTGGCAAATAATTTAAATACACCATCTATGAAACCACAACTTAACAATTACGCAATTGCTTTTATGCTTTTCTTTAGCATTTCAGGATATTGTCAAAAGACAGATAGTGAGCAAACTTTGGTGGACAGAACAAGCATAACCACGTTCGACCTTCGATCAAAAGAATTGGTGGGAAGCATTTATATTAATGAGGCCTTTCTTCCAGCAAAACTTTCTTACAGTCAAGATCAATATTTAATAAGATATAACGCATATCAGGATGAGATGGAAATCGAAAAAAATGGAAATCCCTATCATTTATCAAAAAATTTGAGCTATTCCATATATTTTGAAGGGATAAATAAAACATATCAAGTTTATAATTATTTAAACAACAAAGAAACAGTTCCCGGTTTTTTTGTTGTTCTTTTTAATGGCGATAATATTTCTTTGCTTATTAAAGAAAAAATCAAATTTTATGATGAAGTTAAAGCCAAAAATGGATACGACAAATATAAACCACCAACCCTAAAACGTGTTGCGGATGAATTTTACATTGGTTATAAAAACAAATCTGCTAAAGAGTTTCCTAATAAGAAAAAAGATATTTTAGCATTATTTGCGAGTAAAGCCGAAGAAATTGGGACTTATATGAATGCTAACAAATTGGGATTTAAGAACCAAGAAGATTTACTTCAAATATTTAGGTATTACGATACATTAAAATAATTAGCAACCTCTTAAACACTCGTTATAATATTGTTTACTAGTATTTTAAGTATTGTTAGTTTTAAGTTGAGAATTGATTTTTGATGCCAAAAATCCAATAATCCAAATTTAAAAAATGGAAATTTCAGTTTCCGTAGTAAACAATTCCAAAAATTTTATTCCTTTGCTTGAATTCCCCTTCTTATTCAATTTCGGACTCCAAACGGCGATACTGTATTTATGCGGTAAAATGGCTACAATACCGCCGCCAACACCACTTTTCCCAGGCAAACCCACTTTAAATGAAAATTCTCCTGCTTCATCATAAAATCCGCACGTTTGCATAATGGCATTCACACGTTTAGACTTGCTGATGCTAATCACTCTTTCATTTGTAAACGGATTAACGCCATAAGCCGCCAAAAAAAGAAAAGTGCCGGAAAGTTCTTTACAAGTCATTTCAATAGAACATAAATTGAAATAAAAATCGAGCACCAGTTCAATATCATTTTTTATGTTTCCGAAGGACTTCATCAAATTGATTAAAGCTGCGTTTCTGTGACCCGTTAATTTCTCCGATTCTGCAATTCTCGGACAATAATTTATTTCGGGATTTCCAGAAATGTTTCTGACAAATTCAATAAAATCATCTTTCGGATTTTTCAGATGGCTTACCAAAATATCGGAAATTACCAAAGCGCCGGAATTTATAAGTGGATTTCTTGGAATTCCCTTGTTAAACTCAAGCTGAAACAGCGAATTAAATGAAGTTCCTGAAGGTTCTACACCTACCCTTTCCCATAATTTTTCCCCTTCCTGTTTGTACGCCAATACCAAGGCCAAAACTTTGGCAATGCTTTGAATGGAAAATTTTTCCTCAGCGTCGCCAAACTGGTAATGCTGATGATTGATGGTGGTTAAATGAACGCCAAATTTTGCGGGATCCACATTGCCCAATTCTGGAATATACGTTGCCACTTCACCAAAATCCTCGGTTTTATTTAACTGCCTGATTATTTTTAAAAATATTTTATGATAGTTCATTTTTTATGTTGAAAGCTGTAAAGTTAAAAAGCGGGACAACCAGAGGTAACCCTAATTTTTGATTATTGTCAAAGCTGCAAGTGCTAAAATTAAAAGCAAAAGAAGCAAATAAATTGCAAAGTTCACAAAAAAAGATTCCTGGATAATTAAATTTTTCTTTAACATATAACTGCTTTTATTGTTTTCCGTTCATTATTACTTCAAAGAAAAAATACCGCCAGCTTCCAATTCGAAGCCTGACAGTCATTATAAAAAGTTAAATCTTGGATTTTCTATTTCCGTTTTACAATTTCCTGCTTCTGTTTCACCTGTTTGCAATGGTTATCATTTAACAATTATCAAGGAAACTGCTTATTCTTCCAACCTTTTTGTTTTCAAAAACAAAGATGACAAATGTTATGATTTAACCAAATAATAAAAGGTAAGTTTGTCTGATATTAAATCGTAAAATTATGAGTCAAGATAAAGCATGTTTAGTTTGTAAAAAACCTTCAACGGAAGTTCCGGTAACAAAATTTTATTACCAGGAAAGTGAATTTTATATTTGTCCGCAACACATCCCTATTTTAATACATAATCCACAAGAATTAAACGGATTATTGGCTGGTGCTGATAAACTGACAGGAGGGTAATATTTTATTGAAAAAAAGCTGTCTGAAAGTAAAAATTTAGTCAACCTGAACTTGTTTACTCATAAATTCAATATTTATTTAATAATGTATTCGTGAATCTTCGATTTCAGGTTCTCATAATGATAAGTAACCAATATGATGAGATTCTGAAACAAGTTCAGAATGACGGTTTTTAATTCTTTTCAGACAGCTTCTATTTATTTCAGATTTTATTGCTTTTTGAATTTCTCCGATAGATCTTTGCCAAATACTTTCAGTTTTTCAATAGCAGTTTCCATTTCTTTTTCAACAGTTTCAATAGTGCTTTCTTTCAAAAACGGATATCTGTAATCTGTTGGCGGCACAAAAGTTTCTTTAATGGTACGGGTATTTACCCAACGCAATAAATTCCAAACAGAACCTGCTTTGTCGTTTGTTCCCGAACCGCGGGCCCCGCCAAAAGGTTGTTGCCCAACAACGGCTCCAGTTGGCTTGTCGTTGATATAAAAGTTTCCTGCGGCATTTTCCAATTTGTTGGTTGCAATGTCAATCACATAACGGTCTCCGCTAAAAATAGCGCCCGTTAAAGCATATTCACTTGTTGAGTCGATTAAATCAAGGGTTTCTTCCCATTTCTCGTCCTCGTAAACAAAAATGGTCATAATTGGCCCAAACAACTCATTGCACATTGTTTTGTATTTTGGGTTGGTGGTCAAAATGATGGTTGGTTCAATAAAATAGCCAACTTCATCGCTGTAACCGCCGCCAATAATAATTTCGGCATCAGCATCTGCTTTCGCTTCTTCAATATAACCCGATAATTTTTTGAAGGCTCTGTTGTCGATTACCGCATTTATAAAGTTTGTAGGATCTTCAGGAGATCCCATTTTAAACGATTTTAAATCTTTTTCCAAAGAAGTTTTAATGGCGCCCCACAAGCTTTTTGGCAAATAAGCGCGAGAAGCTGCAGAACATTTTTGTCCTTGGTATTCAAAAGCTCCTCTTGCAATTGCCGTGGCAACTTCTTGGGCATTTGATGTTGGATGCGCCCAGATAAAATCTTTTCCGCCAGTTTCTCCTACAATGCGAGGATATGATTTATAATTGCCCACATTTTTGCCAATAGTTTCCCAGAAACTGTTAAATACCGGTGTAGAACCTGTAAAGTGAACACCTGCAAAATCGCGGCTGTTCAATAAAACATCAGTAATCATCGCCGAATTTCCTGTTACCATATTGATAACGCCATCAGGCAAACCTGCAGCTTTAAACAATTCCATAATTACCTGCGCAGAATAAATTTGGGAACTTGCCGGTTTCCAAATAACCACATTTCCCATCAAAGCCGGCGCCGAAGGCAAATTCCCAGCTATTGCGGTAAAGTTAAAAGGCGTAATGGCATATACAAATCCTTCAAGTGCACGGTATTCCATACGGTTCCAAATTCCTGCAGAAGATGCCGGCTGATTGTTGTAAATCTCCGTCATAAATTGCACGTTAAAGCGCAAAAAGTCGATCAATTCACAAGCAGAATCAATTTCGGCCTGAAATGCATTTTTTGATTGTGCAATCATGGTGGCCGCATTCATTTTGTAACGAAACGGTCCTGAAAGCAAATCGGCAGCTTTTAAGAAAATCGCCGCCCGGTGTTCCCAGCTGGTTGCTGCCCACTTAACGCGTGCTTCCGCTGCCTTTTTAACAGCCAGTTCAATATGTTCTTTATCTGCAACGTGGTATTTTCCCACACAGTGTTTATGGTCGTGTGGCGGATGAATGTCAACCGTATTTCCTGTTCTGCATTCCTTGCCGCCAATATAAAATGGAATGTCAATTTGCTCGTTGAACATTTTTTTATAGGTGTCTAATAACGCTTTGCGTTCTGGAGTTCCTGGAGCATAAGAATTTATAGGTTCATTAATTGCTTTTGGTACATTATAAAATCCTGAAGCCATCGTGTATATTTTTTAAGGTTTTTTAATATAAATTTGTTTTGCAAAGTTACAAAATTGAATTTACTTTAAATATTTAGGCCTAATACTCAATAATCAAATTTTAATACAATGTGCACCGTTACTTTTTTGCCTTTATCAAACACCGATTTCATCCTGACATCCAATCGCGATGAACAGCGGCAAAGAGAAACATTGCCACCGAAAATTTATGAGGAAGATGGCCTTGAAATGCTTTTTCCGAAGGATAAAGTTGCCGGAGGAACGTGGATTGGCGTAAGTTCAAAAAAAAGATTGGTTTGCGTATTGAACGGCGGTTTCATTAAACACAAAAGAAAGGAGAATTACAGCAAAAGCAGGGGTTTGATTACCACAGAAATCTTGAAAGAAAATGACTTTCTGCCTTATCTTGAAAATCTAGATTTATTGGACGTTGAACCTTTTACGATGATTATAGTTGACTGGAATAATAATAAATTGAATTTGGTTGAATTGGTTTGGGACGAAAATCAAAAACACCTCACAAAACACAAAATCGAACCTAAAATTTGGTCTTCATCAACCTTGTACACGAATGAAATAAAGGAACTGCGCAACATCTGGTTTCAACAATGGCTAAATGAAAATGAATTCACTTCCGAAGCGATTTTGAAATTTCACCATCAGAAAACCGATGATAAAGAACAATCCATTTTAATGAAACGCAACTATGTTGAAACCGTAAGCATCACATCAATAAAAAAAATTGAAAACACTGTAGAAATGATTTATGAAGATGTTGTTCACAACAAAAAAACCGTCGTTAATTTTAAGCGCTCATAAAAGAAATAACTGCCACAATCCCAACTCCAACAATCGCCAAAAAAGTATAAAAACTGTTCAGTAAAATAAAATTTACGATGGTTACAAAACGTTTCTGTCCGTAAAAATTGCGCAATGCTTTGTAAAAATAAACAAAAAATAGGAGCACAAATATCCAAGTTACGTTTTCCATTTTAAAGACCAAATTCAGCAAATAGAAAATGATAAACAACAGAAAAAAGACGGTTTGGGTATTAAAAACAAATACCAAATGTTCCATATACGTGAAGTCTTTTCTGATGTATAACAATTTCAAAAAAAGTGTGAAAACCGGCAGAAAAACGAACAAGGAAATGGAAATATAGGAAGTGAATTTTTTGATTAAATTTTTGACGCCTGCTTCGGTATTTAATTGCGCCCAATTTGCTTCTGCCTTTTTAACCTGCTGGTAATAAAAAGTGTTCCAAAATGTTTTTTGATAACCCAAACTGTCCAATGCCTGCTCATTGGTGTAAGCAGGGAATTTTCTGCGGAAGTTAAAAAAGTCACCAATTTTATAAAAAAAACCGATGTTGGCTTCCTGCTTGGTTTTTATGGCATATTCACGTGGTGTTTTTGTGGAATCTGTATTCTTATCATACAGGCTAAATGCATTTTCCAGATCAGCAATTACTTTGGCGTTGGCGGAATCTTTTTGTTTGGCTTCCTCTAAACTGCTTTTTAAGCTTGTTTTTATGGAATCAAGTTTTTGCGGATCTAATTTAGACAGGGAATCTAGATTTATTGTGGTTGTTGCAATGTCTTTTATCGGATTTTTGGCGCTGTCAATTTGGTTTGAAATCCCCAATATCAAAAAGAAAATGATGGAAACATGCAGGTATAACTGAAAAGGATTTACGTATTTGGCGCGTTTTCCTAAAATATACTCTTTGGCAACTTTTCCCGGTTTTATGAGCAATGGAATAAAAGTGGTCCAAAATTGGGAATCGTAAGAAAAAAATCCAGAAACCAACTTATTCACATAATTTCCGATACTTAATTTACTTGTGGTGTTTTTTTGTCCGCAATACGAGCAAAAATTTTCATTCCGCAACAATGGCATTCCGCAATTTAAACACTCCAACCCTTTGGTTTGTTTAAAATGAAACCGCTGAAGCCTAAGTTTCATTTTGTCAGTTATGAATACTGGAAACCATCAATTGAAATGTGGGGATGTAAACTTTAAAAGTTCCTGAATTTGTGAAGTTTACCATACTGTAAAAGCCTTTCATTGCACCGATTGGCGAAGTTAAAAAGCAATTCGATTTATAGGTGTATTTATCGGCTGGTTTTAAAGTCGGTTTTTGGCCTACAACCCCAGATCCTTCAACATATTCAGTGTTGTTTAAAGAATCAAAAATGGTCCATTGCCGCTCTAAAAGCTGCACGGTATCGTTGCTTTGGTTTTCGATGGTAACTTCATAGCTAAAAGCAAAATACAGCCTGAAATTTCGATAGCTTGTGCCTTCGAAATTAGAAGTTACTGAAATTTTAATGCCATTTGTTACTTGTTGTACCATAGAGACTTACTTGTTTTTTAATGTGTAAAGATACTAAATATTTTAAACAAAAATATTAGTTATTTATTTTTTCGGAGTTGCCATAACCAACGCCAATCACTTTTGTGTATCGGCTTCCAAACTTTTTATAATACACCAAAACGGTGTAATCATTCTCTGTTTGGTAAAAAGAGCCATCAATATCGTGCGTGCTAACGGTGCCATTGCTTGCTTTGGTGACATATTGGTAATTGTAAAATCCCTGTTTCAAAAGTAGTTTGGCTTCATACAAACCCAAAGTTTCATTGTAAGTTAGTTTATTTGTGTTGTTTAGCTGCCAATTGTTGAAATTTCCGCTCACAAAAACGTCTTTTCCAACAAGATTTTGCGAAGTTTTTAGCGAAAAATACACCCAGCTGTAATCTGCATCCGTATTGTTGTTCTCGCCCGTTAATGTTCTGATCACAAAATTTCCGTTTACATCGGGCGATAAAGTATAAGGCTGATCTCTCCTTTCTTCGTTGGTAAATAAATAGGTGTGATACAAATCTTCGCCCAATGCAACACTGGCTATGTTTAAGGAAGAGTTTCTGATGGATTTGGAATCGAAATACAAAAATTCATTTCCGCCCCAAAAACTTGTTTCCTTATTGTATTTGTAAAGCAATTGGTTGCCTCTAAAAAATTGCGGTTTTAATCCCGTAATGGCATTTTGCCAATTGTTATTTTGAAGAATTACGGGGAAAATTTCATCGCTCGGATTGTTGATAAGTAAATTTGGCGTATTGATGGTAAACTCAACCGATTGTTTGGTGTTGATGTAGGAAATATCCCTGCTTTTAAAAACAGCAACGCCAACGTTAACAGAGGGTTCATAAACCACAAATCGGCGTTTAAAAACCACTTCATCATCTTCATTTAAAACAGAAATTAAATAGTTTCCCGAAATTTTAAGTTTTGTGGTTTCATTTGGAATGGTTACACTGTAATTTGTATAAGGTTGCAATGTATTGAATGAATTTTCATAATCACGAATTCTGTCTTCGGCAAAACCGTTTATAAATTCAGATTCAGACAAATTGGACTTCTGCCAATCCATCTCGCAATGTTCAATTTTATAGGAATACGTATGTTCATCGGCATTTAAGTCATCAAATGTCAATAGTATTTTTTCTCCAAGCTGCACTATGGGCACATATGAATTTATGGCCATCGGTTTTAATATAATGGTTTTAATATGCTCGGCATCTATGCCCTCTGTTTGGGAAAATCCAAATTGAAAAGCACCTAAAAAACAAAAAAATATCAAGCCTTTTTTTATCATAATATATAATTTTAACACCAAGGTTTAAATTAATTTCTCAAGTAAATATATGGCTAAAAGTACGAAAACTATACCACAGTAACCATGAACAAATATTTATGTGAAAATATGATAAAAAACATAGAATACTAATGGATAAATTGTATTTTTGCTCCGTTTTTTATAGACTATTAAATAAACTTAAGATATATGTCAAAGGACATTCATATTAAAAAAGGTCTAGATATTAAGCTAAAAGGTGAAGCCGAAAAACTTACCGAAAATGCAATACCTAGTGATGTTTACACATTGATACCTGAAGATTTCCACAGTATAATTCCTAAATTATCCGTAAAAATTGGCACGCAGTTAAAAGCTGGAGAAGCCGTATTTTATAATAAAACCAAGGAGGAAATGAAATTTCCGTCTCCGGTTAGTGGTGAAGTTTGTGACATTGTGCGCGGTGAAAAAAGAAAAATATTGGCCATTAAAATTAAAGCCGATTCTCAACAACAATTTGTCGATTTTGGTGCGAAAGATCCAAAAGCAATGAATGCTGATGAGATTAAAAGCCATTTATTGGCATCGGGTTGTTGGCCGTTTATCAAACAAAGGCCTTATGATGTGATTGCAAATACGGCAAATACACCAAAAGCGATTTTTGTTTCTGCTTATGCCAGCGCGCCTTTGGCCGCCGATTACGATTATGTTTTGGCAGGAAAAGAAAAAGAATTACAGGCGGCAGTTACCGCTTTAAGCAAGTTAACCACCGGAGAAGTTCATGTTTCCGTTGGGAAAAATTCAAATTCACCTTTGGCTGGTTTAGACAATGTGATTTTGCATAAAGTTTCAGGCCCACATCCTTCAGGAAATGTAGGCACGCAAATAAATAAAATTAGCCCTGTAAATAAGGGTGAAACCGTTTGGACTATCAATCCGCAGGATTTGGTAATTATTGGCGAATTGCTGTTAACAGGAAAATTTAATGCCGAACGTATTGTTGCTTTGGCAGGTTCTTCTGTTGAAGCACCTAAATATTACAAAACAAAAATTGGTTCTACCATCACTTCTATAGTTCACGGGAAATTAAAAGGAAACAACAACAGAATTATCAGCGGCAATGTTTTAACGGGAAAAGCAAAAAATTTAAAAGAAAATTTAGGGTATTATGACAATATTATCAGTGTGATCCCCGAAGGAAATGATTATGAATTTTTTGGATGGACTATGCCGGTATTCAATAAAATTTCCACCACAAGATCTTTAACTTTTTCATGGTTATTGCCTAATAAAAAATTCGATTTAAACACCAATACAAACGGGGAACACAGAGCATTTGTGGTAACAGGCTTATACGAAGAAGTTTTTCCTTTAGACATTTTTCCGATGCAAATTTTAAAATCCTGTATGTATCAGGATTTAGATGAAATGGAGCAATTGGGGATGTATGAAGTGGCACCTGAAGATTTCGCGCTCACCGAATTTGTTTGTATTTCTAAGCAACCACATCAAGAAATTATTAGAAAAGGGTTAGACTTAATGTTAAAAGAAATAGGATAAGGTTATGGGATTAAAAGAAAAATTACATACTATAAAAGAAAAAGGCAAGGGGAAAAAATGGTTACCCGCTTTTGCCGCTTTTCATACTTTTTTATACACTCCTAACGAAACTACACATTCAGGCGGACATATAAAAGGAGCCGATGATTTAAAAAGAACCATGAATATGGTTGTTTTGGCATTAATTCCTTGTTTGCTTTTTGGAATGTTCAATACCGGTTTTCAACACTTTATAGCTATTGGCGAACCTGTAGCTTTTTTATCTTGGGAGGCGCTATCTCTTGGGTTGCTTAAAGTGCTCCCTTTGGTGGTTGTTTCTTATGTGGTTGGATTAGGGGTTGAATTTATTTTCGCCATTATTAAAGGAACCGAAGTGGAAGAAGGTTATTTGGTGACCGGAATGTTGGTGCCATTAATTGTTCCTGTAGACATACCACTTTGGATGCTTTCCGTAGCCGTTATTTTTGGGGTGGTTATAGGAAAAGAAGTTTTTGGAGGAACCGGAATGAATATATTAAATCCGGCCTTAACCATCCGTGCATTTTTATTCTTCGCCTATCCAACTTGGATGAGCGGCGATAAAGTTTGGGTGCAAGGCGCTGTGGAAAGAGCCAATGAAATGGCAGCTGGCGCAGATGTTGCCGCCATATCTGGCGAAACCATTTTAGGAAGTCTGGCACAAGGCAAAGAATTGGCTTATTCCATTTACGATATGTTTTTCGGGTTTATTCCCGGTTCAGTGGGAGAAACATCAACTTTCCTCATTTTATTAGCAGGTATTTTCTTAATTTTTACAAAAATAGCAAGCTGGAGAATTATGGTATCGGCTGTGCTTGGCGCTTTGGTAATGGGACTTTTGTTCAACGGCGTTGTTAACGCAGGCTGGATTACAGAAAGCAGCAAGTTTTATAGTTTAATGAGTACGGTATTTTGGCATCATTTATTACTTGGTGGATTTGCATTTGGGGTGGTATTTATGGCAACAGATCCGGTAACCGGTTCGCAAACATCTAAAGGAAAATGGATTTACGGATTTCTGATCGGGTTTATTTCAATTTTGATTAGGGTATTTAATCCTGCATATCCCGAAGGCGTAATGTTGGCAATTTTATTAATGAACGTATTCGCACCAACCATTGACCATTATGTAGTGCAGGGCAATGTTAAAGGAAGATTAAAACGTTTAAAAGCAAAAACAGCATAACAATGGCAAAGAATACTGATAGTAACTTATATACAGTCCTTTTTGCATCAGGAATGGTGCTTATTGTAGGAACCTTACTCGCTTTTGTGGCTTCATCACTAAAAGAGAAAATTACTGAAAATAAACGTATTGAAAAACAACAAAATATTTTATACGCTATGGGCGTAAATGAAAACGATGAAACCAGCGTCGAATTTGTTTCAAAAAGTGTTGTGGCAGCTGAATTTTCAAAGTACATCACCAAACAATTAGTCATTACAGGAACCGAAGCTGTTGAAGATCCAAATGCTTACCTAATTGATATTAAGAAAGAAGCGGCAGACGCTAAAAATCCTAACTATCAAAGAAGGTTGCCTTTGTTTATTGGCGAAAAAGATGGCGTAACGTTGTATATCGTTCCTGTAAGAGGGAAAGGTTTGTGGGATGCCATTTGGGGATATATAGCATTAGATGACCAATTGGTTGTGCAAGGCGTTTATTTTGATCACCAAGGTGAAACCCCAGGTTTGGGATCTAACATTAAAGAACGTTTTTTTATGGACGATTTTAAAGGAGAGCAAATTTTAGACGGCGACACTTTTAAAGGAATTACCGCAGCAAAAGGAAATGCAGATCCTAAAAATATGAATAAAACCGATTTCCAGGTAGATGCAATTGCCGGAGCAACAATTACTGGTGATGGCTTGTCGGCAATGCTTAAAAAAGATTTGAAGATGTATGTGCCTTACTTAAAAACATTAAAGCAATAATTTATGGGACTTTTATCAAAAAAAGATGCAAAATTAATAACTGATCCATTGGCGGATAACAACCCTATTACCATTCAGGTTTTAGGTATTTGTTCGGCTTTGGCAATTACAGCCGAGCTAAAAGCATCTATTGTAATGGCAATATCGGTAATATTTGTATTAGCGTTGGGAAATGTTGTCATTTCTTTAATCAGAAATATCATTCCTTCAAAAATTAGAATTATTGTACAGTTGGTAATTGCAGCTGCATTGGTAATTATTGTAGATCAAATTTTAAAGGCTTTTGCTTATGAATTAAGCAAAACTTTATCTGTATTTGTTGGATTAATTATTACCAACTGTATTATTATGGGTCGTTTTGAAGCCTTTGCTTTGGCAAACGGACCTTGGAAATCATTTTTAGATGGTATTGGAAACTCTGCCGGATATGGAATAATATTAATAATTGTAGGTTTTTTCAGAGAATTATTGGGATCAGGAACCTTATTGGGCATTAAAGTTTTAGGAGATGCCATTGAGAAAACAGGCGTTTATGCTTATGGTTATGAAAATAACGGATTTATGTTATTGGCGCCAATGGCATTAATTACCATAGGAATTATCATTTGGGTGCAACGCTCAAGAAATACAGCATTAATCGAACACAATTAAAATTAGTTGACAGCAATCAAATCAATGTAATTATAAATTACTGAGGCTGAAAACTGATCCCGATAGCTATCGGGACTAAAAACTGAAAAATATGGAACATATAGAATTATTTTTTAAGGCAATATTTATAGATAATATGGTGTTTGCTACATTCCTGGGAATGTGCTCTTATTTGGCCGTATCTAAAAAAGTGGCGACCGCTGTTGGATTAGGAGCGGCCGTTATATTTGTAATGGCAATAACGGTTCCTTTAAACTGGTTATTGGACGTTTACCTATTAAAAGATGGTGCGTTGGCATGGTTAGGGCCAGAATATGCACAATACGATTTAAGTTTTTTATCTTTTATTATGTTTATTGCAACCATTGCGACCATGGTACAATTGGTTGAAATCATTGTTGAGAAATTTTCTCCTGCATTGTACAATTCCTTGGGCATATTTTTGCCTTTAATAGCGGTAAACTGTGCTATTTTAGGAGGCTCTTTGTTTATGCAATCTCGTGAAATCCAAACTTTGGGATTGGCTTTTAACTATGGCGTAAGCTCTGGTATTGGTTGGTTTTTAGCCATTTTGGCAATCGCAGCAATTCGAGAAAAAATTAGATATTCAAATGTTCCGCCACCATTAAGGGGATTGGGAATTACTTTTATCATTACAGGTTTAATGGCCATAGGTTTTATGAGCTTTGGAGGAATGCTTACGGGCGGCGATGAAGAGGAAGTGCCTACAAAGCAAACAGCTATTGTTAAGCAGGTTGAAATAAAAAAAGAAGCTATTGACATAGCCAACAACGAAAAAGAAATCACAGAATAATGATCATATTAGCAACAAATACAGTCGGCACAATTTTAGCAACAGTAGTGGCTTTTTTAGTAATAACACTATTATTGGTTGCGGTATTATTGTTTGTAAAACAAAAATTATCACCTTCAGGCCCCGTAAAAATTAAAATTAACGGAGGAAAGGAAATTGAAGTTTCTTCAGGAGCATCATTATTGACAACCTTGGGAAATGAGAAAATTTTTCTGCCTTCTGCCTGCGGTGGAGGCGGAACTTGCCTTCAATGCGAATGCCACGTGCATTCGGGCGGAGGAGAAGCTTTGCCAACAGAAACACCTCATTTTAGCCGAAAAGAATTAAAAGAAGGCATTCGCTTGGCTTGTCAGGTAAAGGTGAAACAAAATATGGACATCAGCATTCCTGAAGAAGTATTTGGGATCAAAAAATTTAACGGTACCGTTGTAAGAAATTATAATGTGGCATCTTTCATCAAGGAATTTGTTGTAGAAATCCCAGAAGATATGGGTTACAAAGCAGGTGGTTATATTCAAATTGAAATTCCTCCCTGTGAAGTCAATTTTTCTGATATTGATATTACAGCGCATCCTGAAGAACACGAAACTCCTGATAAATTTAAAGAAGAATGGGATAAATTTGCTTTATGGCCATTAAAAATGGTGAATAAGGAAACCGTTGAACGCGCCTACTCTATGGCTTCTTATCCGGCTGAAGGAAAAGAAATTATGTTGAATGTACGTATCGCCACTCCGCCTTTTGACAGGGCTAAAAATGGCTGGATGAATGTAAACCCTGGGGTTGCTTCCTCTTATATTTTCTCGCGAAAAGCTGGTGACAAAGTAATTATTTCCGGTCCTTATGGTGAATTTTTCATCAATGAATCTGATGCTGAAATGTTATACGTGGGCGGTGGTGCAGGAATGGCTCCAATGCGTTCACACTTATATCACCTATTCAAAACCTTAAAAACAGGCAGAAAAGTGACTTATTGGTATGGAGGCAGATCAAAACGCGAATTATTTTATACAGATCACTTCCGTAAACTTGAGAAGGAATTTCCTAATTTTAAGTTTTTCTTGGTGCTTTCTGAACCTTTACCAATTGACAATTGGGTTAACAAAAAAGACATAAATGACCCTGAAGGAGATGGATTTACTGGTTTTGTGCATAATGCCGTAATCAATGAATACTTATCAAAACACGAATCGCCTGAAGATCTTGAACTGTATTTTTGCGGACCACCGTTGATGAACCAGGCAGTTCAAAAAATGGGAGAAGATTTTGGTTTGGCTGATGAAAATATTAGATTTGACGACTTTGGCGGATAATCAACAGCATTAAAAATAATAAACTAATCCGATACCTTTGTGTCGGATTTTTTATATATACCTTTTAAAAATGAGCAGACCGCTTACAAAACAAGAATTGCATAATTTGGCGATGAACATCGTAGGCAAAGATTTAGAAGCAAAAGGCTATGAATTTATTGCCATTAACAGCCAATTAAAAAAGAACCCGCAATTTGTTTGTGTCGATAAAAACAACGTTCGCTATTTTGTGGTGGTAAAAGTGGTTGGCATTTCTGAATACCACATTCCTTATGATGTTATTTGGATGGAAACCATCAAACTTCACGCCCAAAAAAACACAGCCAAAGTACTGTTTGCAAATGTGGGATTGGGCAATGCTTCCAATAAGGATTTGGTGCCTTATCTAGATGAAGAATATTTGTTGCAATATGAAGGTTTGCAGCTTTTGGATGTGGAACTAAACTAAATCACGTCCATCATATCCAAACAAAAAAAGCACGCCATAGGCGTGCTTTTTACAACAAATCATCATATTTTAATTATTCAACTTTACTTTCCAGTAATTTGAAAAACTGATCTAATTTAGGCATTAAAACAATGCGTGTTCTTCTGTTTCTTGCTCTTCCCTCAACTGTTTCGTTACTTTGCAATGGCATATATTCACTTCTTCCGGCTGCAATTAAACGGCTTGGCTGTATATTAAAGTCGTTTTGTAAAACCCTGATTACAGAAGTGGAACGTTTCACGCTTAAATCCCAGTTGTCTTTCATATCTGAAGTGCTGATAGGTTTGTTATCAGTATAACCTTCCACCATAACTTCCAAATCAGGCTGCGCGGCAATAACATCGGCAACTTTTTTCAATACGCGTTTCGCGTCGTTAGAAATTACATGGCTTCCGCTTTTAAATAATAATTTATCGGCTATTGAAATGTAAACCACTGTTTTTTCAACGTCAATTTGAATATCTTCATCAGTAAAACCATCTTTTAGCACGCTTTTTAATTTAAAGCCTAATGCTAAATTCATAGAATCTCTTTTGGTGATTGCTTTCTGAATGTACTGAATATACTGGTCTTTTTTTCCCATTTGGGTTAAAGTTTCCTTAATATTGTCTGAAGCTGACTTAGATAAAACGGTAAGGTTTTCAACATATTCCAATGTTTTTTCCTTGTCTTTTCTCAAATCAGCAACTTGTTGGTTCAATGCATTCAATCTGCTTTCACTTTCAATTCTGCATTTCATTAATTCGGCTTTTGTGTCAACCAATTCCGAACTTGTTTTGTTGTAGTTTTTTTCCAGTTCTGTGTATTTCTTTTGCGAAACACAAGAGCTTAAAAAAAGAGATGCCATAAGCATCAAAATCCCAATTTTCTTCATAATTTATCCTGTTTTTAGTGAACAACAAAAATAGTTAAAACAACGTTTATTTTCTTAAATTTTAATAATTTTATGATATTTTTAAGATAATTTAAACTTTATATTTACCCTTTAATTCTATTACTAATTTAATAACAATTAAAACAATGAAAAATTGTCTGTTTGTAATACTAATAATGTTGTTTTTGTCTTGCAAAAACGCTAAAAACAACTTAAACATCATTGAAGGGAACGCCATAGGCACCACATTTACAGTTCGTTATATAGATTTTGGCAGCAATAATTACGAAGTTAAAATAGACAGTTTAATCGCCGCAATTAACAAATCTGCTTCCACTTATATTTCAACTTCAGATCTTTCAAAAATAAATAAAGGAGACACCTCTGTTTTCGCTGATGCCAATTTACAGGAGGTTTTTATAAAATCAGAAAGAATTTACAGAGAAACCGATGGTGCTTTCGACCCAACTGTTGGTATTTTGGTGAATGCTTGGGGATTTGGACCGGAAAAACCAATTGAAAATATGGATTCCCTAAAAGTTACCGAACTTTTAAAATTTGTGGGTTATGATAAAGTTAAACTTGAAAACGGAAAAATAAAAAAATTATATCCTGAGATTTATTTGGATTTTAATGCCATTGCAAAAGGCTATTTGGTTGATATGGTGAGCCGCATGTTCGAAAAAAATGGCGTTGCAAATTATATGGTTGAAATTGGCGGCGAAATTAGGGCAAGAGGCCAAAACGAAAAAGGACTGCCCTGGAAAATCGCCATTGAAAATCCGAATACAGATGGAACCCGTTCTTTTGCAACGGTAATTGAACTTAAAGATGAATCCATCGCAACTTCCGGGAATTACCGCAAATTCAAGGTGAAGGAAGACGGCACAAAATATGTGCACACAATAAATCCGAAAACTGGCTTTGCCAAAGAAAGCAATTTATTGAGCGCCTCAGTGATTTCAAAATCGGATTGTGCAGATGTTGACGGTTATGCCACGGCTTTTATGGAAATGGGATTTGAGAAATCAACAGCATTTTTAAAAAACCATCCCGAATTAAAAGCGTTTCTGATTTATGTTGATGAAAAAGGAGAAATGCAGACTTATAAATCGGACAATTTCGATAAGTAATTCATTTTGTTCAAAATAGATTTAATGAAAAATGGAAAACATCATTGAATCTTGAAATAAAAACAGGTTTTTCCAAAAATTTCATAGACATTCAACTTTGTGGGGCTTTGCGTATTTTCCCAGTGTTTCTTAGTGTAATTTCTGTTGCACAAAGTTTCACGGAGAATCAATGAGTTACACAAAGAAAAACTGTTTCCGTATTAAATTTTTTCTTAAAATAAATTCAGAATCTTTTATTTTGTGCAAACAGGCAAAATTTCACCTTTCGTTAAACAGTATTTTTCAATGAGTTCAGCAGCAATTTTTTCTGAATAATCAACTTCTTCAACTTTAAAACCAACTGCCCTTAAACGGTCGAAATAATCTTTCCCGTATACACGAACATGGTCGTATTGCCCAAAATGTTTGGTGCGTTCTTCAGGGTTGGTTATTGAAAAGTCTTCATAGGTTTTTCCCCTGCTTAAATCCTGCGGAATTTGAAAAATTCCCATTCCTCCAAGTTTTAATACCCTGTATAATTCACTCATTGCTTTTTTGTCATCTTCAATATGCTCCAATACGTGATTGCAAAAAACAATATCGAAAGTGTTTTCTTCAAAAGGTAAATTTGTGATATCCGCTTTTACGTCGGCAATTGGCGAGTATAAATCGGCTGTCAAATAATCAAGGTTTTTCAGATTTTTAAACCTTTTTAAAAAGCATTGTTCGGGCGCAATGTGCAATACTTTTTTGGGAGCCGTAAAAAAATCGGTTTCATTTTTTAAATACAGCCAAAGCAATCGGTGGCGTTCCAAAGAAAGCGTGCCAGGAGCAAGAGCGTTTTTTCGCTGATTTCCGTAGCCGTAAGGCAAAAATTTGCTGAAACTTTTATGGTCGATTGGATCTGTAAATCGCGTTCCTTTTAAGTAGATTGCCAAGAACGGACTCACCCAATAACTCGCTTTTATGAGTATGGGACGCGGTATTTTATTGAGTATGAATTTGAATAATTTTTCCACTTATTTATAGTCTTCCCTTGTTGGAGAAAACACGTCTGTTACTTTGCAATTTGTCAATGCCTTTCCGCTATGGATCACATTTGAAGGAATATTGGCAATCATTCCGGGTTCTAAAACTGTAGAAACACCGTCAATCACCAATTGCAATTTTCCTTCAATCACTTGGGTGGACTGTTCGTGAATATGAGAATGCTCAGGCAAAATTGCACCTTCTTCAATTTCCCAAAAAGTAATGGTGAAACTATTTGTGTGAAAAAAGCGTCCGTTAAAACCTTTTATGATTTCTTTTTGTTCAATGTTAGAAATTTCCTGAATCATCTTTTTATTGTTTATTGTCTGAACTCTTTTTCTTCATCACTTTCAATGCCTAAAGCCTTATAAATATAGCTAAATGTTGAAAGCAACTCTGGTTTTCCGTTTATAATGGCAACATCGTGCTCAAAATGCGCGCTTGGTTTGCCGTCTTTTGTTAAAATGGTCCAACCATCTTTCAATTGGTTAATTTGATGCGTTCCCAAATTCACCATAGGTTCAATAGCAACCACCATTCCTTCCGTAAATTTCTTTCCCCTTCCCCTAAAACCATAATTTGGCATTTCAGGATCTTCGTGCATTGATTTACCCAATCCGTGGCCTACCAATTCACGAACAATTCCATATCCGTGTTTTTCACAATAAGATTGAATTGCATAACCCACATCACCCACTCTGTTGCCAGCTTTAAACTCCCTAATTCCCATATACAAGCTTTCTTTGGTGATTTTCAGTAATTTTTTGGTTTCCTCAGCAACTTCACCAACTTCAAAAGTATAGGCGTGATCACCGTAAAAACCGTTTTTTAAGGCACCGCAATCTATAGAAATAATATCGCCTTCCAGCAAAGGTTTATCGTTTGGGATGCCGTGAACAATTTGCGCGTTTGGACTCATACACAAGGTGTTGGGAAAACCATACATTCCCAAAAAACCCGGAATTGCGCCTTGGTCTCTTATAAACTCCTCAGCCAATTTATCTAAATATAACGTGGTAACGCCCGGTTTTACTTCTTTCGCCAAAATCCCCAATGTTTTTGAGACTATCAGGGCGCTTTCACGCATCAGTTCAATTTCCGCTCTCGTTTTTAGTTTAATCATTCTATCATAAATTTATGGTGCAAAGGTACTTCAAAAAAATAATTTTCAGGCTTGGTTTTTCTGAAAATACCCTGCATCAAAAAATAGTCCAAAAACTGATTTAAAACAGTTTTTTTGCCTAAAAATCATGGTACATTTGGCGAAAATTATTCGACGTATGTTTATGTATAAAGCCGTTAGCGCAGCAGAAGCTGTAAAAGTAATAAAATCACACGACCGTGTATATATTCAAGCGGCAGCTGCAGCGCCACAAGAATTGATAAACGCTATGTCTGCCCGACACGAAGAACTTCGCGGCGTAGAAGTTTGTCACTTACATACCGAAGGAGAAGCTCCTTATGCCGACCCAAAATACAGAGAAAGTTTTCACGTTAATTCACTTTTTATCGGTGCAAATGTTCGTCATACCCTTAAAGCCGGAAACGGTTCTTATACGCCAGTATTTTTAAGCGAGGTTCCCAATTTATTCAAACGAAATATTCTTCCTGTTGATGTAGCCCTGATACAGGTTTCACCACCAGATAAACACGGATATTGTTCTCTTGGAGTTTCTTTGGAAGCCATTTTGGCGGTTATTGACAATGCAAAACACGTAATTGCACAAATAAACGAGCAAATGCCGCGCGTTCACGGCGAAGGTATTATACATATTTCCGAACTGGATACTTTTGTTGAAGTGAATTTACCCATTCATCAGCATTCTTTGGCAGAACCAACGCCTATTGAAGATAAAATAGGCGGATTTATTGCTGAATTGATTGAGGACAGAAGCACTTTGCAAATGGGCATAGGAAGCATTCCAAATGCGGTTTTGCACAAATTGGGAAATCACAAGGATTTAGGTTTGCATACCGAAATGTTTTCCGATGGCGTGATTGATTTGATTTTAAAAGATGTCATTAACGGAAATTATAAAGGCGTAAATGCAGGAAGGGCTTTGGCCACATTTTTAATGGGTTCTAAACGTTTGTACGATTATGTTGATGACAATCCGTTTGTTGAATTGCGGTCTTGCAATTATGTGAATGATGTTTCCGTGATTAGGCAAAACCCTAAAATGATCTCGATTAATTCAGCAATTCAGGTTGATTTAACCGGACAAGTTTGCGCCGATTCTATTGGAACAAGACTGTATTCGGGCGTTGGCGGACAAATGGATTTTATTAGAGGCGCAAGTTTAAGCGATGGCGGAAAAGCCATTATTGCCATACCTTCAATGACAGAAAAAGGCATTAGCAGAATTGTTCCTTTTCTGAATAAAGGTGCCGGAGTGGTAACCACCCGAGCTCATGTTCAATATATTGTTACCGAATATGGCGTTGCCAATTTATACGGAAAAACCATTAAACAAAGGGTAAAAGAGTTAGTGAAAATAGCGCATCCTGATCACAGGGAAGCTGTAGAAAAAGAATTTTTTGAAACTACCGGAATGTAAAAAATAACCCAAAGACGAAAAAAGTCGGGATTTCAATTATTGAAATTCCGGCTTTTTTTATGTGCTTTTTGGATAATTTAAGTTAAAAATCGAAATGCCAGTTAAACACATCGGTTTTTAATCCGAAGGAAATCCAAGTGGAATTTGATGCTGAAAATCCTTTTGCCGGCGCTGCAGGGTCAAATTTTCTGTATATTACACCACCAAATAATTTTAAATTAGTGGCAGGATTCACCAAATAACCCATTTGCAAATCGCCTATAAAAACATTGGCTACATTGCCTTGTCCAATCATATTCCCATAATCTGAAACCCGGTCATCATTATCGGCAAAAACATCGCCGCCGTAACTTTTTGTATCTGTTCCGTCGGCATAATCAAAGCCTTTTTTCCCAACAACAACTTTTGCGTTTGCAAACCATCGGTTTTTGGTATAATTCATAATCCCAACGGCTTCCCTAAAATTAGCGCCCCACAAATGCGCCAGCGGTTGGTTGTTATGACCAAAATTAAGGTTTAACTCATCGTGAGAATAGGTATAAGGTCGCACCGCATTAAATTCGGCCTGTAAAAATAAATTTTCCACATTAAAGGCATTGTAATATTTTGCGCCAAACTGTACCCCAAATTTATTGGCCCACCAGCCGTTGCCGCTGGTCATTTCACCTACTCGAAAATCATCTAACAACAATTGGGAATAAAGTGTAACTGCTTTCAATTTATATTTTAAACTAAGTCCGAGCGTTGTATTTCCGGCTCTTGAACCTGTGGCAAACTCCACCGCAGAATAAAAAATGAGCGGATTTACATAATTAACGTCAAAACCTCTGTTGTTTGCATCGTCCCAAATAACGGTTTCAAACAATCCGATATTGAATTTTTTTGTAACATTCCAGTCCAAGTAATGCATTGCCATATATTTTTGCTTATATGCGCCATCAACCGTCAATTCAGGTCTCACATCCTGCATCCACATAAAAATATTGGTGTATTTTATTTTCCAAAAATTGGTGGAAATTTTAAAATACGGATAAGGAGAAGCCACATCCGATAAAAATAAAGAACGATAACCATCACCTATAAAGTTTTTTCCACGACCGAACTGGAAGTTAAAATGACTGCTTGGCGTAAAGGAAATATAGGCTTCAGCCACAGGATAATCAAACGCATCTTCCTGAAAAGGTTTGGCAATGCCGCGTCCGGGAATGATGGCCGGATTTCCGCCTGCAGGTTTTATGGATTCGGCATACTCATTTACATAATTGGCAAATCGGCCCTGACTTTCATAAAAACTGGTGGAAAAACCAAGCGTTTTGCCAATGGCGCCATTTACCTGAATGGCGCGCGTATTGTTGTAGGTTTTAACACCCTCACTGTCTTTTCCCAATTGCAAATCGACCATCGGGTTGATGGTGAACCAAAAGTCTTTTCCCTGAACATAAGCCATATGTTCGTTGAACAACTTCCTGTAAAACCAGGTTGATTTTGGCGTAATTAGTTTATTTTTCAACGCATCTAAATCCACATATTCGCGCACTTCATTGTACAAATAAGGTTTAACCGCTGTGTGTGAATTGCCGGCATTGTTTAAATATGCGTCGTATGCATTGTAAGTTGCGTGCGTGAAAGGAATGTGTAACTCACTTTTGTGCTCAGGAAATAAAGTGGTTTTTGGAGCGGTCAACGTTAATTCTTCCTGTTTCTTCGGAAGCGCTTCTGCCACCACAATTTCATTTTTGGTAATTATTTCTTCAACATTATCTTCCAAAGGAATTTTTAAAGGAAACACAAACTGCATTTCAATCGCGTGATTGTTGTATTTGGCCGGAATAATTGTTGGCAGTGTTGCAAAAACGCGTTCAACTTCGGCTTTTAATTCTTTGTAGGGAGAATTAACATAAATCACTTTAAAATTTCCAAATGCGTCAACCAAAAAAACAATATTGGTGGTTGCTTTATATCCATCTTTTTTTAAGTTTTCTGGAATTTTGAATTCCGCAATCACTGCTTTTTTAATTTCATTTCTGAAGCAAAACTCCAATTCAGAAATAACAGCGGAATCACAAGCTGCAAAAACCGGATATTTTTCCATTTGAGAAAATACTGAAATGGTTGAAAAAAGTAGCAGAAAACTTAAAAATAGCTTGTTCATTGTAGATTATTACGAGATTTTTAGCACTTTATTGTCTTTTAATTGATACTTATCGCCACTTTCAACACAGGTTGCGAATCCGTTTTCATCAAAGTTTAAACGATGGCCGTATTCGCTGATCCAGCCAATTTGTTTTGAAGGATTTCCAACAACCAAAGCGTACGGCAACACCGGTTTTGTAACTACGGCTCCAGCGCCGATTAACGCATATTCGCCAATTTCGTTGCCGCAAATAATGGTGGCATTTGCGCCAATGCTCGCTCCTTTTTTCACCAAAGTTTCCTGATATTCATCTTTGCGAATGATGGCGCTTCTGGGATTTATAACATTGGTAAACACCATACTTGGTCCCAAAAAAACATCATCTTCACAAATAACGCCCGAATAAATGGAAACATTGTTTTGAACTTTTACGTTTTTGCCTAAAACCACGCGCGGTGAAACCACCACATTTTGACCAATATTGCAATTTTCGCCAATTTTTGAATTGGACATAATATGGCTGAAATGCCATATTTTAGTTCCTTTTCCTATACTACAACCTTCATCTATAACGGATGTTTCGTGTGCGAAATAGTGATTATCCATTAAATAATAATTATTTTTTAGTTTTTTAAAGCCTTTTATTTTATACTAAAGCGAGCCAAATATTTATATTTTAAATCTCCGTTGGATGCCAAGTTGTTTTAACTTCTTGTGTTTTCTCAATAAAATAAGGCGATTCACAAGAGTCGCTTGACCAATCATTTTTTTTGTAAAAAGTGGTTCTTTTAACGTTATTGCTTGCCAATTCGCTAATGGATAATATTAACTGCTCGTCGGTACCGCAATATATGATTGAATTTAAATCCATATGAGACGCAAATTGATTCACCAATTCCTCTTTTTTCCCTGTTAAAATATTTACGACACCGCCTGGTACATCGGAAGAATTTAAAACTTCAGCAAAAGAAATGGCCGACAATGGTTTTGATTCAGAAGCCAGAACAATTACCGTATTTCCGCCAACAATTGCCGGGGCAATTACAGAAATCAACCCCAATAAAGATTGTTTTTCGGGGGCGATTACGGCAACTACGCCAACAGGCTCGAGTACCGAAAAATTAAAATGAGCGCTTGAAACCGGATTTATGCAGCTAAAGAATTGTTGGTATTTGTCGCTCCAGCCTGCAAAATAGACCAACCTGTCAATAGCAAGAAGCACCTCATTTTTCGCATTTTCGGCGGTTTCTCCCTGGGCAATTAATTCGGCAATAAATTGTTCTTTTCTTCCCTCGAGCATTTCTGCAATGCGATATAAAATTTGGCCTTTATTGAGCGCGGATGAATTTGCCCAAGAACTTTGCGCATTTCTGGCAATAACAACGGCGTTTCTGAAATCTTTTCGAGAGGCCAAACACATATTGGCAATTAAATTTCCTTTGGAGTCATTAATTGCGTAAAATCTTCCCGACTCAGATCTGGGAAATTTACCGCCTATATATAATTTGTACGTTTTTTGTATAGCTAATCTACTCATAATCTTTCTAAAAAATAATTAATCAAATTTTACATAAGGTTTTAAACCGTGTAAACCACCTTCTCTGCCAAATCCGCTTTCATTGGTGCCTCCAAAAGGGGAAGTTGGGTCAAATTTGTTAAAAGTATTTGCCCAAACAACACCTGCCTTTAATTTTTGGGTTAAATGGAATATTTTAGCGCCATTTTGGGTCCAAACGCCTGCCGATAATCCGTAAGGGGTGTTGTTGGCTTTTTCAATCACCTCATCAATGGTCCTAAATGTTTGAATGGCCAATACCGGCCCAAATATTTCTTCCTGCACAATGCGATGCGATTGTGACACGTTTAAAAACAAGGTTGGCGCACACCAATTTCCTTTGGCGGGCAATTTACAGTCTGCTTGGTAAATTTCGCTGCCTTCATTCAAACCGATTTTTATATAATTTTCTATGGTTTGTAACTGTTTTTTTGAATTTATGGCGCCAATATCCGTATTTTTATCCAGCGGATTTCCCACAATTAAAGTTTCCATTCTGATTTTTAACTTGTCTATTACCAATTTTGCAACGGATTCCTGGACAAACAAACGTGATCCTGCACAACAAACGTGGCCTTGGTTAAAAAATATTGCATTAATGATTCCTTCTACCGCCTGATCTATTGCGGCATCTTCAAAAATAATGTTGGCGCCTTTTCCGCCCAATTCCAAAGTTAATTTTTTGTGGGTGCCCGCAATTGCTTTCTGAATGTATTTGCCAACATTTGTTGAGCCTGTAAAAGCAATTTTATCGACATTTGGGTGATTTACAATGGCGGCTCCGGTTTCCCCGGCTCCTGTAACAATATTCACCACGCCTTTTGGCAAACCGCTTTCATGAATAATTTCGGCAAGTTTTAAGGCGGTTAAAGGTGTTGTTTCAGCGGGTTTTAACACAATGGTGTTTCCTGTTGCCAATGCTGGCGCAAGTTTCCAGGCAGCCATTAAAAGCGGAAAATTCCAAGGAATAATTTGTCCCACCACGCCAATCGGTTTGGGCGACCTGTTGGGAAAAGCATAAGCCAATTTATCAGCCCAGCCGGCATAATAAAAAAAGTGATTGGCGGCCAAAGGAATGTCAATATCTCTTGATTCCCTGATTGGTTTCCCGCCGTCCAAACTCTCAATCACCGCAAATTCACGCGCGCGTTCCTGAATGAGTCTTGCAATTCTAAAGATATATTTTCCGCGTTCTTTTCCTGACAATTTAGACCAGCCGACAAATGCTTTTTTTGCTGCTTCAACAGCCTTGTCTATATCTTCGGAAGTTGCTTCTGCAACGCTTGCAATTTTTTCGTTGGTTGATGGATCAATGGTATCAAAATATTGGCCTTTTACGGGTTTTGTGAATTTACCGTCAATATACAAATCATATTGCTTTTTAAGTTGGATATGATTGGTGCTTTCTGGAGCTTCATCATAAGCCCAAGAAGCTTTAAACATCTTATTTTCTGCTTTTTTTTGCATAATTAATCTTTTGAAAAATAATTACTGGATTGATAGTTACCTGTTTCCGCTTTAACCAATTGCATTAAAATGTCATTGACTAAACTGCTTGCCCCAAATCGGAAATAATTTTTGTTCATCCATTTTTCCCCTAAAACTTCATTGAGCATCACCAAATATTGCAATGCAATTTTAGAAGTTGAAATTCCGCCGGCAGGTTTCATTCCTATCATTTTTCCGGTTTTGATATAATAATCTTTTATGGCATCCAACATAACATAAGTGACTTGCATAGTGGCCGCAGGCTGAATTTTTCCTGTAGACGTTTTAATGAAATCGGCTCCGGCGTAAATAGCCAATTCACTGGCTTTTCTCACATTATCTAACGTATCTAATTCACCGGTTTCCAAAATAACTTTTAAATGGGCTTGTCCGCAAACTTTTTTTACGGCAACAATTTCATCAAAAACATATTGATAATTGCCTGCAAGAAATTGACCTCTGGAAATAACCATATCAATTTCATTTGCTCCCTGATCCACAGCAAATTTTGTGTCGAGCAATTTTACTTCTAAACTAGATTGTCCGCTTGGAAATGCCGTTGCCACAGACGCAACTTGAATACCGCTGCCTTTTAAAGCATTTACGGCATTGGCAACCTGTGCCGGATAAACGCAAACTGCGGCAACAGTGGGGATATTTTTTAACGAGTCGTGGGGATGCATTGCCTTATAGCAAATTTGCTTCACTTTTCCAGTTGTGTCTTTCCCTTCCAAAGTGGTTAAGTCAACCATACTTAAAGCAAGCCTCAGTCCTTCAAGTTTTGAGTTCGATTTGATGCTTCGAGAGCAAAAACGCGCGATGCGTTCATTTACCCCAGCGGTATCATAAACCGGTAAATTATCTAAATTCGGAATCATTTATTTCTTTATTTTCTAAATTTCAAATTAAATATTTGCCCTTAAAATAAGTTCTTATCTGTTTTTCAAATGTACAAAAATAAGGTTAATAACCGATAAAACGACCCTCCTCATAATAAGTTGAATTATGGCTTTAAAATTTCAATGCCAAAAGATATCAATAAATCATAATTAAAAATTGCAGCCTTTGCGAAATTGGCTATTTTCTATACCAATCCGTTTTGATTTCGAAGAAAATTTTAGTCGTTCCAAATTGAATAATTGACAGAAAAATTAAAAATGAATAATTGAGTGGCCATAAACCAATTAACTTCATAACCCAGATAATTACACACAAAAAATCCCGCAATTGCGGGATTTTTAATATCTAGATATCTTTATTCAACCTTAAAAACAATTGGCAATCCATATTTTACGCCAACAGGCTTGCCACGTTGCATTCCCGGCGTCATTTTTGGCAATAAATTAATCACTCTTATCGCTTCTTCCTGCAATTTTTTATGAGGTGCTCTTGCATTGATATCGGTAATATAACCGTTTTTATCGATTTTAAAAACCACGAAAATTTTTTGGATACTTCCCGGTGTCAATCCCAATTCGGAAGCCAGTTCTGCATTGAATTTTTCCGCAACAAACTTCGTAATTTGGTCAGAAAAACAAGCCCTAAGTTCACTATTATTTCCTTTACATCCTGGATAAATAGGCACATTTTCAATCACCACAAACGCAACATCCTCCACCACTTCTTCTTCTTCTTTAACCGTAACCATTTCTTTCGGCGCCGTAACTTTAACCGCGTCAAGTTGACTTGTTTCGGTAGATTCTATCACTGTTTCTTTAATATCAACATCATCTTCCACCTTTAATATTTTTTCTGGAAGCGCCACTTTGGTTTCAGGCTGTACCTCAACCTCTATCGGCTTCACTTCAATCAGTTTTTCATTGTCGTCAATATTTATAAGTGTTCCAATTATTTCTTGGACATCTCGGGGATAAGATTTCAATGTTAAAAATTCATAAACGAGGAATAATGAAAACACAAAACTCAATTGTATTAAAATTTTAGTGTAATTTTCTAATTTTGCGCTGGGATATTTTTTGACTTGCATGAGAACATTGTTAAATGTTAAACAAGAATAATTCTAAAAAAAACTGTTTAAACAGTGTAATTTATAATGCAAGAAATTCATACACAAGAAAACTTTATAGCAGCAATATCTTGCAAGGTATTTATCACATTAAAGTTACAAAAATTTTAACTTAGTTACAACGTTTTGCAATTAAAAAATAAGTTCAAAAAATAAAATTGTTAAAAGTATTTTGGGCGTTCCCCGCCAGCTGACGGGCCTGCCCGCCAACTGGCGGGTCGTGCTTTCTGTTACAATCTTTTATTGCAAAATGGCAATAAAAGTATTTCCACTGCAATCACTAACGCAGCTCGAATAAAAAATGAAAAGTCGGGCCCATTTGAAAACCATTCACAAAACTAAATTTCTCATCTTTCAAACTTTGTTTACTTTTGCAATATGATAATTACAGACACACATACGCATTTGTACAGTGAACAATTTGATGCCGACAGAAATGAGATGATTCATCGCGCTTTAGATAAAGGCGTATCGCGTTTTTTTGTTCCTGCCATTGATTCAACCTATTTAAATGCAATGTTAGATTTAGAGCAAACTTTTCCTGAAAATATCTTTTTAATGATGGGTTTACATCCAACACACACAAAAGAAAATTTTGAAGAAGAACTGGTTTTTGTAAAAAATTGGCTGGACAAGCGAAATTTTTATGCCGTTGGCGAAATTGGGATCGATTTATTTTGGGACAAATCTTTGCTGAAACAGCAACAAATTGCTTTTAAAACCCAAATTTTATGGGCAAAAGAAAAAAACTTGCCCATCGTAATTCATTGCAGGGATGCTTTTGATGAAATTTTTGAGGTTTTGGAGGATGTGAAAGACGACCAACTTTTTGGTATTTTTCATTGTTTTACCGGAAATCTGGAACAGGCGAAAAAAGCCATTTCCTATAATATGAAATTGGGAATTGGCGGCGTGGTTACTTTTAAAAACGGAAAAATAGACCAGTTTCTTGAACAAATTCCTTTGGAACATCTTGTTCTGGAGACCGATTCTCCTTATTTGGCGCCAACACCTTTCCGCGGAAAAAGAAATGAAAGCAGTTATATTTTACAAGTATTAAATAAATTGGCTGAAATTTATAAATTAAATCCGCAAGAAATTGCTGAAATAACCACTCAAAACTCAAAAAACGTTTTTGGAATCTAATCAAACCGCATATTACAAAACACCCATCGGTACCGCAAAAATTGTGGGTGATGAAAACGGCATCAACGCTGTTACGGTAATTGACGATGACTTGGAAACATCAGCAGAAATTCCTGAAATTTTAAGGGATTGCGTGCTACAATTAACCGAATATTTTAACGGTTCCCGATCAAGATTTGATTTAAAGTTAAATCCCCAAGGAACTGATTTTCAAAAGAAAGTTTGGAATGCATTACTGAATGTTCCCTTCGGAAAAACCAGAACTTATTTAGAACAAACCAAACAATTGGGCGATGTGAAAGCCATCAGGGCTGTGGCTTCGGCAAATGGCAAAAATCCGATTTGGATTATTATTCCCTGCCACAGGATTATTGGAAGCAACGGATCGCTAACTGGTTATGCTGTAGGGATTTGGCGTAAAAAATGGTTGTTGGAATACGAAAATACTTCAAAGCAACAGTCATTATTTTGAAATTTTAGTGATTTATTTTAATTTTTGATATTATATTTGATCTTGAATTTAAAATCTAACCTGTGAAAAAAATTACTTTATCAGCACTTATATTTATTGTAGGCATCTCTCTTTTTGCGCAAGAAAGTGAAATAAAAAGAAATGAATTGAAAATCAATATGTCCAATTTAATTGGTTTTAAATGGTTTGATGTGAGCTATGAACGCCTCTTAAATGAAGAATCTTCGATTGGGGTTGGGACACTTTTTAGTTTAGACAACGAAAGTGAAGGTTTGGATGAATACAGAACTTTCTCCATCACACCTTATTACCGACAGTTTTTTTCAAGTAAATATGCAGAAGGCTTTTTTGTGGAAGCTTTTACGATGCTTCATTCGGGAACAAACTACGATTACATTTATGACCCATATGTAAATCAAGATGAAACCGAAAGTAAATACACCGATTTCGCTGTTGGAATTTCAGTTGGCGGAAAATGGGTTACCAAAAGAGGTTTTGTGGCTGAAGTTTATGCCGGAATTGGACGGGATTTGTTAAACCAAAGTGATATTGAAGTTGTGGGACGCGGCGGTGTTTCTATCGGTTATCGATTTCAATAATCTTCAATAAAAATAAAAAACGCCATAACTATAAAAATTATGGCGTTTTTTTATGTCTTAATTTTATAAGGTTACATATTCATCAGCCATTTTTTAACATCGACTTCTTCTTTTATAATGTCGCGAAGTTCCGAGATTTTTACGCGATTTTGTGCCATCGTATCTCTGTAGCGAATGGTTACGGTATCATCGGTTAAGGTTTCGTGGTCGACCGTAATGCAAAATGGCGTTCCAACGGCATCTTGCCTTCTGTATCTTCGGCCCACGGCATCTTTTTCATCATAATCTACGCTAAAATCCCATTTTAAATCCTCCATAATCTTGCGTGCAACTTCAGGCAAACCATCTTTTTTTACCAATGGCAAAATGGCTGCTTTTGTTGGTGCCAAAACTGCCGGCAATCTTAATACTGTTCTCGTAGTGCCGTTTTCCAAATCTTCTTCCTGCAAAGAATTTGAGAAAACTGCCAAAAACATACGATCCAATCCAACCGATGTTTCCACCACATAAGGAACGTAATGTTCATTCAATTCCGGATCAAAATACTGCAATTTTTTTCCTGAAAATTTTTCGTGGCTCGATAAATCAAAATCGGTTCGCGAATGAATTCCTTCCAATTCTTTGAATCCGAAAGGAAATTTAAACTCAATATCCGCAGCGGCATCGGCATAATGCGCTAATTTGTCGTGGTCGTGAAAACGGTAATTTTCCTTGCCCAATCCCAAAGACAAATGCCATTTTAAACGGGTTTGTTTCCACTCCTCGTACCATTCTTTTTGGGTTCCCGGACGTACAAAAAATTGCATTTCCATTTGTTCAAATTCACGCATACGGAAAATAAACTGGCGCGCCACAATTTCATTTCTGAAGGCTTTCCCAGTTTGTGCAATTCCGAAAGGAATTTTCATCCTGCCCGATTTTTGCACATTAGAAAAATTCACAAAAATTCCCTGGGCGGTTTCCGGACGTAAATATAAATCCATTGAAGCATCAGCAGAAGCGCCTATTTTGGTACCAAACATTAAGTTGAATTGCTTAACTTCTGTCCAGTTTTTTGAACCTGACAGCGGACAAACGATTTCCAATTCTTCAATAAGAGATTTTACATCAGCCAAATTTTCTTCGGCCAAAGATTTTCCCATTCGTTTTAAAATGGTTTCGCCTTTTTCTTTATAACCTAAAACCCTTTCATTAGTAGCTAAAAATTGTTCCTTATCAAAAGAATCTCCAAAACGTTTTGCCGCTTTTTCAACTTCTTTTTCAATTTTATCATCCAATTTGGCGACATAATCTTCAATTAAAACGTCGGCTCTGTATCTTTTTTTGGAATCTTTATTGTCGATTAACGGATCGTTAAAAGCATCAACGTGGCCAGAAGCTTTCCAAGTGGTTGGGTGCATAAAAATTGCGGCGTCCAAGCCAACAATATTTTCGTGCATTTGCACCATAGCTTTCCACCAATATTCCCTGATATTTTTCTTTAATTCTACGCCGTTTTGAGCATAATCATAAACTGCGCTCAAACCATCATAAATTTCACTGGATTGAAATACAAAACCGTATTCCTTCGCGTGTGAAACTACTTTTTTAAATTGATCATCTTGATTTGCCATTGTGCAAAAATAGTAAAGCTTTTAACACTAAAAAATAAAAAAGTGGAAATAGCCCAAACTATTTCCACCAATAAAATATTAAATATTCTTAATTAGGAGTTATCTTTTTACTTCAACGAAATTTTAGTTGCTCCAACAAATTTATTTTCAATATAAATATTCACCGTATAAACACCCGTTTTCATAAGGTCTCTTTTCACTTCAACCAATGAAATTAAATCAATGGCTTCATTCATATAATTTACAATAGAAAGATCGCTATAGTTTACCTGCGTGTTGTCATAAAGCGTAACAGTTCCTTTTTGTGAAACTGTTTTTCCTTGCGCATCCACAATTTGGATATAAACCTGACGGTCGCCTTTTTCGGCAATATCATTTTTTACAATGGTCAAATTAATTCTTAAAGCATCTGTATTGTTTGCGCGTGGAGTTTCCACTAATTTTCCGTTACTGCGTTCTTTCATTGCAAGAACTTTAATTGTGCTTATCTTCAGCTCAGAACCAATGGCCACTTTTTGGGCCAACGTTAAATTTTGCGTAGTTAACGTGTCGTTTTTGGCTAGTTGTCTTGTGATTACAACTTTGGCACTGTCTAAATTGGTGGTTAATAAGCGATTTGAGCTTGTTAACGACTCATTTAATAAAAATAATTTTTTATTGGATTCTTCCAATTTAGAAATTTCACCCTTATAACGGCGCAACATACTGTAATTGACAACTTTCAAATCCTTAATTGAATCTCTTAGCGCAATAATTCTGTCTCTTTCAATAATCAAGTCACCAGACACTGATGTTTTTTCGGCAATAGCATCTTCGTATCTAACAATCATGCTATCCAAATTTTGCTCAATTTCAAGTTTTTCGACTTCAATTTCATCTGTTAACTTTTTATGTTCCGAGCTCGTATAAAAAGTATAAGCTAACGCAACCAATAATAAAACTGCTAATGCTATGATTATCAGATTGGTGTTTGATTTTTTATTTTCTTCCATCTTTTAAATGTTTAATTATTTGATATAAACGCAAAATTACAAATTAAATTATGCTTAAATGGCTTTTTTTGAATGTATTAGTGTTGCTGATATCCTAAAATTCTCCTTAAACAAGTGGTTTCACGTACTTTTTTTCATCTAAATTTATTTGAATTAAAACTGTACTTTTAAAAAAAGAACCGCTATGAAAATTTTAAAAGATGTTTTTGCAATTTTTTTTCCTGAAGTTTGTTTGGGCTGCAGTGAATATTTGACAAATAACGAGGCAGTTATTTGTTTAACCTGCCGGCACGATTTGCCTTTAACCAATTTCAGTTTTGAAGAAAACAATTTAATTGAAAAATCATTTTACGGAAGAATTCCTCTCGAAAATGCCACTTCCTTGTTTTACTTCTTCAAAAAAGGGAACGTACAGCATTTAATTCATGAACTTAAATACAAGAAACAACAACAAGTAGGCACTTTTATTGGAGATTGGCTTGGCGAGCAAATTTCTGAAAGTCCTCGTTTTAAAACCATAGATTGCATTATACCCGTACCGCTTCATCCCAAAAAATTTAAAAAACGCGGCTACAACCAGGTGACAACTTTTGGAGAAAGTCTGGCTAAAAAACTGGAGATTCCTTATTATTCAACTATTTTAACCCGAGTTTCTTCAACAAAAACACAAACCAAAAAAATGCGTTTGGAACGTTGGAAAAATGTGCAGGAATTATTTCACGTCCAAAACAATGCGGCCTTAGAAAACAAACACATCCTTTTAATTGATGATGTTATTACAACCGGCGCAACACTTGAAGCTTGTTATGATGCGCTGCGCCAAACAAAAAATCTAAAAATAAGCATCGCGTGCATGGCTTACACAAAATAAATTAGTCAATATGAAACAGTCGCTTATTTTAATGCGTTTTTTTAATAAAATAATTGTTATTTTGTATTTTTTAATAAAACAAGTATGAGGATTTCTTTAGTTAAGTTTTTATTGATTTTAATGATAGCGAGTGCGTTTTTTGATTGCGCCAGAAGAGGTACGCCAACAGGCGGGTCAAAAGACACAATTCCACCTGTATTAATAAAGGCAATTCCTGCCATGGAAACTGTTAATTTTAAGGAAAAACAAATAAAAATATATTTCGACGAATACATCAAACTAAAAGACGTCAGTCAAAAACTGGTGATTTCGCCTCCTCAAAAAAACGATCCAATTCTTACCCCGGTTGGAACGGCAAGCAAATTCATCACCATAAAAATACTGGATACTTTAGATGCAAATACCACTTATTCTTTTAATTTTGGGAACAGTATTGTTGACAATAATGAAGAAAATAAACTGGAAAACTTTAAATATGTTTTTTCAACAGGAACTTATATCGATTCCCTTAATTTGGCTGGTGAAGTAACTGATCCTATGGAAAAAAAATTGGTAAAAGGCATTGACGTGATGCTTTACGAATACAATGCTTCCTATACCGATTCTGTTATTTACAAACAAAAACCACGCTATATTGGCAATACTTTAGACAGCACCTTGTTTGATTTAACCAATTTACGTGCCGGCAAATATTTACTTATTGCACTAAAAGACGGCAATAACAACAAAATTTATAATCCGCAAGTTGATAAAATCGGATTTATAAAAGACACCATCACAATTCCGACCGATCAAAAATACAATTTCACTATTTTTAAAGAAGTTCCTAAATTAAAGGTATTTAGACCCAAAGAAGTCAGCAAGGGTCGTATTCATTTTGGATTTGAAGGCAATGCGAATGATTTAAATATTGAACTTTTATCGCAAAAACCTGCCGATTTTAAATCTCAAATTGTTTTTGAAAAAGGCAAAGACACACTCAATTATTGGTACACCCCTTTTGAAGCGGACTCATTAAGCTTTTTGGTTACAAAAAATGACTATGCAGAAAAGTTTACAATAAGGCCAAGAATTTCAAAAATTGATTCCCTTAAAATGACCCAAAACGCAACAGGAATCTTGCATTTAATTGATACTTTCTCCATCACCACCAATACCCCGATGGTGAGTTTTGACAGGTCGAAGATTAACATCATTAACATCACAGGAAAAGATACAACGGCTGTTGATTTTACGGAAATATTGTCAGTATCCAAAACCAAGTTAACGCTGAATTTCGAGAAGAAACACAATACAGATTACAATTTTGAGTTAAAGTCTAAAGCAATTACAGATATTTTTAGCTTGTCGAATGATTCAATCGTTTATAAATTAAAAACCAAAGCACCTGAAGATTACGGCATCATCAATGTAGATTTGACGAGTGTAAAAAACACTGCTTTAATCGTTGAATTATTAAATGAAAAAGATGTTTTAATTAGGTTGATAAAACTTGACAAGCCCCAAAAAGTGAGCTTTAATTTGTTGTCTCCCGGAAATTATGGCGTAAGGGTTACCATAGATGAAAATAACAATGGTGTTTGGGATACGGGAAGTTTTTTGGACAAACGGCAACCTGAGGTTGTGAAATATTTTGACAAAAAAATTGAATTGAGGGCCAATTGGGATGTAAATGAATCGTTTATTTTGGATTAAATTTATTGAATATTGTGATTACTTAAGTTTTTATTACATTTGAAACAACTAAATTTTTATGTTTTTGAATAAATTTATAAAAATAGCAACCCCAATACTTTTTTTAATTGTGTCATTTGGAATGCAAGCCCAAAGTGAAAAGAGCCATGAAATTGGTTTTATTGCAGGTTCCGCATCATTTACCACCGATTATGGCCAAAGAAATAATTTTAAGGCCAATGTTGGCGGAAATGTAGGTGTGGGTATTGGCGTAATTTACTATTTAAATTTTACCGATTACCGTTACCGATGGAATCTGCGCACCGGTTATTTCGCAGAGCATTTTCGTGTTCGGGCAGAAGCATCTTATATGTCAGCCGAATTAGAGCATTTTGGTGAATATGCAGAAAAACCAGGAGAATGGGGCGACCGATTGCGTGCGCATACCGGCAAAACATATTTGTTAAATTTAGGCGCCCAAATGGAATTTCATTGGGTTGATATTGTTGATTTCGGTTCCAGAAGAATTCCTGATTTACATTGGTCACCTTACATAAGTGCCGGAGCCTTTGTCGATTATTATAACCCTTCCATTACTTCAACTTACGGAACCGGTGATTGGAGAGATCCTGGTGTTTTATTTCCAAAATGGGATAACAGCCTAAATCCCGGTGCTTCAAAAGATGAAGCAGGCATTACCATGTCTGCAACTTTTGGCGTTGGAACACGTTATAAATTGGGAGAATATTCAGATTTACTGATAGAATCCCGATGGCAATATTTCTTTTCCAATTATGTAGATGGCTTGCATGCCAAAAATGACCCAGCCAATAAATACAATGATTGGCTTTTATGGGTTCATATTGGTTATGTTTATTACCTAAACTAAACTTAATGCCTGGTCTAAATCGGCCAATAAATCATCTATATCTTCAATTCCAACGCTTAATCGAATTAATGAATCCACCACGCCTGTTTTTTCGCGTTCGGCTTTTGGGATAGAAGCGTGTGTCATACTTGCAGGATGGCCAGACAAAGATTCCACGCCGCCCAATGATTCGGCCAAAGTGAACAGTTTTAAGTTTTCCAGTATTTTAAAAGCATCTTTGATGTTGTTTCCTTTGGTGACAAAAGACACCATTCCGCCAAAATCCGTCATTTGTTTTTTTGCGATTTCGTGGTTAGGATGGCTTTCAAAACCGGGCCAATAAACTTTTTCAATTTTTGGATGTTTTGCCAAATATTCAGCCACCGCTTTACCGTTTTCACAATGGCGTTGCATACGCACGTGTAAAGTTTTTATGCCCCGCAACACCAAAAAACTATCCATGGGTCCGCAAACGGCGCCACAAGCATTTTGAATAAAATACAGCTTATCGGCAAGCGATTTATCATTTACAATCAAAGCGCCCATCACTACATCAGAGTGTCCGCCCAAATATTTTGTGGCCGAATGCATCACAATATCAGCGCCCAAATCCAACGGGTTTTGCAAATAAGGCGTTGCGAAAGTATTGTCCACCGCCAATAAAATTTGATGTTTTTTGGCGACTGCAGAAACTGCCACAATATCAATGATGTTCATCATCGGATTGGTAGGCGTTTCAACCCAAATTAATTTTGTTTTTTCAGAAATATAATTTTCAATATGTTCTGCATTTTCCATTCCGATAAAATGAAATTTGATGCCGTAATTTTCAAATATTTTTGTGAATATTCTGTACGATCCTCCATACAAATCGTTGGTGGAAATAACCTCATCACCAGGACTCAATAATTTCATCACGCAATCAATGGCTGCCAATCCCGAACCAAATGCGAGTCCGAATTCCCCGTTTTCAATGCTGGCAAAAGCATTTTCAACTGCGGTTCGTGTTGGATTCGCAGTTCTTGAATATTCGTAACCTTTATGAACGCCAGGTGAAGTTTGCGCGTAGGTTGAAGTTTGGTATATTGGTGGCATTACCGCTCCGGTTGAAGGATCGTGCGCTTGATTTCCGTGGATGGTTTTTGTATTAAATTTCATTTTACAAAAGTATAATAATTAGAGCCACTTTCAGCAAAAAGGGTGAAATTCTTTGATTTTGGTTTGATTTAACCATAAAAAAAAATTAAACAAATTTCATCAATTGCAGCATAATTCCGAGGTGAATTCCCTCGTGATAAGTATTGAACACAATGCCGTCTTCAACAGTATTTAATGTAATGTCAACACTGGTTAAGTATTCATTATAATTTTTGAAAATCCCCTTGTTGTAATCATCTTCCAATTGCAACGGAAGCTGTAAAAACTGCAACTTTAAGGCTTCAAATTCTTCTTTGGAAATAGGATGATTTGGTGCGGTTCCTTTTTGAAATTTGGCAATCATTTCTTCGGAAACCAAACAATTCAATCCCGATAATTTGTAGCACAAAAGCTGTTGCGTTACTGTTAAATGGGCAATATTCCAGGCGATGTTGTTTTTAAATCCCTGCGGAATTTTATTCAACTGTTCCATCGATAGGTTTTCGGTTATATTTAAAATAAGCTGTCTTGTTTTAATGAGGATGTCAAAGTTTTTTTGCATTCGATTGTTTTTTTGTTAATAGTTTTCAAATTTAAAGTAAAAACGCATTAATTTTACGGATTAACATCATTTAAAAAATGAAAAAAATATACCACCTAAAAACCTGCGATACCTGTAGAAGAATTTTAAAAGAAATGGATACTGCCGGCTATATTTTGCAGGAAATTAAAACCGAACCCATTACCGTAAAACAGTTGGACGAATTGTTTGCGCTTACAAAAAGTTATGAAGTTTTGTTTAGCCGAAGCGCAAAAAAGTATAAGGAAATGGACTTAAAAAGTCAGCAATTAACAGAAAAAGACTACCGACAATTGATTTTGGACGAATACACTTTTTTAAAGCGTCCCGTAATTGTTAACGGCAATGAAGTTTATGTGGGAAATACTAAAAAAAGAGTTGATATTTATTAAAAGTAAGACAAAAAATCAATCCTTGTTTTCTGAAATCATTTGATTTTTTAGGTAAGATTCTACACGTAAAACTGCATTTTCCCTAATGTCTTCCCAAAATAAATTGATGTCGCCTGCATGGTAACCCTTTTTTCCTAACACCAATAAGCGATATGGAAAATGTGGCACGCTAATCCACAAAATACCATCTTTTACATAAACTTCCAATGCCTGTTTATATATTTTATTATTGGTAAATAAAAATCCTTTATGGTCTGATTGCTCAGATTCATTGCTATTGTCCCAATCAATAGGATTAGAGACTTCTTTGCCCTTAAACCATT
Organism: Lutibacter sp.; assembly: GCA_030683995.1. Taxonomy (GTDB): domain Bacteria; phylum Bacteroidota; class Bacteroidia; order Flavobacteriales; family Flavobacteriaceae; genus Lutibacter. Next base: position 50,815 of record JAUXPH010000013.1, read on the forward strand.
CCTCATATTTTTTGGGATAATAATTCTTTTTAAAGGTGTTCCAGCTTACAAATCCGCCAATTTCCGTTGGATTTGTCATCATTTGAATGGATTTGAACTCGTTTTTTTTGATGGCAATTCCGGGCAAATAAGCTGCAACCAATTGATTTTGCAACAATTTTCCGTCGAAAAATTCTTTTAAAAGCCGAATTGCGTGGGTGGTTCCCTGACTGTGAGATGCTATGATGATTGGCCTGCCATGATTGTACTTTTCCAAATAAACTTTAAAAGCTTCTTTAACGTCACTGTAAGCCAAATTTAACGCTTCTTTGCCTCCGTTTTCAAAACTGGCATAAGACCTTAAATGCGCTTGCCGGTAATAAGGAACATACAATTTTCCGGCGTTTAAAAATGCGGATGCCTGAAAGTAAACCGCCTTGTCGATCACTTTCACATTTTGAATGGAATCATTAACCGGAACATTCCACCTTAAATCCTTTTTTTCAATATTTAAAGTCGGATAAATGTAAAAAATATCCGCCTCTAAACCAGTTGTATTGGTTTGCCATTGTTTTAAATTTTCAGGATAAGAATCGGGTAAAATGGCCCAAGTTGCGCTATTCTCATAATTTGGAACCTCAGGTTGTTGTTGCGCAGAAAAAGTTGGAACAACCACAGTTTTACAGCTGCCTAAAATGAGGAAAACTGCAACTATAAAAGCGAATTTATAACTTTTTAAAAACCTTCTCATTCTGATTTTTAATATTTTGATTTTTTGTTTTTTTAAATTTTTCAAAACAAACAGGTCGCCCCGCTGGGGCTTTAAACCTGACTTTTCACAATATTCTACAAACATTTCGCTCCTACGGAGCTGTTTTTAGTCCCATAGGGACGACCTGTTTGTAGAAATAGATTTTCGTTATAAATAAGCCCCATTGGGCGACCTGTTTGTCAAGTCAAATTTAGATTAAGGTTGATTAGTTGTAATGAATTTTTATCGGACAGCTATGATTTTGATTAACTGCCTTTTTTATTAAATCCGTTCAATATCAAATCGTTATCATAAAAATTTACTTCCAATAATCTGCAACCCAAGGAGCGGCTCTTACGTAACGATACCATTTTCCCCGGCCGCCCAAAATCGCTTTATGCGGATTTATTTCACCATGAAAAATAATTATTTTTGAACCTTTGGGTATTGTCGGTTTTTTCCAAAATGCCAAAGGAAACCTTGAAATACAGTCATACTTAAAACTTGGACACCATTCTTTAGGCCAATATTGCAGTTTCCCTTTATCATTAATGGCGTGGGTTAAATACTCTTGTTCGTTTCTGTGCTGTTTTATTACTGCATCAAAATTGGCGATAAAATCATCAAAAACATAACCATGTTTGCCAATATCAAATCTATAAACTGAAGAATTTCCTGTTATTCTCCAAGATCTCCAACTATGGTCTTTAATAATTCTAAATTCACCTTCAATATCAAAAAAACAATCAATATTATCAACAATTACAATATCTAAATCCAGAAATAAAGCGCGTCCTTTTAATCCGTACAAATCTTCCTTTAGCGTGGTCAATTTCTTCCACATCCGCTCAGGCAGTTTTGAATCCAAATTGATTTCAGGAATTGGAAAACACTGAACTTCTTCAGTAATTCCAGTTTCATCATCAGTAAAACAAACCATCTTAAAATCGTAGGTTAAATTTTTCTTAACCATTGAATACAATCTGTTTACGTAGTCGGCTCCATATAAAGTTCCCCACTTCATACAGAAAATATAATTTGCGTTTTCTTCTTTTTTATTCATTTTTTTCTAAAATATGTAAATATTCAACTGTTGAAGTTGCTGTGTGATTTCTGTTTTCAGTTTTATCGGCTTTAAAACGCTGATAATCGGTGGTTTTTAAGCTGTATTTTCCGTAAGCGGACATAATGCTTTTTACGTCATCTTCCGTCATTAAACCTTCATTGTTATAACTTAAGAAAATATATTTGAAGTTAGCGTTTTTTATCAATTCCCCGAAAGAATTTTTGACTTCGTTTTTTTTGCAATAGGAAGATCGGTAATAGGTTCTCAAACCCGTTTTCCCTTGAGGCTCAAATGAATCGTATTTTGCAATGGTATTCAATAAATGATAATTTGATCCGTATTGCCGCTCGTTATAAGGCGGATCCAAATATAAAATATCGCCTTTTATTTCTTTTATTAAGGCATTGCTGTCGGCATTAAAAACCTTATGTTTATTACTGTTTAGCGTAAATAACGCAGGTTTTAAAATTAGTTCTTTTTGGGCCGATTTTTTGATTTTTTTTAAATACGCGCCATAAACCGATGCCGTGTTTGCCACTTTATCGGCACTTTCAATTAAGGAAGCCAATAAAAAATAGTAGTCATCATCGGTGATTTCATCAGCATTTTTCCAACTTTCAATTTGTTGCCGAATCGCATCAATTTTTTTTCCGTTTTCAGCAGAAAAATACAATCGTCCTTCGGTCCCTTTTTCACTGTAATTGTGAAACACAAACCCTTCCGACGCTGTTAAATTATTTAATAAACTGATGCGTTCTTCATAAACCAAAGTTTCATGGTTTCCTATGTAATTTCGGTTCAGCACATAGCTGTAAAATTCAACATCATTGGCAATAACCTGTTTCACGATTGGCTTAAAAGTTCTGCCAACACTTCCTGTTCCCGCGAACAAATCACAAAACACCAAATCCGATAAATCCTTCCCAACCGTGTCTGTGATGGCGTCTTTTAAAAATGAAGAAAGCTTGTGTTTAGAACCTATATAATTCATAATTTTGATTTACGCCCTTCGACTGCGCTCAGGGTGACGTTTTTAAATTTTAAATTCATTTTATTGCCCAAATAATATCGGCTTTTACAATTTCATTTTCAAAAATAAAACTTTGAAGCTTTGCCTGGTCAAAATTAAGCAAATAAGCCGAAACTATTTCTTTGAGCCAGCCAATTTCCGATTTTAATTTCCAATGTGCGTCTTCTTCCTGATAATTTACCAAAACAATAAAAAGTCGGTTTTTGTGATGTTTTCTTTGTTGCTGGCTCTGATTTTTATACAGCCACGCAATTAATTCGCTTTTGTGCTGAATTGCATAAGGAACCGATTTCCCAAACCCTTTTGGAAAAACGGTGGTTTTATGGTCGAACGGAATGTTTTGGATATAAAAATCGGTGAATTTGTTATAAGAATCCAGATGCGGTTTTACGTTTTCGTGTTCGCAAAAAATGCTTTCAACAGCTTTTGCCGACCAAAAATTGAACCATCTGTTTAAGGCGTAATTCTTTAAATCATCATATTGGGAATTGATTTTGAAGGCATAATCAATGGTTGCCAAAAGCAGCTCAAATGATGAAATCTTATAAATAAATTTGGTCTGTTTGTCAAATTCATCATCCTGCTTTCTGCCCCAAAAATAATTGAATTTTGTTCTTTTTTTAAGTTCCTCTTCCAGCAAAAGATAATTCATAGCGTACGATTATAAAAACAGGTAACAGCACTAAGCTCGCAAGGCAATTACAAAAATTTACGCTCAATCAATTGAATTAACCGTTGTTCAAACTCTTCTTTGGCGCTCCAGTCGTAATCTGGTTTCACAAATTCCTCAATGAAATTTTTGGCTTCTTGTTCTGTTTTAAAAGAATTTAATTGAGAAACAACCCTGTTAAAATCCTGTTGGCTTCCGTCGAATAGTTGGTTAACAAAAGCAATCCGGTCATTTAAGCCAACCTGAATGTTGTTTTTAAACAAAGCGTCGTTTAAAGAGCGTTGTTTAATCTCATGTTTTTCTACAGTTTTTTCTATAATAATCGGATTTTCTTTGGTTGCTCTTTCAAATAAATTTGTAGCAATATCAGATGAAATGGCATCTTTAAACTCGTCTTCCAAAGAGATTTGTAACGAATAACTTTTTTTTGCGGTTTCTTTAACAATGGTATCACCCTCATTAAACAATTCCTCTATTTTGGTCTCCAAAAAAGCTTCTTTTACCACTTCTCCTTCGCTAAGGTCAAAAACCATTTTACTTTCAAATTCAGCCTCTTTTGCCGCTTCTCCTTCGTTAAGGTCAAAAGACATTTTACTTTCAAATGCTTCCTCTTCAACCCATTCCTGTTGAATCGCATTCATAGTTTCTTCTTCCGTATCAGAAAGGTTGGGTGTTTTTTCAACATAATCTTCCACAAATCGAAGCACCGTCAGTTTTTCATAAATCTCCCGTGCTTTTTTATGCAATGCATTTACATCATCCCTGTTTTTCATTTGCAAAATGCTGTTTGCCAGACTTACCAATTCGGCTTCTAATTTTTTGTGCATAAGTTGACGTGTTTAATGAGTGTTGCTGTTTAATTTTTAATAAATTTGTATCAAATCAAAAAACGATGATTTTACAAAAACGAATGTAAAAAATATAACAATATTTTCATTGCATTTATTTTAAAAAAAATACAATAACCTTTCAAGCGTGAAATTACAAAATGTTTCTTGAAAATACAGTAAATCATAACGAACAATTTGGCTGGATTGAAGTAATTTGCGGCTCTATGTTTTCCGGAAAAACGGAAGAACTGATTCGCAGGCTAAAACGCGCCCAATTTGCAAAACAAAAAGTGGAGATTTTTAAACCTGCCATTGATGTGCGGTATGATGTGGAAAAAGTAGTTTCTCACGATGCCAACGAAATTAGATCCACGCCGGTTCCTTCATCGGCAAATATCCGACTTTTAGCCAGCGATGTTGATGTTGTTGGAATTGATGAAGCCCAGTTTTTTGATGAGGAAATTGTGGCCGTTTGCAACGATTTGGCAAACAGGGGCGTTCGCGTGATTGTTGCGGGTTTGGATATGGATTTTAAAGGAAATCCCTTTGGCCCTATGCCGGCACTTATGGCCACGGCGGAATATGTGACCAAAGTTCACGCAGTTTGCACAAGAACGGGAAATTTGGCGCATTACAGTCATAGAACCGCCGCCAGTGACGAAATTGTTTTGCTGGGCGAAACCCAAGAATACGAGCCATTAAGTAGGTCTGCTTACTTTAAAGCTATGGCGGAAGAAAAACTCAAAAAAGCCGAAGAAAAAAATGGAAAATAGCCACGTTACGGTGCTTGAAATAGATTTGAATGCCATAGACCACAATTTAAATGTTTTTAAATCGAAAATACATCCCGAAACAAAAGTGTTGGCTGTGGTGAAAGCATTTGGTTACGGCAGCAGTTCTGTTGAAATTGCAAAGTTTCTGGAGCCAAAAGTCGCTTATTTTGCCGTGGCCTATTTGGACGAAGGCGTTGCGTTGCGGGAAGCCGGAGTTAAAACGCCTATTTTGGTGCTGCATCCCCAGAAATTAAATTTAGATCAAATTATAAAATTCAATCTGGAACCCAACGTTTATTCCATTACTTTATTAAAAGATTTTATTGAAGAAGCGAAAAATCTAAACGTTCAAAATTATCCTATTCACATTAAATTCAACACGGGTTTAAACCGATTGGGGTTCATAAAAAAGGATATTCCTGAAATTTTATCGTTGGTTAAAAATCAGCAAGAAATCAGGGTTGCATCGGTTTTTTCGCATATCGCCGCAAGTGAAGATTTAAGCGAAAAGGCATTTACGTTGCAGCAAATCAACACGTTTAAAGAAATATCTAACCAATTTATTCCACAACTTCCCAACAAGCCTTTTAGGCATATGTTAAACACTTCGGGCATTGTTAATTACGCTGAAGAAGCACAATTTGATATGGTTCGTTTGGGAATTGGGTTGTACGGATTTGCAAACGATGATAAAGAAACTGCCAAGCTGAAAAATGTAATTACCTTAAAATCGGTCATTTCTCAAATTCAAACTGTTGAAAAAGGGGAAACTGTAGGTTATAATCGCGCTTTTAAAGCTGCTGAAACCGTTAAAACTGCCACCATTCCTATTGGCCACGCCGACGGAATTTCGCGACAATTTGGCAATGGCGTTGGCTATGTGTACATCAACCACCAAAAAGCGCCCATTGTTGGCAATGTTTGTATGGATATGTTGATGGTTAACGTCACCAATATCGACTGCCAAGAAGGCGATGAAGTGCTTGTTTTTAAAGACCAAATTCATATTGAAGATTTGGCAAAACGCGCAAAAACCATTCCTTACGAGCTGCTTACCGCCATTTCACAGCGCATAAAAAGAGTGGTGAAATAGCCGTTTCAACACATCAAAAATCGCATTTCACCTAATAATTTGGGCATTTCCCGCCAGCCTGCCTGCCGTCAGGCAGGCTGGCGGGTCGGGTTTTTCGTTGCAATCTTTTTTTCGGCGAAAAACCTCAAAAAAGTATTTCCACTGCAACCCCTAATGCAGATTTACTAGTGAATTAATGTCTTCAACTTTTAAATTTGAAACACATAGGCAACATTAATTTTTTTATTATATTAGCTACACTAATCATTAATTACATAAATATGGGAATGTTAAAAGAATTCAAGGAATTTGCAATGAAGGGAAACCTTGTTGACATTGCAGTTGGTTTTGTTATGGGAGCCGCTTTCAACAAAATTGTGTCTTCATTTACCGGAGGAATTGTTTCTCCTTTGGTTGGATTGATTTTTCAATCGGACTTCAAAGGCCTGAAATGGGTTATTAATGAAGGCGTTGCCAATGAAACAGGAGAAGTTGTTGGCGAAGTTGCCGTGCTTTACGGGGATTTTTTAACAAACCTTGTCGATTTTATTATTGTTGCTGCTGTGATGTTTATGATGATCAAAGCAATTAACCGCATGAAAAGGAAAGAAGTTCCAGCGCCTGAAGCGCCAAAAGGTCCGTCTCAAGAAGAGTTATTGATTCAAATAAGGGATTTGCTGGCAAAAAAATAAACAAAGTTTTTTTCGATTAATTAGTGCCTAAAGTGCCTAGAGTTTGGAGTGCCTAGAGTTGTTTTGTTTCTTGGTTCAATTAAAGTACTTTTAACTTTAGGCACTTTAAGTACTTTAGGCACTCATTTTTAGTAGTTTTTTTTCGTGTCGTATACTTCGGCGATTGTTGGTGAATTTTCAGCTTTATGAACAAGAATCAATTCATCGCCAACGCTTACCTTTCCGGTTTGAAGCACTTTAAAATAAATGCCGCTTTTGGTGGAATTCCAAAATTGTTTTACTATTTCCTGAGTGTCAAAACGAATTCCAAGTTTATAACAAGGTTCTCTTGGCTTGGTGACCTCCAACAAAACTTCGCCCAATTTATAGGTATTTCCAATGTGTATTTCGGTTTCTTCCAAATTTGAGATCGTTAAATTTTCCCCGAACATCCCATAATTCCATTCTAAATTTGGATACAATTCTTTCCAATAGGCATAATGATTTTGGGAATATCCATATACCGCTTTCTCAATTCCTCCATGATATTTTCGGTCGATGACGGCATCGTTTTCAACATCTTCCTTTCCTAAAAATATTGGTTGATTTACGGGATACTTAAAAATGCCGGTTTCAACAATTTTTCCTTTGTAATTCAACACTTTTCGCTCGCCAATATTCACCGAAATTACCTTCATTTTTCTTCAAATTTTATAAGTTCGTCCGCAATTTTTCGATCATTTGACAAACGCGGTACTTTATTTTGTCCGCCCAATTTACCAATTGATTTCATATATTTATTAAACCCGCCTTTTTCAATCAAAGTAATTTTTAAAGGCCTCAATATTTTTCCGTTGATTAAATCGAAATAATAACTGTTTTGCTGTTGTAAAGCTGCATCCACTTTCCCTGCAAAATCATCCAAATCTTCAGGCTTATTGTCGAATTCAATAAACCATTCGTGATAAGGCAATCCGCTTTGCGGCGTAATTTGCGGCGCCACCGTAAACTCATTAATGGCAATTGCTGTTCCCGTAGTTTGGCTATTGATGGCGTTTTCCACTTCGCTGCCAATCACGTGTTCCCCAAATGCGGATATAAAATGTTTGATGCGGCCGGTAACTTTAATCCGTGGCGGATTTATGGAAACAAATTCAATGGTATCGCCAATATCGTAAGCCCAAAGTCCGGCGTTGGTATTTAAAATAAGCACGTAGTTTACGCCAATTTTAACATCAGCCAAAGAAATTCTGGTCGGATTTTCCTCAAAAAATTCTTCGGAAGGAATAAATTCATAAAACATCCCATTGTCAACCAGCAACAACATTCCTTTTTCATTTTGGGAATCCTGATAGGCGAAAAAACCTTCAGAAGCGGGAAACAACTCAATGGTATCCACTTTTCTTCCAATTAAATCTTCAAATTTGTTGCGGTAAGGTTCAAAATTTACGCCGCCATAAACAAACAGGTTAAAGTTTGGGAAAATATCGCCCACTTTTTTTCCGCTGCGTTCCACCAATTTTTCAAAATACATTTGTACCCAGGAAGGAATTCCGCTAATTACAGTCATATTTTCATGGATGGTTTCATCAACAATGGCTTCAATTTTGGTTTCCCAATCTTCAATGCAATTGGTTTCCCAGCTTGGCAATCGGTTTTTTAATAAATATTTAGGAATATAATGGGCCGCAATTCCCGAAAGCCGTCCGGTTTTGATGCCGTTTTTCTCTTTCAATTCCGGACTTCCCTGCAAAAAAATCATTTTTCCATTGACAAAATCGGCTTTTTTGGTTTCAGCAATATACATTAACAAAGCATTTCGAGCGGCGCTGATGTGCATGGGCATCGATTCTTTGGTTAGCGGAATGTATTTTACGCCCGATGTTGTGCCGGAAGTTTTTGCAAAATACAGCGGTTTTCCTTTCCACAAAACATCCGATTCTCCTGCAACAACCTTTTCAATATATGGTTTTAACGCTTCGTAATCCCGAACGGGAACCTGCTTTTTAAAATCTTCATACGACTTAATTTTACTGAAATTATGGTCCTTGCCAAAAGTGGTATTTTGCGCTTGGGCAATCAAATTTTCAAAAACTTTTTGCTGAACTTTTACGGCATTTTTGCTTTGTTTATATATTCTTGCGGCTATTCGTTTTGCAAATGGTTTTGCTAAAATTGACTTTATGTTCATCATTGTTCAAAATCTATATAATTAACCGGATTTACCGGATAGCCTTCGTTCCACAGCTCAAAATGCAAATGCGGCCCCGTGCTTAACTCGCCCATATCTCCTGCAGAAGCAATCACTTCCCCCGATTTCACCATGTCACCTTGATGCTTATTTAAGGCAATATTGTGTTTGTAAACAGAAATAAATCCTTTACTGTGTTTAATAATAACTACGTAACCGGTTTCTATGGTCCAATCGGCAAAAATAACGGTTCCATCGGCAACTGATTTTACGGGCGTTCCTTTTTTAACGGCAATATCAATGGCAAAATGTTTGTTTTTAAGGCTGTAACCGTCGGTCACAATTCCTTTAACCGGTGAAAAAAACACAATATCGGCACTTTTAGTTGCTTCGTTAAAAATACTGAATCTGTCGGTGCTTTCAACATCGAGCCTAAATTCCAAATCGGCATCTGATGGCCCGAAGTTCATGGAATCTTTGTTAAATTTCATGGCACTTAAAACAGAATCTTTGTCGAATAAAACTTCAGAAATTTCACCTGTTAAAAGCTCCCTCACTTTTTGAATGTATAAATTGTTAACTTCCAATACCTGATTTAAGGAATCAACTTTATACACCAATTGTGTGGCTTCTCTTTTTAATTTTGTGGAAGAATATCCCGGAATATATTCCCTTAAAGAGGTAAATGCAATTAAATAAATAGTGCCCACAATTAACATCACAGAAATTAGCGTTCCAAAAACAAATACATTCAGCCGGGTTAATTTAAATGATAATTTTTCTTCAAAAGTATCTTCATTTAAAACGACCAAACGGTATTTATTGATTAATTTCTGTCTGAATTTGACCCTTTTTTTAGGATTTTTAGCCATAATAATGCTTCAAAATAAAATAAAAGCGAATTTTATATAAATAATTTTAAACTCCTTGTTTAGTTGTGTTAAATCTTTTATAATTTACTGTTTATAAAAGTTCATTTCATCTATATATTTCCATACAGTGGATGGCAACATCATGCTAATGTCTTTTTTGTCCTTTATTGCTTTCCTTATAAATGTTGATGAAATTTCAACAATTGGCGCATTAACCCTATGAATTTTAGGGTGGTTTAAAAATTGCGAATCAATATTTTCTTTGGAAATTCTTGGATAAACGTACAATTCATAATTTTTTAAAATGGTTTCATAATTTTTCCATTTCTGAAATCCCTTCAAATTATCTTCGCCCAACAACAAACAAAATTGGTGTTTTGGGAATTTTTCTTCAATATGAATCAACGTATTGATGGTGAAATTTGGCTCGGGAAGGTTGAATTCTATGTCGTATGTTTTTAATTTCGGGTAATTTTCAACGGCAATAGCTGCCATGGCCAATCTGTGGTGATTGGGTAACAAAGTTTCTTTTAGTTTAAACGGACTTCTTGGCGTGATCACAAACCAAACCTCATCCAAATCGGAAAATTCTGTCATATAATTGGCAATGATCATGTGCCCAATGTGAATTGGGTTAAAAGTGCCAAAAAATAATCCGATTTTCATTATAGTTAAAAATTTAATGTAAGTTCAGGTTGCGACCTGTCCTTACTGAAATCTGAAAAGTTCACTGAGCGGAGCCGAAGTGAAAAATCATAAATCTACCCAACAAACGCTTTTACCAAATTATAGGCTTCTTCTTGTGCTTTTCCCAAATCATCATTCACCAAAATAACATCAAAATCTTTGGCAAATTTTAGTTCTTTTCCAGCTTTTTTTACACGTTCTTTTATTTTTTCTTCGCAATCGGTATTCCGATGTCTGAGGCGGCGTTCCATTTCGTCAATTGACGGACTTTTAACAAAAATAGCCAGCGTTTGCTCAGGAAATATGTTTTTTATGCTCAAGCCACCAACCACATCAATATCAAAAATGACATTTTTTCCCGATGCCCAAATTCGTTCAACTTCCTTTTTTAAGGTACCGTAATAATTGTTTTCATAAACTTCTTCCCATTCAATAAAATCACTTTTTTTAACGTGTTTTTGAAATTCTTCCAGAGAAATAAAATAATAATCTTTTTCGTCAATTTCCTTTCCTCTTTTTGGTCGCGATGTTGCCGAAATAGAAAAATCTAAATTTAATTCGGGTTTTCTTAATAAATGATGTACAATAGTTGTTTTACCAGAGCCTGAAGGTGCCGAAAAAACAATGAGTTTCCCCTCTTTTTTCACTGATTTTAGGTTTTATAAATGGTTGATTTCCTGTTTATTTACAAGACGTTTAAGTTTTGTTCCTTAATTTTTTCAAGTTCATCTTTCATTTGCACCACCAATTTTTGCATATTCGCCAAATTGGATTTTGAGCCGATGGTGTTAATTTCTCTGCCAATTTCCTGGGTGATAAACGCCAATTTTTTGCCGTTGGAAACATCTTCATTCAATTCTTTGATAAAATATTCCAAATGATTTTTTAAACGCACTTTTTCCTCGGTAATGTCTAGTTTTTCAATATAATAAATAAGTTCCTGCTCAAATCGGCTTTCGTCAATTTTTGTTTCCAGCTCAGCAATGGACTTTCTAAGCTTGTCCTTCACCTGCTCAATGCGCAACGGATCCATCTCAACAACTCTTTCTAACAAAATTTCAATAATAGAAATGCGCAACACAAAATCGGCATGCAATACTTTTCCTTCATCAATCCGGTATTCATTAATTTTTTCTATGGTTTCTAAAATGCCATTCTCAATCTGTTTCCATTCCTGCTCGTCGAGTTCCTCTCTTTGCGATTTAAAAGCATCTGGCAATCGTATGGCCATTTTTAGCAATTCAACTTCATCAGAATCCACAATATTCCTCAATTGGTTCATATATTCCTTCACCATATTTTCGTTAATTTTAGATGAATATTCCCCGCCATTGTCTTCAATATAAATGGAAAAATCAATTTTTCCCCTAACCAGTTCCGTTGCCAGTTGTTTGCGAATATCCAGTTCTTTTTCTCTGTAATATCCAGGAACCCGAACGTTTAAATCTAAATTTTTGCTGTTTAACGATTTTATCTCAATCGTGATTTTTTTGGTTGGAAGCTGTAGTACGGTTTTTCCGTAGCCGGTCATTGAATGTATCATTTAATCTAAAAATTTAAACAAATTTACGCATTTTATTTTTTGCAATATTTATTTTTAAAACTATTGATTCTTTTATTGAAAATATCCCAAAACTTCCCTAATTTATAATTAATAAATCTTATTTTTGTAGCAAATATCCTCCTATGATTGTCAACGTTCTAGACCAAAAAAAATCAATATTAAATAAATTTATTTCAGAAATCAGAGATACCGAAATTCAGAAAGACAGCATGCGATTTCGAAGAAATATTGAACGAATTGGTGAAATTATAGCTTATGAAATAAGCCAAACGTTAGATTTTCAAAACAAAGTAGTTTCTACGCCTTTAGGCACCAAAATAGTTGCCGTTCCGCAAAAAGATATTGTGGTATGTTCTATTTTAAGAGCTGGTTTGCCTTTACATAGCGGACTTTTAAACTTTTTTGACGATGCGGAAAATGCGTTTATTTCCGCCTACCGAAAACACATTACAGAAACCGAATTTGAAATTAAAGTGGAATATTTTGCTTCTCCAAATTTAGACGGCAAAACGTTGATTTTAGCCGACCCCATGTTGGCAACCGGACAATCTTTGGCAACCGTTTTTGAAGGATTGAAAAAACACGGAACGCCAAAGGAAATTCATTTGGCTTGCGTTGTTGGCGCTAAACCAGGAATAGCATACATTAAAAATCATTTTCCTGAAAACACCAAATTGTGGATTGCCACCGTTGATGAACATTTAAACGAAAAAGGGTACATTGTTCCCGGTTTGGGCGATGCAGGCGATTTATCTTTTGGAATTAAATTATAAAAAATAGACTGAAAACGATACCAGCAAAAAGGCATATAAAATCATATTTCTAATAATTTTTGATTTAATATGATGCATTAAATTTGCAACAATCACTGCGGAAGGAAAAATTACAAAAAACAACTCAGAACCATTTTTTGTTGGTGCCAAAACAACAATGGTTATCGAAATTAAAAAATGGTTGATCAATACATCCCAAGAAAATTTGAAATTATTTCTTACAGTCAGAACTTTTGGGGTCACTTTTAAAAGGCTCCAAAGCAACATCACAGATAAAAATATAATCGGAATTAGGAATTTTAATGACGTATAGTAACTAAAATCCAAGTTAATGTTATAACTAAATTTATTGTAAAAAAAAGCGGCGCTTTCAAAATAAAGGCAATAAGTAAAATAAATCAGCATTGGCGTTAAAAAGCCCACCAAAGGAATAAACAAATTTTTAACCGTCAATTTTTGATGAATAATCATTCCAAGATATACCAACAATATAAAAAAGATGCTCCACGAAAAAAGCAGTGTTGCAATACCAATCCAAAAACAGGCGTCAAAGAGCTTCAATTTGGTGTCAACGCCAGATCTTAAACTGTAAATTTTTCGAAATCCTAGCATCAACGCAAAGTTTGCCAAAATGATTATGTAAGAAAACATCGCCTCAGGAAAAGTTCCCAATAAAAAAACCATCAAAAGCAATGCGTACGAATTGTCTTTTGTCAACTTGTTTTTTTTGACAATAAAATTTACAATCATCAGCAATAAGGCAATAAAAATGAAAAAAGAAATTCTTTCTAACAAAAATCGGATTGAAAGTTCTTCAAAATGAAGCAAAAAAGTGGCCGTAAAAAAATAGACAAACATTAGCGAAACAAGAATAAAAATAGTTACCGGTTTAGTTTTACTGAAAAAATTTGCTATCATTGCTATATTTTATACTTTTGCCTGTAAATATAAATAAGTTATGATTGCAAACAATATTTTTAAAGCGATAGGTGAATTTTGTCAAAATGTTCTATTTGTACCTTACAATAGCATTCGGGCTATGGACAATTGGTGGCTACAAAACATCGTTAGCTGGATTTTTGTTGTCATTTTGTTTATTGCTTTATTCTACTGGTTAGGACAACTCAAAAAATACAAAAAAGCAGGAAACGAATAATTTCTTTTTTAAATTCATTTATATTTTTTCTTATTTTTAACGAAACGCAAACCCTGTGGGAAGCAAAAATAAACTCAGAAGATTTCGTGAAAACGAAACATTTTCCAATGTCATTCAACCAACACGAAAAGAAGTTATTGATGGTTTCTCCCTAAAAGGAAATTGGCACACACTTTTTAACAACAGCAATCCTATTGTACTTGAATTGGGCTGCGGAAAAGGCGAATACACCATTGCACTGGCGCGTAAAAACCCGAACATCAACTACATTGGCGTTGACATAAAAGGTGCTCGTTTTTGGCGCGGAGCCAAAATAGCTTTGGAAGAAAATTTAACCAACGTGGCTTTTTTAAGATCACAAATAGAGTTGATCGATTTACTTTTTGTTGAAAATGAAGTCGATGAAATATGGATTACTTTTCCTGATCCACAAATTAAATATACACGCACCAAACACCGACTCACCAATACCGAGTTTTTAAAAAAATACCACCATATTTTAAAACCTGAAGGCATAGTTCATTTAAAAACGGACAGTGAATTTATGCACGGTTACACGTTGGGCTTGCTTCACGGTGAAAACCAAGAAATTATTTATGCGCATCACGATATCTATAAAAATTATCACGCGCCCGAAGAAGTGACTTCAACCCAAACCTTTTATGAAAGTCAGTATTTGGAAAAAGGAAAACCTATTACATATATTAAATTTAAACTTCGGTATTAAAGCCCCCTAGCCCCCGAAGGGCAATGTCATTAAGTTAAGGAAATATTTGTCATTCCGACAAAGGAGGAATCGCAACAAATGAGCACGTATGATGAGATTCCTCGTGCCTCGGAATGACAAAAATAATGAATAAATGTCTTAACTTAATGACATTGCCCCGAAGGGGGAATTAAAAAAATATTATACGTTATTTGTTAAATGTTAAAAAATTAAACAAATAACACATAACATTTAACATTTAACTTATTTGCCTATGGAAACTTCCGGTAATTTTTTTGAAAAAGTATATGAAGTTGCAAAGCAAATTCCTTTTGGCCGGGTAACCAGTTATGGCGCCATCGCAAAATATTTAGGAACGGCGAAATCGGCCAGAATGGTTGGTTGGGCGATGAATGCTTCGCATAATAATGCCGACATACCTGCTCACAGGGTAGTAAACAGAAACGGATTGTTAACCGGAAAATTTCATTTTGACGGCACCAATTTAATGCAACAACTTTTGGAAAGCGAGGGAATTGTTGTGAAGGAAAATCAAATACAAAACTTCCATACTGTTTTTTGGGATCCGTTTAAGGAATTGGATTAATGGATATTTGGGTTCAAGTTTCAAGAAACAAAATTTTGAACTCATTGGTGTTTTGGATTTCAGAACAATGAGGCCGCAACCTGTCCCTACTTTCTAAAATTGGGACTTTGTGAATTCATTTAAATCTGTATCTTTGTTGTTTAGAATGATTTTATATAAACAATATGGCATATACAAAAAAAGAAATCTCAAATGCACTTGAAACCATCACTGCGCCTGGTGAAGGAATAAATTTAATTGAAAGCGGCGCAGTTAAAAATATTGTAACTTTCGACAAAGAAGTTATCGTTGATGTAACTATTGGCAATCCAACGTTACAAGCTAAAAAGAAAATGGAAGTTGAAATTATGAAGGCAATTCACCAACACGTGGATGTGAAAGCCGACGTAAAAGTAAATGTAACCACTATAGTTCCAGATAAACCAGCCGAAAAAACGGTACCTAAAGTTCCTGGAATTCAGAATATTATCGCAGTTGCTTCAGGAAAAGGTGGCGTAGGTAAATCTACCATTACCGCAAATATTGCAATTTCATTGCAAAAAATGGGTTTTAAAGTGGGTATTTTAGACGCTGATGTTTACGGTCCTTCCATTCACTTGATGTTTGATGTTGCACACGCAAAACCATTGTCGATTGAAATTGACGGCAGTTCAAAAATGCAGCCCATTGAAAGCTATGGCGTAAAAATATTGTCGTTAGGCTTTTTTGTTGATGCGAATCAGGCTGTTATTTGGCGTGGTGCAATGGCCGGCAAAGCATTAAACCAGTTGATTTTTGACTCACATTGGGGCGAACTTGATTTTTTATTGATTGATTTACCTCCAGGAACCGGAGATATTCACCTGTCAATTGTGCAAGCTGTACCTGTAACTGGAGCTATCATTGTAAGCACGCCACAAAATATTGCTTTGGCCGATGCCAAAAAAGGCGTGGCGATGTTTAAACAAGAAAGCATCAATGTTCCTGTTTTGGGCATTGTTGAAAATATGAGTTATTTTACGCCTGCTGAACTTCCCAACAATAAATATTATATTTTTGGACAAGACGGGGCAAAAAACCTGGCAAAAGACATTGATGTTGCCTTTTTAGGAGAAATTCCTTTGGTGCAAAGCATTCGGGAATCGGGTGATGTTGGGCATCCGGTGGCGCTTCAAGACAATACGCCTTTAGAAATTGCTTTTTCAGAAATTACCAAAAATGCCTTGTCGCAATTGGTGAAAAGAAACAATGATTTACCACCGACTGAAATTGTTCGCATTACCACAATGAGCGGTTGCAGCACAAAAAAATAAAAACTATGGAAGCGGAAGAACTAAAAATTATTGTTGAAAATGCATTGCAGGAAATCAGGCCTTATTTACAGGCTGATGGCGGTAACATTATATTGGTTGATATACGCGACAATATTGTGAGTGTTCAATTAGAAGGCAACTGTTTGGGTTGCTCTGTAAACCAAATGACTTTAAAAAACGGGGTTGAAGCCACCATAAAAAGGCACGCTCCTCAAATTTTACAAGTAATTGAAGTGAATGGAATTACTTTTTAGCTTTCAAAAATAGCATAAAAAAAAGAGCACGTTAGGTGCTCTTTTTTATTTCATTAAACATCCAAAATTATTTTTATATTTGTAAAATATGCAAACAGCTTGGACAGAATTATTGACACTTCTAAAGTTCTTAATCAAGAGAGATCCTGAATAAAAATATTCATTGCTTAAGTTGCAAACTAAAAATTTTGTAACTTTAATGCTATGATTCCGTCCAAAATGATAAAATTATTGGACATATATTCATAAAACTACTAACCCTTTTTTAGGGAATTCATAACTAAAAAAATTAAACGATTATGCCTAGATATTATTCATTGGGTAAAATTCCGCCAAAACGTCACACCACTTTTGAAAAACCTACTGGCGGATTGTATCAGGAAGAGCTTTTCGGAACAGCGGGTTTTGCTGGAATGTCCTCGTTAATCTATCACTTGAATCCGCCCACAGTGGTTACGGAAATCAAAAAAGTGAAAGATGTTACGCCTAAAATCGCCATCGATAAAAATATGAAAGCGCTTAGTTTTAAAGGATTTTCCTTAAAACCTGAAGCTGACTATTTAGAAAGCAGAAAAACAGTTTTTGTAAACAGCGATTTGCATATTGGATTGGCCACACCAACAACATTTTCATCAGCCTATTTTTATAAAAATGCCGATGCGGATGAAATGATTTTTGTACATATTGGATCAGGTACCTTAAAAACGATGTATGGAAATATCGCTTTTAAATACGGTGATTATATGATTATTCCGAGAGGAACGGTATATCAAATAGATTTTGATACCCAGGAAAACCGATTGCTTTATATTGAATCATTTAGCCCGATTGTAACGCCAAAACGCTATCGAAATAACTTCGGACAATTGTTGGAACATTCCCCGTTTTGCGAACGCGACTTTAAACTGCCAATCAATTTAGAAACCCACGATATAAAAGGCAACTTTAAAATTTTTATCAAAAAACAAGGAGTTTTGTGGGAATACAATTACCTAAATCATCCTTTTGATGCTGTTGGCTGGGACGGATTTAATTATCCTTATGCTTTTTCCATTCACGATTTTGAACCAATAACGGGCCGCATTCATATGCCGCCGCCAATTCACCAAACTTGGGAAGCTTCCGGATTTGTGGTTTGCTCATTTGTGCCAAGAATGTATGATTATCACCCAAAATCGGTTCCGGCGCCTTACCACCACAGCAATATCGATTCCGAAGAAATATTGTATTATGTAGACGGTGATTTTATGAGCCGGAACAATATAGAAAAAGGACAAATTACCTTGCATCCGGGAGGAATCCCTCACGGTCCGCATCCGGGTGCCATCGAAAGAAGCGTCGGGAAAAAATTCACTGAAGAATTGGCCGTGATGATTGATCCTTTTAAACCGGTGATGATTACCGAAGAAGCGATGAAATTGCAGGTGGATGATTATTATAAATCTTGGATAACTGAATAAGAATATAGAAAAGAGAGAAGAGAAAAAAGACAAATACGCTATGGTAAGACATAATTATAAAAAATTAAAAATTTGGCAATTGGGATTGCAAATCTCAATGGATATTTCCGATATTATAAGTGAATTTCCTACTCATGAAAGGTATGATTTAAGTTCACAATTAAGCAGATGTTCTATTTCAATTCCAAGTAATATTGCTGAAGGTTCAGCAAGAACTGACAAGTCTTTTTCTCATTTCATTGACATTTCTTTAGGTTCTTCCTTTGAATTAGGAACACAGTTATTAATTGCAAACCACAAAAAATATATAACTATTGAAACATTAACAACACTTGAAAACAAAATAGAAGAATTTCAAAAAATGACTATGGGATTTCAAAACAATTTGAATTAGTCTGATTTTTTTTAATCTTAAGACACTATTTCTTCAAAGAAATCTGAATTATTTAGTCTCTTTTCTCTATTCTCTTTTCTCTACTCTAAAAAGAAAAATTATGAGCATTCTAAAACAAAAACAAAACTTCAACTACGGACTGGAAAAAATATTCCCGGAAGCGCAAGATTTCTTGCCATTATTGGGAACTGATTATGTGGAAATGTACGTTGGAAACGCCAAACAGGCAGCGCATTATTATAAAACAGCGTTCGGGTTTCAATCGTTGGCTTATGCCGGATTGGAAACTGGCTTAACCGACAGAACAAGCTATGTTTTGGTTCAGGATAAAATTAAATTGGTGCTCACCACGCCAATGCCAAACAAAAATAACCAAGAAATTTTTGACCATATTGAAAAACACGGTGACGGCATAAAAGTGGTGGCACTTTGGGTGGAAGATGCCACAAAAGCTTGGGAAGAAACCACCAAAAGAGGCGCAAAATCCTTTATGAAACCAATGAAAGAAAGCGATGAAAACGGCGAAGTTATTCGTTCCGGAATTCATACTTATGGTGATACTGTCCACGTTTTTGTGGAACGCAAAAATTACAATGGTTTGTTTATGCCGAAATTTGTAAAATGGAATTCTAATCATAATCCGACTGATGTTGGTTTAAGATATATAGACCATATGGTTGGCAATGTAGGCTGGAACGAAATGAATGTTTGGGCAAAATTTTACAATGAAGTGATGGGATTTGCAAACTTAATTACGTTTGATGACAAAGATATTTCAACAAAATACACGGCGTTAATGAGCAAAGTGATGACCAACGGAAACGGCCGCGTAAAATTCCCGATTAATGAACCGGCCGAAGGCGTAAAAAAATCGCAAATTGAAGAATATTTAGATTTTTATGGAGGTCCGGGCGTTCAACACATCGCAGTTGCCACCAACAATATTTTGGAAACCGTAAAAGCATTGACAGATCGTGGTGTTGAATTTTTGTATGTTCCAGGCTCTTATTATGACACAGTAATGGACAGGGTTGGCGAAATTGATGAAGATTTGTCAGCATTAAAAGATCTCGGAATTTTAGTTGACAGGGATGATGAAGGTTATTTATTGCAAATTTTTACCAAACCAGTAACCGACAGGCCAACACTATTTTTTGAAATTATTCAAAGAAAAGGGGCGCAATCCTTCGGAAAAGGAAATTTTAAGGCATTGTTTGAGTCGATTGAAGCCGAACAAGAACGCAGGGGAACTTTGTAATTATTAAATTATTAATAAAAGCTTAACGGCATAAGTGTTAAGCTTTTATTATTTTTGGCGCGATAATTGTATTTTTAGAAAAACAATTCGATATAAAACACATAGATGAAAAACATTATACCTATTTTTATTTTATTAATTGCATTTTCTTCCATTGGGCAATCCGTTCAAAAAACGAATGGAAAATCATTTGAATCTGTTTCAAAAACAAAAGATTCTCCCCAAGTTTTTGCTTTTCAAAAAGGGGAATGGCTAAAGTTTAAAATGAGCTACAGCAATTTTTTGAATGCAGGTTTTTCAACAATGGAAGTGAGAGAAACTACAGATAACCAAAAAGAAGCGTTTCATATTCTTGGAAAAGGAAAATCTACGGGAATTGTGAGTTTGTTCTTTAATGTGACAGACGATTATCAAACTTTTATGTACAAAGAATCTATGTTGCCATACCGATTTATCAGAAAAATTGATGAAGGCGGATATACAAAAGACGAAGAAATTTTATTCAATCACGAAAAGAATGAGGCCACGGTAAAAAACCACAAACACAAGACCATAAATAAGCATCCAATTGGTGATGACATACAAGACCTGCTTTCCTCATTATATTATTTAAGAAATCAAAATTTAACCAATTTAAAAGCTGGCGATAAAATTGAATTAAAAATGTTTTTAGATCAGGAAACCACCAATTTCAAACTTCATTTTTTAGGAAAAGAGGTGGTGAAAACCAAATTTGGCAAAGTTAAAGCGTTAAAATTTAAACCAATGGTTCAGGCTGGCCGTGTTTTTAAAGAACAGGAAAGTTTGACTATTTGGATTAGCGATGATGAAAACAAAATTCCTCTTCTCATTAAAGCTTCGCTTGCAGTGGGCTCTCTACGAGCAGATTTAGACCAATATAAAGGTTTAGCGCATCCTTTTAACATAATTTTTTAAAATTAAATTGTATTTTCGCAATTCATTTGTTGATTCAAATTTAATTGTTAAAATAGCATACCTTGAAAAAATTATTTGCCCTTTTATTCGTTGTTCTAAGTATTGCCTGTAAAAATGAAAAAACTGAAAAACCTATAATAATACCTGAAAAAATTGTTTATGAATTTGGTTACAGATTAAACGATTATAAACTTATAAATGACACGCTTAGATCAGGAGAAAACTTTGGAGAAATATTATCCAGAAATAAAATTGGCAGCCCAAAAATACACGAAATTGTTACCAAAATAAGAGATTCTTTTAACATTAGAAGTCTTAAAGCAGGAGTACCTTACACTATTTTGGCTAAAAAAGATTCCACCCAAGAAGCGCAGGTATTTATTTATCGGCAGTCAAAAATTCTTTACACCATCATAGATTTTAAGGACTCAACAATTTTTGTGGTTAACGGTAAAAGACCCATTAAAACTAAAATCGTGACGGCATCGGGATTAATTACCACGCATCTTTCTCACGCCATCAAAAGCCAGGGGTTAAGTCCGGATTTAACCTATAAAATGGCCGATGAAGTTTTTGCTTGGGCCATCGATTTTTCCAAGCTTCAAAAAAATGATAAATTCAAATTGATATATGAGCGATTTTACATTGAAGACACCATTCCTGTTGGAATAGGAAAAATAAAAGCCGCCTATTTTGAGCATAACGACAAACCGTTTTATGCCTTTAATTATAAAACCGATTCCACCCATAAAGCTACAGAATATTATGATGAAAAGGCCAATATTTTACGTCGGCAATTTTTAAAAATGCCTGTAAAATTCAGTAAAATATCATCCAGATACAACCTGAAAAGGCGCATTGCCTATTACGGGAACAAGATTAAAGCCCATAAAGGAACAGATTATGCCGCAGCAATAGGAACGCCAATTGAAGCTACCGCAAACGGAACTGTCATAGAATCACGTTATGCCGGCGGCAATGGAAATTATGTTAAAATTAGACATAACGGCACATACAGCACGCAATATTTGCATATGAGCAAACGCGCTGTGAAGGTTGGCGATTACGTAAAACAAGGGCAAACCATTGGCTATATTGGGATGACAGGAAATACTGCCGGGCCACACGTATGCTATCGTTTTTGGAAAAACGGACAGCAAGTTGATCCGTTAAAACAAAAATTTCCAAATTCTGAACCTATGAACAAAAGTAAAATACCGGCTTACAAAAAGTATATTGTGCCACTTAAAATTCAATTGGATTCCATAGAATATCCCGATAATAATATTTTATTTTAAAAGTAAAAACAGCAATTTAATTACAGATCTATACTATGAAGAACATCAACCCAACCGAAACGAAAGCCTGGAAAGCGCTTACTTCTCATTATAAAACCTTAGATTCAGTTCATATAAAATCACTATTTAACAATGATTCTGATCGAAAAAAGAAATTCACCATCAATTTCAACGACTTCGAATTTGATTATTCAAAAAACAGAATCACGGAAGAAACACTGAAATATTTATTGGATTTGGCTCATGAAGTTGATTTAGAAAGTGCCATAAAAGCTTATTTTTCAGGAGAAAAAATCAATAAAACCGAAAACAGGGCGGTATTGCACACCGCTTTAAGAAATCAATCAAATGAACCAGTTCTTCTGGAAGGAAAAAACATTATGATTGACGTTAAAGATGCCTTGAATAAAATGGAGTCTTTTACCCATAAAATTGTTTCTGGAAAATGGAAAGGTTATACCAATAAATCGATTACTGATGTGGTAAATATTGGTATTGGCGGATCGGATTTGGGACCGGATATGGTGGTGGAATCTTTAAAATACTACAAAAACCATTTAAATGTTCATTTTGTATCAAACATTGATGGTGACCACGTTCAGGAAGTGATTAATACCTTAAATCCGGAAACCACTTTGTTTGTGATTGTTTCAAAAACATTTACAACCCAAGAAACGCTAACCAACTCAACCACCATAAAAAAATGGTTTTTGCAAACCGCTTCTGAAAGTGATGTTGCAAAACATTTTGTGGCCGTTTCCACAAACTTAAAAGCTGCGAACGAATTTGGTATTGCTTCAGAAAACATTTTTCCGATGTGGGATTGGGTCGGTGGCCGTTTTTCATTGTGGAGCACCGTTGGTTTAACCATAAGTTTGGCTGTTGGCTTCAATAATTTCAAGGAATTGCTTATTGGCGCTTATGAAATGGACGAACATTTTAAAAATACACCGTTTGAAAACAACGCGCCGGTAGTTTTAAGTTTGATTGGTGTTTGGTACACCAACTTTTTTAACGCCGAAACCGAAGTCATTTTACCTTACACGCAATATTTAAGCAAATTTGCGCCATACTTGCAACAAGCCATTATGGAAAGCAATGGAAAAAGCGCCGACAGAAATGGAAAACGGGTAACTTACCAAACAGGAAATATTATTTGGGGAAGCACCGGCACAAACGCCCAACACGCTTTTATCCAATTATTGCATCAGGGAACCAAATTAATTCCGGCCGATTTTATCGGATTTAAAGAATCTCTTTACGGAAACACCGAACATCACACCAAATTAATGGCCAACTTTTTTGCGCAAACCCAAGCTTTGGCTGAAGGAAAAACAAAAGAAGAAGCGCATTTGGATTTAAAAATGCAAGGCAAAATGGATGAAATAGAAACCCTGTTGCCTTACAAAGTTTTTGAAGGTAACAAACCAAGCACTTCTATTTTAATCACAAAACTAACGCCTAAAACTTTGGGAAGTTTAATTGCCTTTTATGAACACAAAATATTTGTTCAGGGAATTATCTGGAATATTTTCAGTTTTGACCAATTCGGCGTTGAACTGGGAAAAGAATTGGCCAATAAATATCTACAAAAATAATGATTGATTCAATTTATTTCTGGAAGTTTGAACGATTAAAACGCCTATTTTAAGTGGTTCTCTTTTTTTACTGAAACACATAATACTTATTTTTTTAACTTTTATATTAAAACAGCGGATTTATATAAAAATCAGGCTGTTTTTTTTATGAAAGAATCCAAAATATTTTTAATTGTAACTCATAGCTATTCAACCTTTAAGGGTTTTTACTATTGATTTTGTTAAATATCCACGCTATTCTTTAAGCAACCTAAACCTAATTTTAACATCTGTTAATAAACTGTTAATATTTAAAATAATGCAAGTCAGTTTTAATGGTGTTTTTTACTACATTTATTTGTCTTAAATTTTTGTTAAAAACTTAACAATTTATTAAAGGTACATTTGGTAAAAATGACCAATTTTGCACAAACATTTAACTCAAATTAACTTAATCTTTTAAAAAAAATGAAAAAAATAACAATTTTAATAATGTTATTACTGGGATTTAATACTATTGCCCAGATTACAACATCTTCCATCAACGGAACAGTTAAAACTGAAACGGGGGAGGAATTGCCTGGCGCAACTGTTATAGTAGTCCACACACCATCTGGCACAAAATATTATGCTACAACAAACGAAATAGGTGGATTTGGAATTCCAGCAATTCGTCCAGGCGGGCCCTATACGGTGCGCGTAAGTTTTGTTGGATTTAAAACATTTGAAATGAATGATTTAAGAGCTGCATTAGGAGCCGGCGTTACCTTAAATGTGGTTTTAACTGAGGAAGCTTCCCTATTAAGTGAGGTTGTTATAACCGGCACAAAAAATCCTGTTTTTTCAAAACAAAGAACCGGCGCCTCTCAGCAATTTTCCAACAGAGAAGTCAATGCTGTTCCAGTAACCGGTTCGAGATCAATTAATTCAATTACTAAATATAATGCGAATGGAAATGGAAGCAGCTTTGGCGGTCAAGATTCTCGTTTGAATAATTTCACTATCGATGGCTCAGTTTTTAACAATGGTTTTGGATTAGGTTCTGATACGCAAGCAGGTGGACGAACTGGTTCCACCGCTATATCCTTAGACGCTATTGAAGAGCTTCAGGTAAATATTGCCCCTTTTGATGTTCGTCAGTCAGGATTTGTAGGGTCAGAAATAAATGCTGTAACTAGAAGCGGAACGAATGAGATTGAAGGTTCGGTTTATCATTCATTTAGAAATAACAAAAAAGCCTTTGTAGGAAGAAATGCAGGTGATGTAGAAATTACACCTTCAAAATTTGATGAGAAAATTTACGGAGCAAGGATAGGTGCACCAATTATTAAAGATAAATTATTCTTTTTTGGAAACTTCGAAAAGGTTGATAACATAAGCCCTGCAACTACCTGGACATCTACCGGTTCACCAAACGCAGGCGCTGAAATTTCCAAACCTACCTACCAACAAATGCAGGATTTATCTAATTTTATGCAAGATAAATTTGGCTATGTCACTGGTCCTTGGGAAAACTATGATTCCAACACCGCTTCAAAAAAATTCTTAACAAAATTAGACTGGAACATCAACGATAATCATAAAGCAAGTATACGTTACGTTCACCATGATTCTGAATCAGACCAACTAATATCAAACTCTTCATCTGCAGGGGTTGGTAATAGAAGAACGAATGCAAATTCTATGTCTTACAAAAACAGTGGATATACCATCATGGACAACACACGTTCTATCGTATTGGAATTAAACAGTAAGTTTTCAGAAAAATTACACAATAACTTTATTTTTGGATATGACAAACAAATTGAGGACAGAGGACTTCAAGGGTCAATGTTTCCAACCATCGATATTCGCGACGGTGGCGCCAATGCCGCAAACTTTATTTCACTTGGCTTAGATCCATTTACCCCAGGAAATAAATTAGATTATAACACACTGCATTTTACCAATAACTTAACTAAATATCTAGATAAACATACCCTTGTTTTTGGTGTGAATTTTGAAAAATTCAAATCAAACAACTTGTTTTTCCCTGCTTCAAATGGCGTCTTTATATTTAATTCCCTTACCGATTTTTACAATGCGGCAAACGAATCTGCAAACAATAATTTTGCTCCTTCAACTACTAATCTTCCAGCACGTTTGCAATTTAGATATTCCGCATTGCCTGGAGCAGTAGATCCATTGCAAATTACGAAATCAACCAAAATAGACTTATATGCCCAAGATTCTTGGAAAGTGAATGATGATTTCAAAATCACTTATGGAGTAAGAGTTTCTTCGGTTTCTTTTGAAGACACCGCACTTGAAAATCCTGCTATTAATGGCTTGACTTTTATTGATAACAAAAAATTCAACACCAAAGATATGCCTGAAACACAAACGCTGTTTGAACCTAGATTTGGATTCAACTGGGATGTAAATGGAAAAGGCAATACTCAAGTTCGTGGTGGAACCGGTATCTTCACAGGAAGACCTCCTTATGTGTTTATCTCAAATGCGGTAGGTAACAACGGTGTACTTACAGGTTTTGTTGACGTTAGCGGAACTAATTTAGCCAATGGAGGCTATGGTTTTACACCAAATCCTAATGATTATTTTATTCCGGCAGTACCTACGCTTCCAACTACTTTCGATTTAGCGCTTACCGACAAAAATTTCAAGTTTCCGCAAGTTTGGAAAACCAATATTGCCGTTGATCAAAAATTAATTTATGGGTTTGTAGGGACTGCAGAATTTATTTACTCCTCAAACACCAATGCTATTAATTATTACAATGCAAATTTAGAGGCGCCTGTTGGAACATTTGCAGGATCTGACAACAGACCACGATATGCCAGAAATGACAATGGCGTTAGAATTAATGATAATGTTTCCAACGCAATTGTATTGGAAAACACAGACAAAGGCTACTATAAATCAGCTACTTTTAAGTTAGAATACCCTTATAAAAATGGTTTTTGGGGATCTTTGGCCTACACCGTTTCCGAAGCGAAAGACTTGATGTCAGCAGGTTCTATTGCTTCTGGTTCTTGGACAGGTGCCCGCTCTGTAAATGGAAATAATGATTTGTCATTATCAAAATCTGACAACGATATTCCAAACAGAATTGTAGGAATCTTTGGCTATAAAATTGAATATGGCAAAGGCTTGGCAAAAGCGGCTACTTCCGTTAATTTAGGTTATATTGGGGAACAATCAAGAAGATTTTCTTATACTTACGGAGGAGATATGAATGGCGACAGAATCAATAACAACGATTTAATTTACGTGCCTCTTTCAGCTTCTGAAATCAGTTTCCAATCACAAACTATTACAAACAATGGCGTGGCAACTGTTTATACGCCGGCAGATCAACAAGCGGCTTACGAGGCTTTCATTAAACAAGATAGTTATTTATCTTCAAAAAGAGGGCAATATGTTGAAAGAAACGGACATATATTGCCAATGTTACATCGCATAGATTTATCGGTTACGCAAGATTTTACAATGAATATTTCCGGTAAAAGAAATAATTTTCAATTTAGGGCAGACATTTTGAACTTCACTAACTTTTTAAACAAAGATTGGGGTATTTCACAAAGAGCAGTTTCTCCAACAATTTTAAATTATCGTACAACTGGCGCCGACAATATTCCTGTTTTTCAAATGAATAGCTATGTGAATGAAGCTGGCACTCGTGTACTTGCTGACAAAACGTTTATTAAAAACGCATCAGTTTTTGATGTTTGGCAAGCACAATTTACCTTAAGATATACTTTTGGCAATTAATTGTAATTCTTAATATCTAAAATGAAGCCTTCTGTTCAATCATCAGAAGGCTTTTTTTTTATTTATTTTTATAAAATTTTCGCTAAAATTAAATCATTATAAATTTCTAGTTCATGAAATACTTTATATTTTACCTTTCACAATTTTTATTGCTGATATCTTGCAAGTCAATTTCTCCTGAAGCCACTTTTAAAGTCAATCCGTTAGGCGTAAAAGGCGGTTTAGACGAAAGCAATCTATCGGCCTATATGGTAGCGCCAATAAATTCAGAAAATTATATTTGTTTGGACGCGGGTACAATATATGCTGGACTTTCTAAGTCTGTTTCAACTGGAATCTTCAAAGAAAAGCCTGAATATATTCTTAAAAACAACATCAAAGCTTACCTCATTTCTCATGCCCATTTAGACCATGTTGCCGGGCTTGTAATAAATTCTCCAGCCGATGTGCCTAAAACCATTTATGCCTCGCAATATGTTATTGATGTTTTTACTGAAAAATATTTTACGTGGCAAAACTGGGCTAACTTTACCAATCTAGGTGAAGAACCACGATTAAATACCTACGATTTTGAAATTTTAGAGCCTCATAAAGAAATAGCAATAACCAACACCGAACTTTTTGTGACTCCTTTTACTTTGAGCCATTCCAATCCATATCAAAGCCAAGCATTTTTGGTTCGTTATAAAAATAATTACCTATTATATTTGGGAGACACCGGTTCAGACAAAATTGAAAATTCGGAAAAACTCTTGCAACTATGGAAGAGCATTGCGCCTTTAATAATTAGCAATCAGCTTAAAGCTATTTTTATTGAGGTTTCTTTTCCAAATTCACAATCTAATTCTTCTCTTTTTGGCCACTTGAAGCCTCAATTGTTTTATGATGAGATGGGTGTTTTAGAATCATATACAGGTAAAAATACTTTAAATAATTTTCCAATCGTTATAACCCACCGCAAACCTCATGAAAATAATGAAACCATCATAAAAGAGGAACTTTTAAAAGCCAACTCTTTAAAATTAAAGCTTGTTTTCCCTGAACAAGGAAAATTAATCAAATTCTAAGGATTAATTGTTTAAAAACTTATAGTTGTCTAAGCTATAAATTGGCTCTCTCTATTAGGTTCGTTATTTCAACTTCACAAACTTAATTAACAAAAATTGGGGTGTACAAAAATTTGCACCAGATTTTGGCGAAATTGCAATTCTTAAAACAGAGTCAAATGGCGTTGCTCCAGTATATAGCTTTAACCCAGCTGTTGTTGACAATATGTTTACTATTGATGATAGCGGAATTGAAAGCTCAAGATGGCAAATGCAAATTGGTTTAAGATATATTTTTAAATAAACCAATTTTAATAATTAAAAACCACTCAAATCGGGTGGTTTTTTTGTTTAAATTATTGGTGCAAGAACCATTCATAAAAAGAAATCCGATAGCCATTCAAATCCAAATTGGAAATCTTAATACCATAAACAACTGATTAATCAATGAGAGGCGAGTAAACTTAGCTTTATTTATACTTCACAACAACAAAATAAAGAGAGTCATTTCGAAATTTGATTATGATGTAATTTCAAGTAAAAAACCTAATATTCAAAATTCAACTAATCCGTCGTAAAACTCCAAATCTGGCCAATTGTTTGTCCGCCTTTGCCATCTTTTACCACTACTTTCCAGTAATATTTTGTGGAAGCGGAAACAGTTCTGTTTAAGGACGAAGCGCTTTGATTTTGGGAAACAAGGGCTGTTGGCGGATTTACAGTGCCAAAATATACATCGAATATTAAAATATCACTGGTGTCAACATCACTCGCTGTCCATTGTAAGTTTACGGTGGCTGCGGTTTGCACTGAATTTAAAGCCGGACTCACCAAAACTGGCGAAAATGGCAAATAATTTGTAACACCAACACCTTCGGTATATAAACTAAATGTTGCAGAATAATTGCTTGAGGCACTTTTGTTATCCGTTGCTTTCACTCGCCAATAATAGGCAATTCCTTTTTCCAAAGTAATTGATTTGCTGTTGGTGGTGGAGGTTTGTGTATGTGAAACCGGGGAAAATAAATTGTTTTTGGCCACTTGTATTTCATAAGTAATGGTGCCGCCTTCAACATCCGTTGAAGCATTCCAGGTAAAATTCACCACATTGTCTATGCACAATAAATTATTGGTTGGAGAGGCCAATGTTGGTACAGTTGGCGCTGTGTTTACAGGTGTTGGCGGAGTATCATCCCCACCACCACCGCAAGAAGTTAAACCAAAACTTAATATTGTGATATATAAAAGATTTCTCATTGGTTTATTGTTTAATAATTTTCAGGGTTACAGGCTGATCCAAAATCACTTTTGCAAAATACAATCCTGTGGGTTTGTTGGCTAAACTTAACTGCAATTTTCCGAAAACCACCGGATATTTTTTTATTGAAATCAATTGGGAACTCATATTGTACAATGCAACAACAACTTCTGTTTCCGTTGTTGGAACCGTAATATAAAAAATATCTTTGGTTGGATTCGGATAGGCAAAAACACTTTCAAAACCTTCGATGGTTTTTGAATAGATTCCTTCACAGGAAACAGCCGTTTTAACTTCCAAAACATCGCCGCTTTTTACATCAACAGAAAATATTGGGGCACTGGTTTCAAATTGTTCCTGGCCGT
The DNA here is from genome assembly GCA_030683995.1 of Lutibacter sp. Classification (GTDB taxonomy): domain Bacteria; phylum Bacteroidota; class Bacteroidia; order Flavobacteriales; family Flavobacteriaceae; genus Lutibacter. The sequence continues at coordinate 81,122 of JAUXPH010000013.1, forward strand.
TTACAAAAACGGTAAATGGCGCAGTTCCTTTTTCAATTTCAACAGACGCTTTGCCTGAGACAACACTCGATTTTCCTGAAATTGTTATTCCTGCAGCAACCGTAACAGTATAACATTGCGTGTAAGTTTCTCTAGTAACGCCAATACAAAAATTATAGGTTCCCGGAGGCAAATTTGCAGAGGTTGAAATGGTTGTTGTAAAATTTAATGCAACGCCATTGATTGTTGCCGTATAATTAAGTGTCTTAACAGCCGTAATTTTAATTTGTCCGTTGTTTTTGCCCGGACAAGTTTCGCTAATTGTTTCCACCCTAAAATTGCTTGTAGGCAAAGTAAAACACCCAGCCGCATCAACCAATGATCCCGGAGTTGTATTTGGGCATTGGTCCATATCATTCATAACACCATCATTATCCTCATCATTAACATTTACAATCGGCACCCCACAAATTTCAAGGCTCCAACTATTTATTTTTCCAATATCATCAGGGCCTGAATCCACAACTTTTAAAATCCAGTTACCATAAGATTCTTCATCATAAAAATTTGACAAATTTCCTTCCGGAATGAAAGTTCCGGTATATGGAGCTGATCCCGTACCAATTGAATTAGATGCGCTATCGTCAAAAACGGTATTTACGTAATTATCTCCTTCGTCTTGTCGGCTGGCAACTAAAAGCACCGATTTACCGCTAGGGCTTATTAAGGTCAAATCCAAATCCCCAATCCAAGGATGTGTAATATTTACGGTAACATTTACGTCTCTTATAATTTTGTTGGCGGAAATTGTAATGATTGAAGATACGCCGCTAGCATTGTTGTCGGGGATATTGAGAGGAACATCCAAAGCGTTGCTGGTATCACATATATCATTTTCGGTTGTAAATTTAAATATGGATGAATAAGTGCTCTCGCCACAATCGTTTTTAGATTTCACTCTCCAAAAGTAAGCCGTCTCAGGCTGTAAATTTTGAGGTGTATAAGCGCTTAGAACTACATTGGCAGATTCTAATATATTGCCAAAACTGGAATTTTCAGCTATTTGAACATCATAACTTGTGGCATTTAACTCATCATTCCAATTTAAATAAAAGGGTTTTAATACATCAATCGCATTATTATTCGGTGAAACCAATGTTGGCGCCGCAACAGTTGCGCTGTAAACTCCTAAATTAATGCTTGTTGTTTTTGTTACGGAAGCTGATGTCCCCTTTATGGATATATCATAATTCCCAACAACGGAAATTCCACTAATGGTCACTTGAACACTGGTGTTGTTGCTTGTTGCCGTAGCCGGATTAAAAGTAACGACGGTACCGGCAGGATTTCCTGTGGCAGAAAAAGTGGTAACCGCATTATAGCTTAAAAAAGTGTTGTAGGTAAATGTATAAACCGCATTGTTTGGAACACAGACATTTTTTGAAAATGCTTCAAAATTCATAATAAATTCAGAAGTTTGAATGGTAATGTTTTTGGCATTTATTGAATAAAAAATATTGCCTTCACTTTCAACTTTAATGCGCGCTGTTACTGTTGCGTTATTTGGCACAATAATATCTTGCGAGCCATCATTTGGCGTGTTTAAAACTAGCGGAATCGGAAAAGTCAAACCCCCGTCTAAAGACAGACGAATATTTACAAAAGCACAACTTACCGGCGCTAAATTGCTGTTGGCAACATCCCAAGTGATTGTTTGGGAAGTTCCTGCAGCCCAAGTGACAGCTGCAGATTGAGAAGTCACTTTAAATGGGCCAGAACCTCCGGCAACAGTAACTGTCGTTTCCTTACTGGTTGTTTGTCCGCCCGCAATGTTATTGTCTCTCACATTTACCCCAAATTTCATTGTTCTTCCAACTGAAGGCAGTACTTCCCATTGGTTTGACAAATTTCCCAAATTCACGGTAGCCTGATTAGGAAAATAACGTTTGGGAGAAATATATGGTGAAATTGACCTGAAAGCCGGTCCGCCAGTAGCCGTTGAAACCAATGGATAAGTTGTGATTTCAGTATCCAGCTGTTCCCAAGTATAGGTTAAATTGTCTCCGTTGCTATCCAATGCGTTGGCAGTTAAAACAAAAGGCGTGGATTTTGGTATGGTATAATTTAACAGGTCATTTACTGTTGGTGCATTGTTACCGGTGACAGAAACCGCCGCGCAAGTACTAAATCCTGTAGATATATTCTTCCACATTTCCCTGATGCTCACCAAATGAAAATAGGCATCGGCATCAGGTTGTATATTTTGCGGTGCACAAAGTCCGGAATAAGACATAATAGTTGAACCACTTCCAGGCTCTACCGCAGTTCCGGCATTTCTGTTGTCACCTGAACAATTTCCTGCATCGCCATTAAAAGTATGGTGCGCACCATATTGATGCCCCATTTCGTGTGAAACATAATCAATGTCGTAAGCATCTCCAATCGGGCTGCTTGATCCTGTGATTCCCCTGGCCTTTTGAGTAGTGCTGCAAGGGGAATTTAGTTGAGCCAAACCACCGCCGCCTGTGCTAAATGTATGCCCTATGTCATAATTGAGCGTTCCAATATTCGCATCAATAACCGTCTGGCTTTCATCTATTAATTTATTGGAATCGTTATTTGTAAATCCATCTGCAGCCGCATCTAAAAAAATAATTGCCGTATTATTGGCAACCAGTTGCATTGTAAGCGCTACATCTCTTTCAAAAATCCCATTCACCCTGGTCATTGTGTTTACTATTGCCGATAAAACTGCTGCTTTTTTAACTGCATCTGTGGCTGTAGGACTTATATTTTGCCTGTCTAAATGAAACTTTGAATATTCTCCTGTTGTGGCAACCGCCAGTCTAAAAGTCCTCAATTTTCCGTCGTTGGCGTTTTCAGCTTTTGCCGCGGTGGCGGTTGCTGTTGTTTTTTGGACAGTGTTTACCTCATCAAATTTGCACTCAAAAGGCTCAATGGATGGTAAATTTTTACTTGAATAAACGATATATGAATCACTATTTTCAGCATAAGGATCAATATAAACACTTCCTTCGGCATTTCCCAAAACCATCGAATGCAAGCCAATTGGCGTTACGCTAAATCTTATTATGGAACCCGGATTGTCAATCCCTTTTCCCACATAAGACCTGATATTCGGAAATTGTTTTTGAAGGCTTTCTTCCAAAATAGAAGCTTCAAAAACTTGGTATTTTTCTAATTTCCCTTTCTCATTCGGAAAACTTATGATGGTGCTCGATTTATCCAAACTGCCTTTTCTTTTAGACGCATTGCTCAACCTGCTTTTAAGTTGGCTTATATTTAATTGATAGCTTTCATATTTATACGGAATTGATTTTCTGGCTAATTTTTTAGCGGTGCTTTTTTCAAAACCATTACTTTTAGTCCATAATTCATCGGAATTCTGTGCTGAAACAGCAAAAAAAAGCAGACACAAGGAAACTGTTAAAAAGAATTGTTTTTTGTAATATTGTTTCATCTGAAGCTATTATTTCTCTTTATTGATCGTATGTAATTAGCGCCCTTTTTGTCAATTGTACCTTATTTCCGTTATGCTATTTTTGATAAAGGTATGCACTTAATTCACAAATATAGATTGATATTCTATATCGCACAATTTAAATGCCAAATTAATCTCTTTTTAATTAATTAAAGTATTTTTGTAATCCATAATAACAAAACCTATTTTCAATTTTGAAAATTTATACCGATTTAGCCGAGTACACTTCAAAAAACAAGACTTTTGTGACCATCGGCACTTTTGATGGCGTGCATATTGGGCATCAAAAAGTGTTGTCGAACTTGGTTCTTAGTGCAGAAAAAAACAATGCCTCATCGGTTTTATTGACTTTTTTTCCGCATCCTAGAATGGTTTTACAGAAAAATTCAGATATTAAATTGATAAATACGCTTAAGGAGCGTATTGAATTGTTAAAAAAAACAGGATTGGATGCCTTGGTAATTCACGAATTTACAGAAGATTTTGCCGAAAAAACAGCCTTGGATTTTGTGAAAAACGTGCTGGTTGACCATCTTAAAATAGCTAAATTAATCATTGGTTACGACCATCGCTTCGGAAAAAACAGGGAAGGCAATTTTGATCAATTATCTGACTATGGAAAGATTTTTGGTTTTGAAGTAAACAAAATTTCCCAACAGGAAATTGACCACATCACCATCAGTTCAACTAAAATCAGAAAAGCCATAGAACTTGGCAACATCGAGGAAGCAAACCGCTATTTGGGTTATCATTTTATGCTGAAGGGAGATATTGTAAAAGGAAACAATCTTGGTGAAAAAATTGGTTTCCCAACCGCAAATTTATCCATTGAAGAAAACTATAAACTCTTGCCGAAAACCGGGTCTTATATTGTTAAATCCGAATTAGAAAACCAAACCGTTTACGGGATGATGAATATTGGCTACAACCCAACGGTAAAGGGCAAAAAACAAACCATTGAAATTCATTTTTTCGACTTCAACAAAGATTTATACGGCAAAAAAATTCAAGTTGAGGTCCTAAAATTTTTACGCGATGAACAAAAATTTGATTCGGTTGAAGTCCTTAAAAAACAATTGGTGAATGACCGGCAAAAATCTTTAAAAATTATAGCAGACAATTTTTTTGGCTTTTAATCATTATTAATCTTCAAAATAAGCCTTTACATCAACAAAATGTTCTGGTTTTGCCACAATTATTTTGTCTTTGTCCAATATAAAATAAGTGGGCGTTGCATTGATTTTATACTCTTTTGCCATTTCATTTTCCCATTTTTTCAAACCTAAAATATTCGTAAACAATGGTAATTTTGCAGTGAATTGCTCATAATCTTTTTTGTGGTCTTCCAAAGCCACCGCAATCACATGAATTGCATCATTGCCCATTGTAAATTCATATAATTTTGGAATTTCCAGCAAACAATGCGAACACGTTGTGCTCCAAAAAACAAGGATATAATTGTCGGCAACATTAAGATCGCTCAATTTTTTTTGAACGCCGTTTTCTTCCCAAATAATTTCGGGCGCTACGTTGCCAATGGCCAATTTTATTTTTGACCGCATTTCATCAATAAGGGCTTCATCCTTGAGATTCGCAGGCAATTTGTCGTAGAATTCATCAATCACAAAACCAGCCATTGCCAGATTTTCAAATTGCTCAAATGCATAAATTAAAGAAGTTAAAATCTCGCTTTTTACTTCATTATTTCCGCCAACTTTTTGCATCACTTCATTTATGGCATTTTTGCACAAGGCATTTTGAACTTGAAGATCGTCCGAAACATTCAGGTAAAACACATATTCTATGGCTTTTTCACCAAAAAAAGCAGCGTTCATCAATACCGGATTGTCGAAGTTTGAGAAATCGAAATAATGATATTTTACGCTGTTTAAATATTCCTGAGGTGAGGTAAAAAGCGTTGGCGCAAAATAATTTTGACCCGATTTTATAAAATGATTCGCCAATTTACCATCCGTTTTAGCTTCATATTCACTTTGAATTTTATGATACTGATTCAAGGTTTTTGCATATAAATCGATGGTGATTTCATCTTGTTTTTTGTCCTTCAAACCAAAAAATACGATTTGCAAAGAATCCAGTTTTTGCTTCACATTTGTTGTTTCAACCAAATAATTGGCATAGGTTTTATTTTCTTCGGAAGTTAAAAATGCCACTGAATTGGAAAGGTTGTGTGAATCAAATTTCAAAGAAATATTTTCCTGGTTAAAAAGAAAATCGGCAAAACCAAAACCGGCCGGTGTAAAAGACAAGCGATACATTCCTGCTTCAGTTCCCTGCGGAATCTCTAATTTAAACTGATCGTTGTCTATTTTTGAATTTGAAATATACACTTGTTTGGCTCCTTTTAACTGGTATAAAATAACACGTGTAACCAAATCGTTTTTCGGGCTCACGATTCCCGTAATTGAATTCTGGCTTTGAACACCCACTGAAATAAATAAAATCGCAATCCATATTTTTTTTAACATCATCTCTTTTTTTTGAATTATTTACGCATAAATCACGCCAAAAGTAACTATTTTTAGTCTTTCTTTAAACCAAAACTTATGAATTTTGACCATAAAATAATTTGGATTACGGGAGCATCATCGGGCATTGGAAAATCGCTGGCGCTGGCGCTTTCAAAACAACAAACAAAATTAATTCTCTCTTCCCGAAATGAAAAGGAACTGAATGCCGTGAAAAACAGCTGTGAAAATCCAGAAAATATCAAAATTTTACCGCTCGATTTGGAAAATTACAGGAGTTTATCAGGCAAAGTTGACGAAGCTTTGGCGCTATTTGGCGGTGTTGATGTGCTTTTTAACAATGGCGGCATTAGCCAGCGGTCTTTTGCAAAGGAAACTTCAATTGAAGTGGACAAACGAATTATGGACATAAACTATTTGGGAACCGTGGCGCTCACAAAAGCTTTATTGCCTCATTTTATCGAAAAAAATAGTGGCTATTTTGTGGTAATCACAAGCATTGTGGGGAAAATTGGCACGCCGTTGCGCTCATCTTATGCCGCTTCAAAACACGCGTTGCATGGATTTTTCGACAGTTTACGCGCAGAAGTTTACCAAAACAATATTAAAATTACGCTTGCTTGTCCGGGATTTGTGCAAACCAATGTTTCCTTAAATGCATTGACGGCCGATGGAACGCCACAAAATAAAATGGACAGTGCCACTAAAAACGGATTAACGCCCGAAGTATTTGTACAAAATTTGCTGAAAGCGGTTCGCCAAGAAAAACAGGAAGTTTATATTGGCGGATTTAAAGAAAAATTGGCAGTTTACGTAAAGCGCTTTTTTCCTAAACTGCTTTCGAAAATGATACGCAAATTGGCGGTCACCTAAATAAGTTCATTTTTTTTAAAATACAGCACAATCGCCTCTTTCATCAACACGGTTTGCTCACCCGATTTTAATGGCGGCAATTCTTCCAACACTTTGTAATGCGGCCAGCCATCGTTGTCGAAAAAGTCAAATTCGTAGTAGCCAAAAGGTTCCAGCAATCGGCAAATTGCGATGTGCATTAAATTGAGTTTATCGTCTTTTTTAAACTCTTTGGCGCCTTGTCCCAGTTCCTGAACCCCAATTAAATAAATAATGGCATCTAAATTTAAGACTTCCCCTTCGCTAAAAGTAGCCGATAATATTTTGAGAACTTGTTCCCATTCTTCCTTTAAATTTTTATCTCGTGACATTTTGATTCTTTAGTTAGATGGCAAATATACAAATCGATTGATGTATATTTACAAAAATCATAAGATGAATACATTTGACATCATTATCGCTGGACTTTTGTTATTTGGTTTTATAAGAGGTTTGTTTAAAGGCTTATTTCTTGAAGTTGCCTCGTTTATCGCGCTGATTGCGGGAATTTACGGCGCCATTCATTTCTCTTATTTTATCAAGGGCTTATTGCTTCCAAGAGTCACTTGGGAAGAAAAATACATCACGCTGACTGCATTCGCCATCACTTTTTTGGTGATTGTGATTGTGGTTACTTTAATTGGAAAATTATTTACAAAAATTGCTGATTTCGCCAGTTTGGGCATTTTAAACAAATTGCTTGGCGGCGTTTTCGGCGCTTTAAAAATTGGGTTTGGGCTAAGCGTTATTTTATTGATTTTTAGTAAGTTGAACAATAAAATTCCATTTATATCTGTTGAACAACAAGAAAGCGCGATTTTGTATGAACCCATCAAAAATTTGGCGCCAAACATTTTTCCTGATTATGTAAAAGTTGAAGAGGATGAAAATGAAAAAATTGACAAAACGTTTCTTAAAAATTAAGCTTTAACTTTACAGCTAAGCTTAAATCTCTTTGATATCTGCCATATTTACCCAACCAATTTTACCGTCGGCCAATTTAATTTTTTTCCAGTTGGAAAGTTCATCCAAAATAGTCACTTTGGTTCCTTCGTGAAGTTCAAAAACGGTTTCACCATCTAATGACGGCGCATTTTTTATCTCACTTTTTGGCGAAAAAATAATGGCACTTCTGCTTTTTTGAATGGTTTCGTAGTTGCTGTAGGCAAAAATTACCGTGACAGTCATTACAAAAACAGCAAAAATTGTGATGTTAAAATACAATATTTTTCTTTTTGGAGAAGAAGAAAAGTAATACAACAAAAATAGCAAAGCCGCTAAAAAGGAAGCGGTTACCGCTAAAATTGCCCAAGTGTTATACGTTAATTTCTGAATTACATTTGATGAAAACCGCTGTAAAAATGTTTTTGGCAAATCTTCAATAACATCAATGGTCATGCGCTTTGCAAAGACCAGATTATTTGAAGCATCGTGGTTCATTGGATTTATTTTTAACGCTTTCTCATAGTAATAAATAGAAGGTGCCACTTTGTTCAATTTGTAATAACTGTTGCCCAAGTTAAAAAACAAATCATCCGATTCCAGTCCGTTTTTTTCAATGTTTAAATACAATTCAATGGCTTTCGAATATTGTCCGTTTTTGTACAAATCATTTGCCTCTGAAAACAATTCATTTGAAGTTTGCGCAAAAGAAATGTACCCAAAAAATAACACCATTGTAAAAATAAATCTCCTTTTCATATTACAACTGTTTATCAATTTCAGTTAATATTTCTACGGTTTTTTCATACTCATTCTTCATCATAACATCCGTTGTTGGCGTGTAACGCGCAAAATCACAATCGTTTAAAACGGTTATGAATTCTTTAATTGTGTTGGCGTCAACCCCTTTATTTTGCAATAATTCCGCAATTTTTTCCTTGGAAATTTCAGAAGTTTCAATCTGAAGTTTTGCTTTTAGAAAGTTATGAAGCGCTTTTTCCAAGGCAATATAAAAAGCTTCTTTTTTGCCCAATTGTTTTTTGGCTTCCGACAAATATTTACGTGCCAATCTGTTGGCATTTCTAATTTTATTTCCAAAAATATCTCCTGCACGTTTTGCACGCTTTTTTCCAATAATTATTCCAATTGGAATCGCTAAAAACGGCAGCAGCAACAATAAATAAAATTCGGTTGAATGCAGAAAATCATTTTTTATAATGGGCTTAAGCTTGGTTTCCAAAGCAATAAACCGGAAATTATTTCCATTTGAAACTACATTTTTTTTGAAAGTTCCGGCAGAGTCATTATTGACAAAAGGAAGGTCTTTGCCTTCGGTAACTTCCACAAAAACAGCCTCGGCCGATATGGTGTAATATTTTTCTTCTTTCGGATTGAAATAGGAAAATGTGACTTCCGGAATTTTATATTTTCCCTTAAACTGGGGCACCACCGTGTAAGCATCAGAAACAGATCCTCGCAAACCGCTTAACGAAGTGGTCACCTCTTCCTTGTGTTCTGGCGTGTAAGCTTCCAATTCGGCTGGTGTAACTATTTTAGGGATTTCAAATAATTTTAAATTACCGCTACCTTTTACTTCAACTTTTATTTGGGCTGCATCATTTGCTTTTAATACATTTTTATCGGCCGAAACAGTGAACTGAAATTCACCTACCGCTCCTGAAAAACCTTCGGGCTTTCCTGCTTCAGGCAATGCTTTCACCCTCACTTTTCTAACATCCGATGCTGTTGAATAACTTATATTTCTGGTAATCATATTTCCAAAAAAATCGCCTCTTCCTGTTGGAATCCCCACTGAAAAGTCCATTTTCATAGGTTCAATGATTAATTCTCCAGAGCGTTGCGGAATTAGCACGGCTCTTTTAAGGACTAAAAACCGATAATCCTCGCCATTGTATTTCCCGTTTTGAACATTGATATCGGTCACTTCAATATCTTGATTCCAAAAGCCATTGTATTGCGGAGATTCACTAACGCGCCAATCGTTTACGCTGATGTTTTGACTTACAAATAACTTATAAACCACATAAATTCCTTCACCAACATACGGATTTAAATTAGACACTTCCGCAACCAAATGGATATTTTGCTGTGCAACATATTCGGGATTGTTAGGGTCTTTTGGGATTTCTATGGATTTTGAAACCGATATTTTTACCGCATTTGATTTTACAATTTCATTGTTATACTCTATCGTGGCCGGATCAATAATAAATTCGCCTTCTTTTTTTGGTTCAAGAATATAGATATATGTTTGAGAATAGCTTGCTTTTCCGTTAATCCAAGATTGGCTTACAGATGAACTTGGACCACCCACCACTTTAAAATCGGCAAATGAAGGCGGTTTAAAATTGTCGGCGCCTTGCTTGTCTACAGAAAATTCAATTCTAAATCGTTCATTTAAACCCAAATTGGTTTTACTCACAGAAGTTTTAAACTCCACCTGAGCCAAAAGCACTTGTGAAGCAAACGTTAAAATTGTAAATATGTAAAACTTTGCACTCTTCATTTTTTTACCAGTCCTTTTCTTGTTTAATTTTTTGGCCTCTTGCTTTTTGGGCATTCAATTTCTTTTGCGTTTTGTTTTCTTCATTGTTCATTGCCTCCAGCAATTGCTTCATTTGTTCAGGCGACAACTGATTTGGTCTTGGTTTCTGATTTTGCGGATCGTCTTTGTCTTTTTTAGGATCGCCTTTGTCATCTTCTTTGTCTTTTCCCTTGTCTTTATCTTTGTCTTTTTCGTCCTTTTTATCTTTATCGTCGCCTTCCTTATCTTTTTGATCTTTATTTTTATCGTCTTTATTATCGTCCTTTTTATCTTTATTGTCCTTATTGTCTTTGTCTTGCTGATTTTTCAATAATTCCTGGGCCATTGCCAAATTATAGCGCGTTTCTTCATCTTTGGAATTATTGCGCATCGAATTTTTATAGGCATCAACAGCTTTATCATATTGTTTTTCTTTCATAAAGGAATTTCCCATATTGTGAAAAATTTCGGCTTTGCTCATTTTATTCGGTGCTATTTTTTCTGCCAAATCATATTGAAAAACCGCTTCTTTATTTTGGTTTTTCTGGTAAATGGTATTTGCCAGATTATAGGACGCTTTTGCGTAATTCGGATTTTTATCCAACGCTTTTTTATAGGCAATTTCAGCTTCTTCAAATTTTAGCTGATTGTATAATTCGTTACCTTCTCTCACGTCTTTTCTTGCTTCTCGCTCCATATCTTTTGGATCTTTTTGCTGAGAAAACATTAAAGATGTAATGCTTAAAAACAGGATGAAAATGCTATTTCTCATTGAATAAATTTAATTTTTGAACCCATTTTGTTTTCTTTTCCAGCAATGTTACGTCAATAATTAACAACAACAACCCGATGCCCACAAACCACTGAAACTGATCTTCATAATCTGAAAATTGCTTGGTTTCAAATTCGTTTTTTTCGGCTTTTTCCAAAACCTCTTTAATGGTGGCAATGGTTTCTTGTGTTTTATTTCCGTTGATGTATTTTCCGTTTCCTACGTTGGCAATATCTCTTAAAATTTGTTCGTTTAGTTGGGTGACTACCACCGTTCCTTCATTGTTTTTTTTATAGGCAACAACCCTTCCGTTATCTTTTAGCGGAATTGGACCTCCTTTTGCGGTTCCAATGCCAACAGTGTATATTTTTATGCCTTTTTTGGCAGCTTCTTTGGCCAAGTCCAAGGTATTTTCCTGGTGATCTTCACCATCGGAAACAATCACTAAAAACCGATTGGTTTGCTCGTCATTGTCATAATAGGAAAGCGCTCTTTCAATGGCATCATTTATGGCCGTTCCCTGATTGGAAACCATCTCTGTATTTGCATTTTGAAGAAACATTTTTGCCGCGGCATAATCCGTTGTAATCGGAAGCAGCGGGTACGAACTTCCTGCATAAATAATAATGCCTATTCGGTCGCTCCCCAAGTTTTCTACCACTTTCGTGATAATTTGCTTGGCTTTTTCAAGTCTATTTGGCGCAATATCTTCTGCCAACATACTTTTTGATACATCCAAGGCAAAAACAATGTCAACACCCTGGCGTTTTACCGTTTCCAGTTTGGTTCCCATTTTTGGGTTAGCCAATGAAATAATCAGAAAAAACAAGGCAAAACAAAATACAACTAACTTTAAAAACGATTTAAACGTTGATTTTTCCGGACTTAATTTTTGAATTAATTTAGGATCCGCAAATCGTTTTTGAATGCGTTTTTTCCACCAAAGCACCAATAGAAACAACACAACTATTGCAGGAATAATTGCCAAATAATAAAAATATGTCGGTTCTTCTATTTGATACATTTTTTTTTTGATATTTAATCTTTTAACTGATGAATTTGTATTTGCTATGGTCTATTTTTTAAACGCCTAAACAACTCAACAATAATTATATAAAACTTCTAAAAACGGTATTCTTCAAGGCAAATTCCATCAATAAAAGCAAACCTGCCCATAAGACCAGAAATCGATATTTTTCCTGGTAATTGTAATATTTAAATTCTTCCACTTCTGTTCTTTCAAGCTTGTTAATTTCGTTGTAAATGGCTTTTAACTTTAAATTATCCGTTGCCCTAAAATAAATTCCGCCAGTTTGCTGAGCGATGTATTGCAATAATTTATCATCAATTTCAACCAAAGAATTTTTAAACAATATTTCTCCCGACGTTGGGTCTTTTGCATAAGGAAACGGCGCTGTTCCGTTGGTTCCAATTCCAATGGTGTAGACTTTTATTCCTTCACCAACCGCCAATTCAGTGGCTGTTTTAGGATCAACAAATCCGGTATTGTTAACGCCATCTGTCAATAAAATAATCACTTTGCTTTTGGCTTTGCTTTCTTTTAATCGGTTAACTGCCGAGCCCAATCCCATTCCAATGGCTGTTCCTCCGTCGAGTTCTCCCCATTTAAGCTCGGAAAGCGTGCTCATTACTATTCTTTTATCGCTGGTAATTGGCGTTTGCGTGTAGCTTTCGCCTGCATAAACAACAATTCCTATTCTGTCATTCGGACGCTGATTTACAAATTCGGCCGCCACCACTTTTAAGGCTTCCAACCGGTTTGGTTTTAAATCGCGCGCCAGCATACTTGCCGAAACGTCAATGGCCATCACAATATCAATTCCTTTGTTTGTTTTGGTATTTTGGCTCATTTGAACTGTTCTTGGGCGCGCCAAAGCAACAATTAATGAGGCAATTGCCAGCAATCTCAAAACATAAAGCAACGGTTTCAATTTCGACCAAATTGAAGGTTTTGCTTCAAATCCTTTTGTGCTCGAAATGGTCAATGCTGCACTGTCGTCTTTTCGTATTAAAAAGTACCAAATAGCCAGCAATGGTATCAGCACCAATAACCATAAAAACTGCGGATGTAAAAACTCAAAATTATTCCACTTCATTTTTTGTTTCTTTTACCGGTTTTAGATTTTGTAAAATACGTTCAGACAAATTTCTGTGCGCTTTTATTTCTTCAACAATTGGTTTCGATTTTGCGAATTTCACCATATCGGCGCTTTCCAACACCTCTTTTAATTGTTGAATTGTTTCCTTTGAAATTCCCAATTTGCTCGACTCATTAAAATCGTTGATGGTGTCAATCAATTCGTTGGTGGTCGATTCCAACGCGGGAATATAAATGTCTTTTTCAATATAGGTTCTTACAATATCCGTAAGTTCCGTGTAATATGTTTTTATTTTGTTTTGCTGAAGCAGTTGCTTTTCGTCCAACTCTTTTAGACGTTGCAGCGCTTCCTGAATTGGGGCAATCACCACAATTACTTCTTCTTTTTTCTCTTTCTTTCTGAAAATGAAATACAACGCTGTGGCAATGATCGCTAAAATCAGCAAAATCCACCAAAGCATCGGTTTGTAATCGTCAAATGTTTTTGGCTCGCTTTTAATGGCTTTTATGGGAAACATTTGCTGCTTTAAGGTATCCACTTTAACCGTGGCAACACTCACCAGCAATGAATCGGTGAAAAATATTTTGTTGTTAATAAGCACCTGTTGTTTTGGTATGGTATAACGTCCGCTGTCAAAACTTGTAAGCACATATTTTTTTTCGTAGGTGTCTTTTAAAGTATCCACCGCATAAGATTCCACCACCTCAACTTTTCCCAAACTGTCTGACTGAAATTTCGGAAAAACAACTTTGCCGGTCTTATTTACCGATATTTTATATTGAATATGCTCGCCAATTCTAATGGCGGCGGTATCTATAGTAATTTTCACCGGATTTTCCTGTGCAAAACCTATAAAACCAATTAAAAATAATATATAAACTATCCGTTTTTTCATCTGTTTACCTTTTATTTTTTATTGGTACAGATGCTGTTCGCTATTAATCATTCTACTGTGTATCAAAATTTGTTAAGCTCGTTTCATTTAGTGTTCATTTGCTATTTAGCTCCTTTTCGCTTAAAATAACCCAATAATTTTTTAACATAACTTTCATCTATTTGGGAACTGATCGTTCCCGATCCGCTATGTGTAAAAGATTTTTCAAAATAATCTACCGATTCCAGATAATGTGCTTTATAGCTATTTCTAACGCTTTTTGAAGCGGTATTCACCAACATTGTTTTTCCTGTTTCGGCATCGCGCATAGGCACCATTCCCAGATTTGGAATTGAACTGTCGTGAATGTCATAAATCCTTATTCCGGTTACATCATGCTTTCTTCCAACAATTTTTAAGGTATGGTTGTAATGCGCATCCATAAAATCAGAAAGGATAAAAACAATGGCTTTTTTCTTCATCACGCTTGAAAAAAACTTAAGTACTTCATTTAAGTCTGTTTTTTTGCTTTGAGGCTTAAATTCAATCAATTCCCTGATGATTCGCAACACATGACTTTTCCCTTTTTTAGGCGGAATGTACAATTCCATTTGGTCTGAAAATAAAAGCAAACCAACTTTGTCATTATTTTGAATGGCCGAAAAAGCCAATGTCGCCGCTATTTCTGTAATGGTATCGCGTTTAAATTGCTGGGTGGTCCCAAAATATTCAGAGCCGCTTACATCAACCATTAAAACCATGGTCAATTCCCTTTCTTCCTCAAAAACCTTCACATAAGGTTCATTATAGCGTGCAGTCACATTCCAGTCAATTGCCCTGATATCGTCGCCGTATTGGTATTGCCGAACTTCAGAAAAAGTCATACCGCGTCCCTTGAACGAACTGTGGTATTCGCCAGAAAATATGTGATTAGACAAGCGACGTGTCTTAATCTCAATTTTACGAACTTTTTTAAGTATTTCTTTAGTCTCCATTTATTTAAGTTTTCAGTATTCAGTGGCAGTTTTCAGTATTCAGTTGCAATAACAATAGTTAAAAGCAACTGTAAACTGTAATTGTAAACTGTCGCCTACATTACTATGGTACTTCAACCTCGTTCACAATTTTATTGATGATGTCTTCTGAAGTGATATTTTCTGCTTCCGCCTCGTAGGTAACACCAACCCTGTGGCGTAAAACATCGTGCACAACAGCGCGAACATCTTCAGGAATTACGTAACCTCTTCGTTTTATGAAAGCGTAGCATTTGGCCGCAAGCGCCAAGTTGATGCTTCCGCGGGGAGAAGCGCCAAAACTTATCAAACCTTTTAAATCGGGTAAATTATATTTTTCAGGAAAACGTGTGGCAAAAATAATGTCGAGAATGTATTTTTCAATTTTCTCATCCATATAAACTTCACGAACCGCTTGTCTGGCCCTAATAATTTGATCAATGGAAGCAACTGAATTCACAACGCCATAAGTATCATTTAAATGTTGACGCATAATTAATTGCTCTTCATCTAATTTCGGATAATTAATCACCGTTTTAAGCATAAACCGGTCAATTTGCGCTTCCGGCAACGGATATGTTCCTTCTTGTTCTATTGGGTTTTGGGTTGCCATCACCAAAAATGGTTCTTCCAATTTAAAAGTAGTGTCTCCAATGGTGATTTGGCGTTCCTGCATGGCTTCCAACAAAGCGGACTGCACTTTTGCCGGCGCACGGTTAATCTCATCAGCCAACACAAAATTTGCGAAAATAGGACCTTTTTTTATGGAAAAGTCATTGACTTTAATATTGTAAATCATAGTTCCAATCACATCGGCCGGCAACAAATCGGGTGTAAACTGAATTCTGCTGAACTTTCCTTGAACCGCTTTGGCCAAAGTGTTAATTGCCAATGTTTTTGCCAAACCGGGAACACCTTCCAACAAAATATGTCCATTTCCCAACAAACCTATAAGCAATCTTTCAACCATATGTTTCTGGCCAACAATCACTTTATTCATTTCCATCATCAACAAATCAACAAAGGCACTTTCTCTTTCAATTTTTTCATTTATAGCCCTAATATCTACTGAAACGTTATTTTCTTCAATCATATTTATTGTTTTTAAACTTGTGAAATTAACCTGCATTAAATTGCTATGCAAATAGCAGAATATTTTATTTAAATCTTGTTAAAAATTGGTTAAAAATAATAGCAAAATATGAGGTTTAGTAAGATTTTAACAACATTTCGCCTCCGTCAAATTCACCATAAGTAAAATGCACAATCCAATCGCCGGTATTGATGTATTTTGAATTTGGAGAAAGTGGAATTTCAAGCGGCAAATGACGGTGTCCAAACACAAAATAATCATAGTGTTTCTCGGTTAATTTCATTTTGGCGTATTGCACCAGCCACTCATTTTCTTCCCCCAAAAACTTGACATCCTCCGCTCCTGAAATTAATTTGTTTTTTACCGATAAATAATGTGCCACTCGAATGCCGACATCAGGATGAAGCCATTTAAAAAACCATTTGGAAACCGGATTGGTGAACACTTTTTTCATTCTTTTATAGCCTTTGTCTTCAGGGCCTAAACCATCTCCGTGGCCTATAAAAAATGATTTTCCGTTAAGAATAAATTCTTTTGGTTGGTGATATGTGGGAATATTCAGTTCTTTTTGAAAATAATCGTGCATCCAAAGGTCGTGGTTACCGACAAAAAAGTGAATTTCAATTCCCTGGTCGCTTAATTCGGCCAATTTTCCCAAAACGCGCACAAAACCTTTTGGAACGGCTTGTGAGTATTCAAACCAAAAATCGAATAAATCGCCTAAAAGAAAAAGTACATCCGCATCTTTTTTGATGAAATCCAACCAATTTACAAATTTTTGTTCCCGAATTTTACTTGCTTCAACATTGGGTGCACCAAAATGTTGGTCGGAAGCAAAATATATTTTTTTATTGGTCGTCAAAATTTAAACACGTTCGTTATAATTAATTTAAATAGTTACTGATTTTTGCTGTCCAGCTCAATCACTTTTAAAATCATATTGTCTTTTTTCTGGGTAATAATAAAATAGCCTGTTTCATCAAATAAATTCCGGGCCATAATTGCTTTAAAATAGCGTTTTAAATCTTCTCTGGCTGCTGACGGAATTGGAAAATTTATATCCAGCTCTCTAATATATTGGTTGAATATTTTGTCGTTTTTATCGAAGTTTTCAACAAAATCATACAATTCCCATTTGTTCATTTCTTTTCGATTGTTGTCGATATATTTAAATATAAACGGATTCAACTCACTGTATAACAAATTATTGAAGGTGCTTAGCGTGTCTATTGAAACAAAAACATCAGGGATTATTCCACCGCCGCCATAAACGATTTTCCCTTTTGGCGTTTTATATTTTAAAGAGTCTATAACTTTAATGCTGTCTCTTGAAAGCAGTTCGCCATTGTGAATTCTCTCCAAATAATCATTGTTATATTTATTGTTGTCGGTGTGGCTATAAGGTTTTTGGATTGACCTGCCTGTTGGTGTGTAATATCTTGCCGTTGTAAGTCTAACCGCCGATCCGTCACCTAAATTCATTTCCTGTTGCACCAATCCTTTTCCAAACGAGCGGCGGCCAACAATGGTGCCTTTGTCATTATCCTGAAGCGCCCCTGCAACAATTTCACTTGCAGAAGCAGAATTTTGGTCAATTAACACAAATATTTTACCGTGTTCAAAATCGCCTTTATCGGTTGAAAATGATTTATCTACCGCGCCATTTTTGCTTTTGGTGAATACAATTAATTTACCATCCTCTAAAAATTCATCCACAATCATATTGGCAATGTCCATATAACCTCCCGGATTTCCGCGTAAATCCAGCGCCAAAGAAGTCATTCCTTTTCCAATGAGCTCATCCAATGCCTTTTTAAATTCCTGGTAAGTGGTTCTGGCAAAACGATCGACTTTAATGTATCCCAAAGTATTGTTGATCATATAATGTGCTGATACACTTGTGATTGAAACATCACCACGTGTAATTGGAAAATTTAATATTTTATTTGTTGAACGTCTGTAAACCTTTACATTGACTTTGGTATCTGGCTCACCTTTAAGCGCTTTCATCACCGCATCGCTCATTTTTCTGTTGCCTTCAATCGTTCCGCGTTCAATTTCAGTAAAACCGGCTTTTTTCATCAGACTTTTACCAAACAAAGTGTCTTTATTTGCGATAATAATTCTGTCTCCGGCTTTTATTCCCGCTTTTTCACTTGGACCGCCTTTAATGACGCCACTCACTGCCACAGAATCGTCGTGCATAATAAAACTTACCCCAATTCCTGCAAATTTTCCCTGCATACTTTCTGTAACGCGCTGCAATTCGTCTTTTGGAATATAAACAGAATGCGGGTCTAATTTTGCCAACATCGTAGTTATGGCATCATCCAGCAAACTATCTGTATTTACTTTATCAACATAATCATACTGAATGAAATTTATCAATCGTTTTATTTTAGCTTCATTGGAATTGGTGCTGAATAAAACCGATTTGTTTTTAAAGTTAAAAGTGCTGCCAATAAATATCCCTGCGGCTATGGCAACACCAATAATTAAGGGAAAATATACTTTTATTTTTGTCATTATAAATTTTTAAGATGGGTAAGTTCAACGCCTGCTTTTTCTAAAAACTCCAAGCCCATTTCATCTTTATAGGCATTGGCGTAAACCACTCTTTTTATTCCTGATTGATGTATTAATTTACTGCATTCTTTACAAGGCGACATTGTAATGTACAAGGTTGAATCTTTGCATGATTGTGTTGAAGCCGCCACTTTTAATATGGCATTTGCTTCGGCATGCAACACATACCACTTTGTATCACCAGCTTTATCTTCACACGGATTTTCAAAACCCGTTGGCGTACCGTTAAAACCGTCGGAAATAATCATTCGGTCTTTCACAATTAATGCGCCCACTTGTTTTCTTTCGCAATATGATAATTTTGACCACTCAAATGCCATTCGCATATAGGCTTGGTCGTATTTTAATTGTTTCTTGTTCATAAATTTTTAAGCGTTTTCAAAAGTACTAAGATTCTAATAAACTCTACGTTAATTTTTTACCAAAATATGGACGCTTTTAGGATTGGCAAAACCAAACCGATCACTATGGATGAGATGATCAAAATCCAGTCGCGCTTCGGAAATCGGAAAACGGTTTGAAAAATAAGTCCGATTATTAGAATTGCAATCACCACAATTAATTGAGCAAGTTCAATTCCAAGGGCAAATTCCAACAGCGGAATTAATTTTTGGGTTGAACTGCCTATCAATATCTTAAAATAACCGGAGAATCCGAGTCCGTGAATCAATCCAAAAAACAGCGCAAAAAATAAATTGGTGTTTGTTTTTGCCAGTTTTGTTGCATTTTTTGCAAAAAATACATTCACCAAAGCGGTAATCAAAATGGTAACGGGAATTAAAAATTCAATCCAGTTTTGACTTATTGACACTATTTTATAGGCCGATAAAATAAGGGAAAGCGTGTGCCCAATGGTAAACAATGTAATGAGCCACAATATTTTTTGCCAATTTTTAAAATCGTATATCACCACCAAAGCTATCAAAAAAAGCACGTGATCATAGGCATTCCAATCCAACACATGAAAAAGCCCCTCTTTAAGAAAGAACATAAAATTATCCATCAAATATATTTATTATTTAAGCCCAAATATAGAAAAATTTGTTGCCCAATAACTATACCTTGAACCAATTATTTACCAGTTCGTTTTCAATTGGTTTGGCGGTTTTATGCGTAAACTCGTTTTTTATGGCATCATATTGATAATCATTGCGCCATTCTTCAATATTTTCGGCAACTTGTTTGATGCTTTCGCAAACATAAAGTATTTCTTCATTGGTAATTGTTGGGTGAATGGACATGCGAATCCATCCCGGCCTTTCAACCAAACATCCTTCACTAATTTTTTCTTCAATACTTCTTGATGTTTGCTGATCAACATGCAACAAAAAGTGGCCATAAGTTCCGGCGCAAGAGCAACCTCCACGGGTTTGGATGCCAAATCGATCGTTCAACAATTTAACGATTAAATTAAAATGCGCATTTTCAATAAAAAAAGAAAAAACGCCCAATCGGTCTTTATGCTGTCCGGCCAATAGTTGAAGATTCGGAATTTTAGCCAGTTTTTCAAACACCAAATCAATCATTTCGTGTTCACGCGCCAAAATATTTTTAACACCCATTTTTTCTTTCAGCTGAATGGCCAAAGCAATTTTGATGGTTTGTAAAAAACCAGGCGTGCCGCCGTCTTCACGGGTTTCAATGTCATCAATATAATCGTGGTTTCCCCAAGGATTTGTGTAGTTAACCGTTCCGCCGCCCGGATTGTCGGGAACCATATTTTTATACAATTTTTTGTTGAAAATCAGCACGCCCAATGATCCCGGACCGCCTAAAAATTTGTGCGGTGAAAAGAAAATGGCGTCTAAATAGGCTTCTTCATCATCGGGATGCATATTTATTTCAACATACGGCGCCGAACAGGCAAAATCCACAAAACACAATCCGCCATAATGGTGAATCATTTTTGCGATTTTATGATAATCGGTCACAATGCCCGTTACGTTGGAACAAGCAGTTACAGAAGCAATTTTTATGGGTCGGTCTTTATATTGAATTAAAAGTTTTTCAAAACTGTCAAAACACATCAAACCCGATTCCTGGCAAGGAATAATTTCAACATCGGCGATGGTTTCCAGCCAAGAAGTTTGGTTGGAATGGTGTTCCATATGTGTTATAAATACGATAGGTTTTATAGCTGAAGGAATTTTAGCGTATTTTTTTATGTTTTCTGACACTTTCAGCCCTAAAATACGCTGAAACTTGTTGATAACCCCTGTCATTCCAGTTCCGGAAGTGATTAATACATCTTCTGCAGTTGCTTTTACATGATCTTTAATAATTGATCTCGCTTTATGGTAAGCGATGGTCATTGCAGACCCTGTGACGGAAGTTTCGGTATGCGTATTGGCCACAAACGGACCAAATTCATTGAGTAATTTCTCTTCTATGGGGCGGTACAATCTGCCGCTGGCGGTCCAATCGGTATAAATAATTTTCTTTTTACCGTAAGGCGACTCAAATATTTGGTCAACGCCAACAATGTGCTTTCTGAATTGTTGAAAATAGGTTTCTAGTTCAGAAGGTTGATTTTGTTTTTCGATTGCTGGTTTTGTTGACATCCCTATTGAAAAATATTCATTTATTTAAAATTTGCGATTCCTTTTTTCAGCCAATCGTGATATTCTTCCACATTTGGCGTATAAGCAACAGGTTCATTTAAATTTTCTTCATTATGATCCATCAAAACATAAAATGGCTGCGCGTTGGCTCCGTATCTTATAATTTGGAATTCGCTCCATTTTTGTCCGATATATTTTAACTTTTTCCCCGGACGTAATTTGGATTCAATTTCTTCGCCATTGGCAAGCGGTCTTTTATCATCTACATACAACGAAATTAACACCACATCGTTTTTAAGAATTGGAAGAATCTCATCTTTTGGCCAAACATTTTGCTCCATTTTTCGGCAATTTACACAGGCGTGTCCCGTAAAATCAATCATCACCGGCTTATTCACTTTTTTGGCATAGGCCAAGCCTTTTTCATAATCGTTAAAAGCCAAAATATTGTGAGGCGGCATTAAATGTGCGCCATCGGGTATTTCTGCTCTTTCTCCGGATGGCATGCCACTATTCATTCTAGAAAATCCGACTCCGTAGGGCGATTCACTGTAATGTTGCGCGGGCGGAAAAGCACTGATTAAATTTAAAGGTGCGCCCCACAATCCGGGAATCATATAGATGGCAAATGCCAAGGAAAGCATTCCCAAACTGAGTCTTCCAACCGAAATATGCGTCAAAGGAGAATCGTGCGGCAATTGAATTTTTCCAAAAAGATAGAAAGCCAAAGCCAAAAATATGGTGATCCAAATGGCTAAGAAAACTTCTCTTTCCAGCCAATGAAGCTGCAACACCAAATCGGCATTCGATAAAAATTTAAACGCCAAAGCCAATTCCAAAAACCCCAACACCACTTTTACGGTATTTAACCAGCCACCCGATTTTGGCAATGAATTTAACCAACCCGGAAAAGCGGCAAACAACGCAAACGGTATTGCCAATGCCAAGGAGAATCCGAGCATTCCTATAATTGGACCAATTTGATTTCCACCGGCGGCAGCTTCAACCAATAAAGTTCCAACAATGGGTCCGGTACAGGAAAATGAAACAATGGCCAAAGCCAAAGCCATAAAAAATATCCCAATAATGCCTCCTCTATCTGCTTGCGCATCCACTTTTGTTCCCCAAGAACTTGGCAAAACGATTTCAAAAGCGCCCAAAAAAGACACCGCAAAAACAACCAGCAATAAGAAGAAAATTATGTTAAACCAAACATTTGTAGAGAGCGCATTTAAGGCATCGGCGCCAAAAATAAAGCTTACCAGCAAGCCCAAAAGCACATAAATAATCACAATGGAAATTCCGTAGATAATGGCATTCCTTACTCCTTCGGCCTTGCTTTTGCTTTGTTTTGTAAAAAAACTTACGGTCATAGGAATCATAGGAAATACGCACGGCGTTAAAAGAGCCGCAAATCCCGAAAAGAATGCGATGATAAATATGGTTAACAAACTTTTATTGGATGTTTTATTGCTGTTTTTTGCAGCTTTTACGGCAATATCAGCATTATTTTGGTCAATAGGAGTTGGGGAAATTATTGCATGATCCTTAGTTTCTACAGATGTTACTGCGGGAACTACTTTGTCATTATTGGCATTCACAATTGCCGCATTTGCAGGAATTAGAAATGCCAAATCTATTTCAGTAGGCGGCAAACAACTGGCATCGTCACACACCATAAATTCAACTGTTCCGGCAATTTTAAATGATTTATCCGACAGAACTTTTATTCGTTGTTTAAACGTTGCTTTATTTTCAAAATACTTAATTTGCATCTCAAAAACAGGGTCGTAACTGCTAACGCCTTTTTCTTCGGTTGTTTTTCCGATTAACTTAAAATCCGGACTTGTTTTAAACGAAAAAGAGGTGGGTATTGGTCCATCGGCAGGAACGTTTTGCGAATATAAATGCCACTTCGCTTCAATAGTTGCGGTTACAATTAAATCGTATTCTGTTTCTGAAATTTTTTGTGTTGAAGTTGACCACTTTACCGGGTCGTGAATTTGGGCAAAACTTGAATTGACTAGCGCAAAAAACGCCAAAAGGAAAAATATTTTTTTCATCTGTTTAAATTTTATTTTTTAGCTGTAACAGATGCTGTTCGCCATTAATCATTCCTTTGTGTGTTAAAATTTGTAATGCTCGTTTCATATTAAAAGCTTGGTTTCTTTTATAAGAATTTTCAAAAATAAACAATATTAATCAGTAAGTCGTTTTATAATCGTTTTTCCCTTATTTCAGGTTGTTAAATTTTTCTTAATTAGTTATTATTTTGCATTTGCATTAAAGCTTCAAAAATAATTTTAGCCCATTCGCAATAAAAAATAATTCCCATTTTTAGTAAAAGACTAAAAGCAATTATTCAGGAATAATTTGTAATTTGCTCGAGTCATTCCATTTTCTGTAAGATTTGCTTTTGCACAAAATAATGTCGTTTAAAATTATTTATGAGGTTCGCCAATAACATAAAATTTAACTTTTGTTTTCTGATTGCTGTTTTAATATCTCAGCTTATTCATTCACAATATGCGCATTATTTAAATAATTATACGCTCTATGAATACAAGGCAGGCAATCAAAATTGGGACATTGCAAAATCTGCCGACGGGAATTTATTTGTGGCGAATAACAACGGACTTTTGGAGTTTGACGGGTTAAATTGGAATTTATGGGAAATGCCCAATAAAACCACCATTCGCTCATTGCTGGTTTATCAAAATAAAATTTACGTGGGCTCGTATGAGGAGTTTGGCTATTTCTCAAGAAACAACAAAGGCGCGTTAAAATACACTTCCCTGCTAAGTGCCCACAAGAAAATAAACGTCTCTAAAGATGAAGAATATTGGCAAATAGTTTTGTTAGGCGATGCAGTGGTATTTCGATCTTTTTTAAATATCCATATTTATAAAGATGGGAAAATTACCTCGCACAACTTGTCGGGCACCATTATGACTTGCGATGTTATCAATGAAAAATTATATGTCGCTACTTTAGACAACGGTATTTTTGTGCTTGAAAATCAACAGTTAAAGCCTTTCTTTTATGCTGAAAAATTAAAAAATTCCAAGATTATTTCAGTCACGGCAAAAAACGATGCCCAGTTATTAATAAACACCGCTTTGGATGGTTCCTTTTTGTTGGACAATAACAACCTAATTCCTTGGCAAACCGAGATCAATCAAATTGTTAAAAAGCACCAGCTTAACAAATTTACACAACTGCCAAATGGGAACATGCTTTTTGGCACCATAAAAAACGGAATTTATATCACGGATAACTCCGGCAAAATCCTATTCAACATCAACAAAGAAACCGGACTTATAAACAATACCGTTTTGGGACAATTTGTTTCCGAAAACAATGAACTATGGCTGGGATTGGATAACGGAATTGCCTTTGTTGATTTGAATACGCCCAATTATTTTTACAATGATATTTCTGGCAAGCTAGGTGCTGTTTATGATATCATCAGTTATAAAAACACCATTTATATTGGCAGCAATACCGGTTTGTATTTTATTGATGCTGACGGCAATTTACAATTTATTGAAGGTTCCCAAGGTCAGGTTTGGAACTTAAAAGAGATAGACGGCGATTTGATTTGCGGGCATAATAATGGCACTTATCTGGTTATAAATAACTCCTTAAAACTTATTTCGGGCTATACCGGCGGCTGGGTTATAAACAAAGTGCCAGAACAAAAAAACACTTACGTTCAGGGAACTTATGCCGGTTTGGTGAGCTTTAAAAAAATAAATGGCGAATGGCAGGTAAAACATTTGGGGAAAACCACCATCCCTGCACGATTTCTGGTTTTTGAAGATGAACATACCGCATGGATATCACATGCAAACAAGGGTTTGTACCGCGTTAAGTTTGATAAAAATTATGAGACAATTACTGAAATTAAAGATTACAATAAAAAAGGACTTTGGTCCGATTATTTTGTGCGAATTTACAAACTCAAAAACACCATTGCTTTTCACACCATAAAAGGCTGGCAAAATTATGAAACACTCATAGACAGCATTGTTCCCTACAATTTATTAAATGAAAAAATTGGCAAACAAGGATATATCATTTCCGAAGAAAACATTCCAGAAATTGCCTATAAAACAGAAAATTCCATCACTTTTGGTTCCTTTTTAAGTGAGTCAGAAAACATTTTAATTCCGAATAAATACTTCAAAAAAAGACTTATAACCGGTTATGAAAATATTTCTAAAATTAACGATTCAACTTTTGCCCTTAATTTATATGATGGATTTATGTTTATTGATGCGGCCAAATTTTCAATAAAAGAAACCTTAAAAAAACCAATACTTGCTAAAATAATCATTAACAATCAAGCCATCGCGCTTGATACAACCGAAATTTCACTCCCATTTCGAAACAATACAATTGCCATATCCGTAAGTTCTCCGTTTTCCAAAGACCATAGTTTTGAGTATAAACTTTCAAGTCTGCATTTAAATCCGCCCTGGACTGAATCTAAAAACGGTATAATAGAATTTTCAAATCTTTCTGACGGAACTTATCTTTTAACCATAAGAACCGTTGGTTACAACAAAGAAAAATCGCCTGTTTTATCTTTGGAATTTACCGTTTTATCACCTTGGTATAAAGGTACCACCGGATTTATTATTTATGCCTTTATATTTATTATTGCCGCTTTTGTCATTTATCTTCTTTATAAAAAGAAGATAAGAAAAGAGCAAAAGTTGCTTAAATTGATGTTTGAAGAAGCGCAGAAAAAATTATTGGAAGAACGTAAACAAGAAAGTGAAAAAGAAATTATTAGGCTAAAAAACGAATCCCTTAAAAATGAAATTAAACTCAAAAGCAAACAGCTGGCAAATACCGCAATGACTTTGGTTAAAAAAAATGAAACATTGTTGCATTTAAAAGATGAATTGCTTTCCAATAAAAATAATTTTACCAATCAGTATTCCTTTAAAAAATTCATAAAACAAATAGACAATTCCATTGAACACGTTGATGGATGGGAACTTTTTGAATACAATTTCAATCAGGTTCATGAAGAGTTTTTTAAACAATTAAAAGCCAGCTTTCCAACTTTAACGCACAAAGATTTGAAAATTTGTGCCTATTTAAGAATGAATATGAGCAGCAAGGAAATTGCGCCACTGCTAAACATCTCCATTAGAGGTGTTGAAACAAACAGATATCGGCTAAAAATAAAACTCGGCATCTCAAAAGAGGGCAGTCTTCGCGGTTTTTTACAAAATTATAATTAAAATAACTGCATTTTCTTGTCATTTTAGTAAAACAAAACTACGTCATTACTACTTCATTTATCATATTTGCTCGGCTATTTGCTATAAAAAATAATCTATTTTGTAATACGCCTTTCAGAAAAAATCACTTTTTAAATTAATGTGGCGTAACTAAGGCGTATGCATATTGTATTGAAAAAGCCAAAAACCCAGTAACTTTAACAATTACTTAACATTAAATTTATTTTAAATGAAAACAAAAATAATTTACGCCTTATTATTCCTTCCTTTCTTAATTTTTGCTCAGGAAAGAACTGTTTCAGGTAAAGTTACTTCATCAGATGGAGTACCTATTCCTTCGGTAAATGTTTTAATAAAAAACACCGCCCGAGGAGTTGTGACTGATTTTGACGGAAATTTCAGTATTGCAGCCAGCCAAAATGAAGTGTTGGTATTCAGCTATATTGGGATGAAACCTAAAGAAATTGTGGTAGGAACGGCTAACATTATTAATGTTGTGCTTGAAGATAGTGCAGAAAGTTTAGAAGAAGTTGTTGTTATTGGATACGGGTCTGTCCAAAAAAGTGATTTAACGGGTTCCATCACCAGCATTAAAGCGGAGGATCTTTTGAAACAACCAGCTTTAACTGCCGCACAATCTTTACAAGGTAAAGCTTCTGGGGTTCAAATTATTAGCTCCGGTGCGCCTGGAAGTTCTCCTGTGGTGCGTATTAGGGGAACTGGTACCGTTTTGGGAGGCCGAAATCCAATTTACGTTGTTGACGGAATAATTACAGACAGGATAGACAATATCAACAGTGATGATATTGTGTCTATGGATATCCTAAAAGATGCTTCATCTTTGGCTATTTATGGAAGCCGTGGCGCAAACGGTGTTATTATGGTGACCACAAAATCGGGTAAAGAAGGTAAAATTAAAATTGATGTTTCCTCTTATTACGGAACAAAAACAGCGCTAAGTAAAGTAAATATGGCTAATGCAGCATCATTTGCCAACTATTCTAACATCGCTTTTGGATACAATCGTTTCCCGGGAGAACAACAATACAATACCGATTGGTTTGATGAAATTACCAAAACAGGCAGTGTGGCAAATCATAACATTTCCGTAAGTGGCGGAAATGAAAAAACGACTGCGTTTTTTAGTGCAAACTTTTATGATGAAGAAGGAATTTTAATCGGTAATGATTACAGAAGGTTAAATTTAAGAAACAAGGTAGATTATAACCTAACTCCTAAATTAAAATTCGGGCACAATGTTTCGCTTTCGTTGAATAGAACCACACCCAAACCTTACAGCGCGTTTACAAATGCTTACAAACAATCACCTTTGGTGCCTGTTCGCTATGCGGATGGTGCTTACGCAGGAAGATATGGCGTTCCTTTTGATGATAA
This sequence comes from Lutibacter sp., assembly GCA_030683995.1. GTDB lineage: Bacteria > Bacteroidota > Bacteroidia > Flavobacteriales > Flavobacteriaceae > Lutibacter. The sequence goes on from JAUXPH010000013.1 coordinate 109,142, forward strand.
TGGCGCGCAATACAACAATGTTGGAAACCCTGTTTCCCAACTTGATTTAAGTAATGAGCTTATTAAAAACTTGATTATTCAGGGAAATTTTACGGCTGAATATAAAATTATTGATAAATTAAAATTCAACACCAGTTTTGGGATTGAAAGCGGCTATGGAAAATCATATAATTTCAACAATAGTCTTGCTGCATTTTTGGCCGGTGACCCTAACCGAGAAACTTCTGATTTTGCTTCAAGCAACTTAAATACATTAACTTCCAGCAAAAGCGATTTTTACCAATGGGTATATGATGCATTTGTAACCTATGACGACACGTTTGGGGAAGACCATAATTTTAAATTGGTGCTTGGAACAACCACAGAAAAAGGCCAAAGCAGCTATTTGCAGGGTTCCAGAAATAATGTTCCCAACAATTCTGATTTATTTTCACTTAACAATGGTGATGCAGGAACTGATCTTGCAAGCGGCGGAAATTCTGACCTGAAAACTTTACGGTCTTATTTTGCGAGAATGAGTTACGATTTTAACCATAAATATTTGCTAACTGCCACCATAAGAAGAGACGGTTCAAGCGTGTTTGCAAACAAAGATAAAAATTGGGGTAATTTCCCGTCTGTTGGTTTGGGATGGGTAATTTCAAAAGAAAGTTTTTTAGAGAATTCTGAATTTCTGAACAATTTAAAATTTAGGGCAAGCTGGGGTCAGTTAGGAAATCAAAATATTCCATTGAATGTTCTAACTTTTAATTCTGGCCTTGATTATCCTTTTGGTTCAGGGCAAATTATCAATCCAGGTTCAACCATTACAGCAATCATAGATGATAATGTGAGCTGGGAGGTAACCGAAGAAATTGATTTTGGTATTGAATTTGGGTTTCTTAACAATCGACTTTCAGGAGAAATTGATTACTACGACCGATTAAATAAAAATGCCATTTTGCCAATTAGCTTGCCGCAAGCTTTCGGTGCAAGCGGCGCAACACTTACCCACGCTGGAAAAATCAGAAATAAAGGATTTGAGTTCACCTTGAATTGGAAAGATGAAATTTCTGATAAATTTAAGTATAACATTGGCGGTAATATAACCACTAACAAAAATGAATTAGAGGAAATTACCAATCAATTTGCTTTTGAACAAACAGGCGGTTCCATTGACAATGGTCAATACACCAAACTGTTAAGAGAAGGGCAACCTGTTGGAAGCTTCTATTTATATGAAGTTTTAGGAATGGATGAGCGCGGCGAGTTTGTGTATAATGATGTAAATGATGATAACATTATTGACAGCAAAGACCGTCAGTTTTTTGGTTCTTACCAGCCAGATATGTATTATGGAATTAATCTTGGCTTTACTTACGCCAATTGGGATTTTAACGCCGACGGATATGGAAATGCCGGAAGTAAAGTATATAACGGTAAAAAAGCACAACGATTTGGTGGCGAAAACATAGAACAAAGTGTTGCCGACAATATTTTTTCTGCAACAAATACCCAAAATCAACATCCGGCGCCTTCAAATGAAGTACCACTTTCTTCGACCTACTTTTTAGAAAGTGGCGACTTTTTCAGAATAAATAATATTTCACTGGGCTATACATTCCCTAAAATATTGGAAGGAATTCAGAAAATAAGAATCTATGGCTTGGCACAAAATCCTTTCATCTTCAAAAGTTTTTCAGGATTTACGCCTGAATTGCCAGGCAATGGAGATCCTTTAGGAACAACGGGAATTGAGTTAAATGCCTATCCTTCTGTTTCCTCTTATTTATTCGGTATTAATATTAATTTTTAAACTTCAGGCTTTATGAAAAAAAATAAAAATATAGCAATTATAAGTTTGATGCTTTTAGCGTTCTTATCTTGTAATGACGAAAAGTTTCTCGATGTAAATCCCTCAACAGAAACTCCCGAACAGGCTTTATCAAGCCCAACTGCAGCAACTGAATTGGTGAACGCGGTTTATAATAAATTTTTGAATTGGAACCAGAGTTCCTTTGCATGGAATGGCGTAAGCAGCATGACTTCCGATGATGCCGATAAAGGCAGCGATCCCGGAGACACAGGCGGCGATAAAGACCTTATGGACGCGCTCAGCTTTTCTCCAACATCTTTATCTTTTAATGAAGTTTGGGAAGCAAATTACCAAGGAATTGCAAGAGCAAACCAAGCCCTTAAATTTCTGTCTGGTTTAGACATTGATGAAACCCTTAAAAAAAGACTGATTGGGGAAAGCAAATTTTTAAGATCTATATTTTATTTTAGATTGGCTCAAATGTTTGGAGGCGTTCCTTTAATTAAAAGTGTGCCTAATATTCAAAACCAAGATGATATCAAAGCGGCCAACACAAGAGCTACCAGAAAGGAAATTTATGAATTTATAATTACTGACTTAACCGAAGCTGCAGCAGACTTACCAACGCAATATGGCGGAGCAGATCTTGGAAGGGCTACCAAAGGAGCGGCTTTAACTTTATTGGCTAAAGTGCATATGTATAATTTAGAAGACGCAGGCCGCTGGCAAAAAGTTAAAGATTTAACCACCCAGGTAATGGGTTTAGGCTATAACTTAACAACCAATTATGAGGACATTTGGAAAGAAATTGGAGAAAATAACATTGAGTCTATATTTGAAATTCAGGCAAGAGGCGAAACGCCCAACAAAGGTGTCGAAGGCTATTTTGTGAGTCAAGGTGCCCGTGGTGCCGGTGGCTGGGGCTGGGGATTCAATACACCAACTCAAGATTTAGCGAATGCTTATGAAGCAAATGATACCCGCAGAGATGCTACCATTATTTTTAGGGGAGAAACTTTGTGGGATGGACTTTTGGTTCCAAATACAGTTTCAAACCCCATGTACAACCAGAAAGCATATGTGAGCAAAACTGCAGAAACTTTTAATGGAAATGACTGGGAATCAAACAAAAATGTCCGTATTTTAAGATATGCCGAAGTGCTGTTAATGAATGCCGAAGCCTGCATAGAAGTTGGTGGTGACGCTGCAACACCTCTAAACAGGGTAAGACATAGAGCCGGTTTAGTAAATGCGTCGGCAGTTAATAAAGCGGCTGTTTGGAAAGAACGCAGGGTTGAACTTGCTTTTGAACATGATCGCTATTTCGATTTGGTGCGTCAGGGAAGAGCCGGCGTGGTTCTAAGGGCCCACGGCAAAAATTTTGTTGACGGCAAACATGAATTATTTCCAATTCCACAAGCTCAAATTGATTTAAGCGGCGGATTGTTGATCCAAAACCCAGGATACTAATAAAATAACCAAAAGACTTTTTGCACAGTTGCGAGAAGAAGTATTTTAAATCTGATTGTGTCAGATTATGCGCAAGAGGTCTTTTGATTTTAAAAATTTGATTTTATAAGGGTTTATTCCTTTTATTGACTTTAATAAATTATGAAACAATTATCCCGCATATTTACATTAATGGCTTGTTGCTTATTGTTCACCTCTTTACATTCATGTTCCGGAGGTGAAAATAACAGCACAAATCCACCCGACCCATTACCCCAACAACTCACTGATACCGAGTTGATGGATTTGGTGCAAAAAAATACCTTCAAGTATTTCTGGGATTTTGCGCATCCTGTGAGCGGTTTGGCTTTGGAGCGTTCAAATTTAGAAGCTTACGGAGGTGAAGCTGCCAACATTGTCACCACCGGCGGAAGCGGTTTTGGCGTTATGGCCATTGTTGTGGGCGTTGAAAGAAACTATATTACCAGAGATCAGGCCATTGAACGTTTGCACAAAATAACGGATTTTCTGTTAAAAGCCGATCGTTTTCACGGCGCTTTTCCGCATTGGTATTATGGGGACACGGGAAAAGTAAGACCTTTTTTCTCAACGGATAACGGCGGAGATATTGTTGAAACATCGTTTTTGATTCAGGGTTTATTAACTGCTCGGCAGTATTTTAACAAAGACAATGCGCTAGAAAATTCGCTTCGGGCAAAAATAAACCAACTTTGGAATGAAGTGGAATGGGATTGGTACACCAACAACAAAGATGTATTGACCTGGCATTGGTCGCCAAATTTTGGCTGGGCCATAAATCACGAAATAAAAGGCTATAATGAATCGCTTATCACTTATGTGCTGGCTGCCTCATCAACAAGCCATCCCATTAATCAATCTGTTTATCATAATGGCTGGACTTCAGGCAATGATTTCGCCAACGGAAATGTTTATTATCAGAAATGGAAACTAAAATTAGGTCCTGAATTGGGTGGCCCGTTATTTTTTGCGCATTATTCCTTTTTAGGGTTGGATCCTAGAAATTTAGTGGATAAATATGCCAATTATTGGGAACAAAATGTGAATCATACGCTCGTAAACCGGGAATATTGCGTTAAAAACCCGAAGCAATTTATTGGATACAGCGCAGGAAGCTGGGGATTAACGGCGAGTGACAATAAAAATGGGTATTCGGCACACAGTCCAACCAACGATTTAGGGGTTATTTCTCCAACGGCGGCATTGTCGTCATTTCCTTATACGCCAGAATATTCTATGCAGGCAATGCGAAATTTTTATTACAATTTCAATGGAAAGTTATGGGGAAAATATGGATTTTACGACGCTTTTAACCAAACGGGAAATTGGTACGCCACCAATTATCTGGCCATTGACCAAGGCCCGATTATTATTATGATTGAAAACCACCGCACCGGATTGCTTTGGAATTTATTTATGTCGAGCCCGGAAGTGAAGGAAGGATTAAAAAAACTGGAGTTTACAAGTCCGCATTTTTAATAAAAAAACCAGCGATTAAATGCGTTAAAATAAAACTGATGCTGAAAATGACCATTATTTGTCAAATTAATTCGGTTTAAAAATTTAAAATAATATGAAAATTAAACAATTTATTATTCCCTTTTTCATCATCCTGTTTGGCTTTTCAAGCTGTACAGAAAAGTCAACTGTTGCAAAAAAGGATTTAAGCAGCACTGATGAAACTAAATCTGATGCTAAAATGGAATCTTTTTTAGACAGTTTGACTAAAATTATGACCCTTGAAGAAAAAATTGGGCAGCTGACACTTATGTCCACCGATTGGGAAAAAACAGGTCCAACCATCAATGAAAATTATAAAAATTTAATCAAAGAAGGAAAAGTTGGCAATATTTTCAATGCCTATTCCGTAAAATTCACCAGAGAATTACAACAGCTTGCCATTGAAAATACACGCCTTGGCATTCCGCTATTGTTTGGCTATGATGTGATTCACGGACACCGCACTATATTTCCAATTTCGTTGGGCGAATCCGCCAGTTGGGATCTAAAAGCGATTGAAAACGGTGCGCGAATTGCGGCTACGGAAGCTTCCGCAGAAGGTGTTCATTGGACTTTTGCGCCAATGGTTGATATTTCAAGAGATGCGCGTTGGGGAAGGGTTTCAGAAGGATCTGGAGAAGATGTTTATTTGGGTTCAGAAATAGCAAAAGCAAGAGTTAGGGGTTTTCAGGGAGACGATTTATTTGCCACAAACACCATTTTAGCCTGCGCAAAGCATTATGCCGCTTATGGCGCTCCAATTGCCGGAAGGGATTACAATACGGTTGATATGTCGGATCGGGAATTAAGAACCACGTATTTACCGCCTTTTAAAGCGGCTGTTGATGCTGGAGTTACCACTTTTATGACTGCTTTTAACGACGTAAGTGGCGTTCCCGCAAGCGGAAACAAATACTTGCTAACGGATATTTTAAGAGAAGAATGGGGTTTTGAAGGATTTGTGGTCACAGATTATACATCCATCAATGAAATGGTTCCGCACGGCGTTGCAAAGGACAACAAACAAGCTGCCGAAATTGCCATCAATGCCGGTGTAGATATGGATATGCAAGGCGGCTCTTATCTGGATTATTTAAAAGAACTTATTGCCGACGGGAAAGTGACTGAACAACAGGTGACAACTGCAGCCAGAAGAATTCTGGCGTTAAAATATAAACTGGGTTTGTTTTCAGATCCTTACAGATACTGCGATGAAATCAGGGAAAAGGAATTGCTAATGACTCCAGAACACCTTGAGGCAGCCAGAGATATGGCAAGAAAATCGGCTGTATTATTAAAAAACAGCAACCAAACGCTTCCGCTCTCCAAAGATAAAAAAATTGCGTTGATTGGCCCGTTGGCCAATGACAAATACAATATTATAGGATCTTGGACCGCAGCAGGCGACCGTTACACAAAACCGGTCACCGTTTTGGAAGGCTTCAAGGAAAAAATTTCAAATCAGGCCAATTTATTTTTTACGCAAGGATGCGAAATAAATTCTGACAACACTTCCGATTTTCAAAATGCGATAAACATCGCCAAAAAAGCGGATGTTGTGGTGATGGTTATGGGAGAATCCGAAGGATTGTCGGGTGAAGCCGCGAGCCGGACAAATCTAGATTTACCTGGAAATCAAAAAGAATTGTTGAAAGCCATCAAAAAATTAGGCAAACCTATTGTATTGGTTTTAATGAACGGAAGGCCTTTAACGCTGGAATGGGAAAATGAAAATATGGATGCCATTTTAGAAACTTGGTTTCCCGGAACAATGGGCGGTTACGCCATTGCCGATTTAATTTTTGGCGATGCAAACCCTTCAGGAAAGTTAACCATGACCTTCCCAAGAAATGTTGGACAAATCCCTATTTATTACAATGTAAAAAATACAGGAAGACCTTATGAAGCAGATGGTCCTGAACAAAGATACCGTTCAAGATACCTTGATGTTGCCAATTCTCCGCTTTATCCTTTTGGCTATGGCTTGAGTTACACCACTTTTAAATATTCAAATTTCGCCATTGACAAAAAAACCTATGCATTTAAAGAGAAAATTAACATTAGTGTTACGGTCAAAAATACCGGCTCTTTTAAAGGCGAAGAAGTGGTGCAACTTTATATGAGGGACATGGTAGCGAGTGTTACGCTGCCTTTAAAAGAACTTAAACGTTTTGAAAAAGTGATGCTGGAACCCAATGAATCCAAAAAAATAACCTTCACGCTAACTTCTGATGATCTTGCATTTTACACACAAGATATGAGCTTTAAAGCCGAAGCAGGTGAATTTAAACTTTTTGTGGGAACCAATAGTGAAGAGTTGCTTGAAACAAATTTTACGCTGAAATAAAATTATTAATTAATTGAAATCAAATCCAAAATAGCAGTTTTAACGATAACAAAAACCGAATTTTATGAGAACTTTTAAATTTAAACCAGCCAATTTATTGCTTGTTATGCTGTTGATAATAAGTATGACATCGTGTGATGAAGAAACTTTTTATCCTTTTATTGAATCTATTCCTTGTGAAACTCCGGAAACTGCCGACCCTTCCATTATCAATGATTTTCAATGCCAGGACAATCTGTTGCTTCCAAATGTAGAAGCAGTTTTAAATCCTGATGAATCAGGGGCAAACACAAGCAGGTTTGTTGGAAAATACATTGATCCAAGCGGAGCTTGGGATGCATTAATTATAGATTTTGGTGCTCCAATAAACCTATCAACAAAAAATACTTTTAAAATTAAAGTGTTAACAAGTGTTGCCGGTACTTTAAAAGCAAAACTGGAAGGCGGAACTTCTGGCGGATTTGAAGTGGATGCCACTATTTCGAACACATCCAACTGGGTGGAATATTCATTCGATTTTAGCAGCCAGTTCAATCAAAATCATCAAAAATTGGTGTTGTTTTTCAATGCGGGTGTTGACACAAATGGTGCCGATGTTTATTATATTGATGATTTGAAATGGGACACTTCCGCAGATCCTTGCGTTGGAGTGGCAGTGGATATCAATGTTATAAATGATTTTGATTGTCAGAAAAATCAGGTTATTCCTGAAGTGACACTTACCGCAACCCCTAATAAAAATGCCATAAACAGCAGCAAATTCTCTGGTAAATATATTGATGAAACAGGTGCTTGGGATGCCGTAATCGTTGATTTTGGCGCGCCAATAAATTTAACCACCCACAATGCATTCAAAATAAAAGTGTTGGCGCCTGTTGCCGGTACTTTGAAAGCAAAATTGGAAGGTGGAACTTCTGCCGGTAAAGAAAAAGATATCCAAATAACAACAACCGGTCAATGGGTTGAATACACTTTCGATTTTAGCAGCGAAGCAAACGCAAATCATAAAAAATTAGTATTGTTTTTTAATGCAGGCGTTGATACCGATGGCACACAGGTTTATTTTATAGATGACTTAAAATTTGCTGAAATTACCGATCCTTGCAATGGCGTTGTGCCCGATTTAAGCATTATAAACGATTTCAATTGTCAGAAAAATTCAACCATAGCCGGTTCTGTTCCAAATTCAATTGTTGCAAATCCTGATCCTAGTGGCATAAATAAAAGTGACGCGGTGCTAAAAGTTACCGATAACGGAACAGATGCATGGGATGCAATCATATTTGATTTTGGCGGACCAATTAATTTAACAACCAAAAACTACCTGAGAATTAAAATTTTATCTTCAAAAGCGGTGCCTTTATTGGCCAAATTAGAAGGAGGAACTTCGGGAGCAAAAGAAGTCTGGGGCGCTATTACTGTAACGGGAATTTGGACTGAGTATGTCTTTGACTTTAGTGACCAAGCTGCTGCAAATCATAAAAAAATAGTGTTATTCTTCAATGGTGGCCAAGAAAATGGAACGGCAACAGATGTTTATTATATTGATGACATCAGGTTTGCGGCATATGACGCTTGCGCAGGAGTGATTCCAGATTTAAGCATTGTGAATAATTTTGAATGTCAGCAAAATTATGCAGTGGTTTGCTGCATTACCACAGAAATTGTTACAAATCCATACAAAACAGGAATCAACACCAGTGCTTCCGTTTTAAAAGTGACTGATAATGGCACAGACGCTTGGGATGCCTTGGTATTTGATCTTGGGGCTGCGATAAATTTATCGACAAAAAATAAATTGAAAATAAAGATTTATTCCACAAAAGCAGTGCCTTTATTGGCAAAATTAGAAGGAGGATCTTCAGGACCCAAAGAAGTTTGGGGAGCTATTACCACCTCAAATGCTTGGACGGAATATACCTTCGATTTTAGCGACCAGGCAGCGGCAAACCATAAAAAAATAGTATTGTTTTTCAATGGTGGGGCTTCTGACGGAACTGCAACCGACATTTATTATATCGATGATTTGAAATGGGAATAATGAGTTGAAAATAAAATAGTTTTCATCCTAAAATAAAAAAACCGTAAAAACTAAAGGATAGTTTTTACGGTTTTTTATTATATATTCTTTTATTACAAGATAAATTCTCCATTTTTGCAACAATTGTGGCGCTTCCTTTTTTCGAGTACATTACGTGTTTTCTTCCAATATTAAACCAATTTCACATTATTAATTACTCATTATATGATAAATATCATAATAATATTGATACCAAAAAGCCACATTGATTGATAATACCACAATATAAAGTACTTTTAAAGCAAATTATTTCAATTATTTTTAATAAATTTGCATCAGAAATAGCGTTGAAAATTATTTCCAAAGTTTAACGTATTTCTTTTTATAAAGTTTAACAATTTTGAATTAGAATATGTTTAAAATTATCGAAAAAAAATTTCTTTCAGAAAATGTGGCAAAACTGGTTATTGAAGCCCCATATATTGCAAAAAGTCGTAGAGCTGGACATTTTATCATCCTGAGAATTGATAAAAATGGCGAAAGAATTCCGTTAACAATTTCAGATGCCGATGTTGAAAAAGGCACAATTTCCTTAATTGTGCAAAGAGTTGGTGTTTCATCACACAAACTTTGCGCCATGAATGCCGGTAATTTTATATTGGATGTGGTGGGACCGCTTGGAAAAGCGACCCATATTTCTAATGTAGGAACCGTTTTATGCGCTGGCGGCGGCGTTGGGGTTGCTCCTCTTTTTCCTATTGTGCAAGCCATGAAATTGGCGGGCAACAGGGTAATCACCATTATTGCCGCCAGAAATAAAGACTTGGTAATTCTTGAAAACGAGATGGCCGAATACTCCGATGAACTTATTGTGATGACCGATGATGGCTCAAAAGGAACTAAAGGACTTGTAACTCAGGGAATGGAAGAAGTTATTCTCAGAGAAAAAATTCATCAGGCCATTGTAATTGGCCCGGCCGTAATGATGAAATTCGCTGCTTTAACCACCAAGAAATACGATATTCACACCTTGGCAAGTTTAAACACCATTATGGTTGACGGCACCGGAATGTGCGGCGCCTGCAGGGTTTCTGTTGGTGGAAAAACCGAATTTGTTTGCGTAGACGGACCGGAATTTGATGCCCATAAAGTTAATTTTGATGAAATGTTAAGCCGATTAGGCGCTTACAAAGACAAAGAATCAGAAAACTATGAAGCGTACGTAAAATCTTGTGAAGCAGTATCACTTAACTAAAAAATTTATACCCTATAAAATATTCGTAAAATGGAAGAAGAATTAAACGAAGAATATTATAAAGCCGAACGCAAAACCGAATGGCGCGATAAGTTGCGCAAAGAAATAAAAGCCAAAGAGCGAACAGATATCTCAAGGGTTCGCATGCCCGAAGCTGATCCTAATGTGAGGAATAAAAGCAATCTTGAAGTAAATAAAGGCTTAACCTTGGAGATGGCAATCGCTGAATCTCACCGCTGCCTTGATTGCGCAGTTCCTACTTGTATTATTGGTTGCCCGGTTGGCACAAACATCCCTAAATTTATAAAATATCTTGAAGCCGGAGACATCCTTGGAGCTGCTGAAGTTTTAAAAGAAAACAACTCCTTGCCGGCAATTTGCGGAAGGGTTTGTCCGCAGGAAATTCAATGCGAAGCACAGTGTTTTTATGTTAAAAAATTAAGTAAAGAAGGTGCCGCAATTGGTCACCTTGAAAGATTTGTTGCCGATTACGCACGCGAACACGGGGAAGCAACCATTCCGGCTTTGGCCGAGCCAAACGGCATAAAAATGGCAGTTATCGGTTCAGGGCCCGCAGGATTGACCGTTGCCGGTGAACTGGCAAAATTTGGCTATGATGTTACCGTTTTTGAAGCCTTGCACGATCTTGGCGGGGTTTTAAAATATGGAATTCCCGAATTTAGGCTGCCAAAATCAATTGTTGACTATGAAATCAATACCATCAAAAATATGGGCGTTAAATTCATAACCAATTTTATTGTGGGCAAAACCGCTTCTATTGCTGATTTAAAAGAAGAAGGTTATGTCGCGTTTTTTATCGCAAGCGGCGCCGGATTGCCAAATTTTATGAATATCCCAGGCGAAAATTATAGCGGCATTCAAAGTGCCAATGAATTTTTAACCCGCGTTAATTTAATGGGTGGCGGAAATAAAGATTTCGATACTCCAGTTCATACCGGAAAAAATGTGGTTATCATTGGCGGCGGAAATACCGCAATGGACTCCGTAAGAACCGCAAAACGTATGGGCGCCGAAAGAGCCATTATTATGTACAGACGTACGATGGAAGAGATGCCCGCAAGAGCAGAAGAAATAAAACATGCCATTGAAGAAGGCATTGAATTTATCAATTTGGCCTCGCCAATTGAATATTTTGCTGATGAAAGAGGCAAAGTAAATAAAATGCGCGTGCAAAAAATGGAATTGGGAGAACCTGACGCTTCGGGAAGAAGAAGACCCGTTGTTATTAAGGGTTCAGAATACGATATTGATGTTGACAGCGTAGTGATCGCCGTTGGTGTTTCTCCAAACCCAATTATCCAACAAAGCATACCCGAACTTGAAATCACCAAATGGAACACCATTAAAGTTGATGGAAATATGATGACTTCAATTCCGGGTCTTTTTGCCGGAGGTGATATTGTGAGAGGTGGAGCAACCGTAATTCTTGCAATGGGCGACGGAAGAAAAGCTGCCGCGGGAATGCATTCCTTTGTACAAGCTGACGTTTTTGCGAATATTTAAATTACTTTTGAAATAGTTTAAAAACAAAACCCAGTAAATCAAATGATTTACTGGGTTTTTGTACCTCGGGTGGGAATCGAACCCACACTTCCTTGCGAAAACTGGATTTTGAATCCAGCGCGTCTACCAATTCCGCCACCGGGGCAAATGTTTCGGTCTGCAAATTTAAAAATATTTTTCAACTAAATCACAAAAACTTCACTTAGTTATAGTATTACCACTTAAATAATTTTAAATTTGCAATCAAAATACGGAAACCTAATTAAATAACGCTGCTAAAAAATGGACATCCCTTTTCTTGAACCTAAAATTTTCGCTTGTACTCAAAGCAAGGAATTGGCTAAAAACATCGCCAAAAATTACGGAATTCCGCTTGGAAACGTAGTGGTAACAAGGTTTAGCGACGGGGAGTTTCAGCCCGCCTTTGTTGAATCGGTTAGAGGAAGACGCATTTTTATTGTGGGTTCAACATTTCCAAATTCAGATAATTTAATGGAAATGCTTTTAATGCTCGATGCCGCAAAAAGAGCATCAGCACGTCACGTCACTGCCGTAATCCCTTATTTTGGATGGGCTAGACAGGATCGTAAAGACCAACCTCGTGTTGCCATTGGCGCAAAATTAGTGGCAAATCTTTTGCAAACTGCAGGAGCAACAAGAATTATTACTATGGACTTGCACGCTGATCAAATTCAGGGATTTTTCGAAAAACCTGTAGACCACTTGTTTGCTTCAACCATCTTTTTGCCTTACATCCATTCATTAAATCTGCAAAATTTAACCATTGCCTCTCCTGATATGGGCGGTTCAAAACGCGCTTACGCCTATTCTAAATTTTTAGAAAGCGATGTGGTGATTTGTTATAAACAACGCATAAAAGCAAATGAAATTGATTCCATGGAATTAATTGGCGAGGTAAAAGACCGCCACGTCATTATTGTGGATGATATGATTGATACCGGAGGAACCATTGCCAAAGCAGCAGATTTAATGATTGAAAAAGGCGCCTTAAGCGTTCGTGCTATTTGCACACATCCCATTTTGTCAGGAAACGCCTATGATCGTATTGAAAACTCTAAATTAACCGAGCTGATAGTTTCAGACACAATTCCTTTAAAAAGAGAAAGTTCTAAAATAAAAGTTGTAACTTGCGCCCCTTTATTCGCAGATGTTATGCACAAAGTACAGGACAACACATCCATTAGCGGACAATTTTTAATGTAAATAATAACTAAATATAAATAAATGAAATCAATTACAATCACCGGATCTAAAAGAGAAAGCGTGGGCAAAGTAGCTACTAAAGCCCTACGTAATGCTGGAAAGGTTCCTTGCGTATTATACGGAGGAGAAAAAGCATTACACTTTTCAGCAGACGAAACTGCATTTAAAAACTTAGTGTACACTCCAAACGTTTATACAGCTAAGATTGAATTTGAAGGAAACAAATACAATGCAATTTTGCAGGACATTCAGTTTCACCCAGTATCTGACAAAATTTTACACATCGATTTTTATCAGTTATTTGATGATAAATTGGTAACTCTGGCCATTCCAGTACAATTGGTTGGCACAGCGCCAGGTATTATTAGAGGTGGATCGTTGCGTTTTGCCCAACGTAAATTAAACGTTAGAGCATTGCCAGGCGACTTGCCAGACTTTATTGATGCCGATATCTCAAAATTAGACATTGGCGACAAATTATACGTTACGGAAGTGGCCAGCAAAAAATACACTATTTTACATCCTGAAAATACTGTAATTGCACAAGTTAGAACTTCTCGTAATGTTGCAAAAGCAGCTACAGAAGAAGCTAAAGGCAAAAAATAATCTTTTCGATTAAATATAAAAAAGCGTTGCAATTGCAGCGCTTTTTTCATTTAAATTAACCGCAATCTTTTACTACTTTTACATTATGCGATTGATTAAATTAATAAAATTATTGTTTGGTTCAAAAAAGGAAGCTTCTGCGCAACATCCTATGAAAAAATATTTAATTGTTGGCTTGGGAAATATTGGCGAAAAATATGCGGAAACCCGCCATAACATCGGGTTTAAAATTTTAGATGAATTGGCCTCAAAAGAATCCGTTTCTTTTGAAAGCGAAAAACTGGGCGCCATCTCCACATTTAAATTTAAAGGGAGAACTTTTATTTTGCTGAAACCCTCCACTTATATGAATTTAAGTGGCAAAGCAGTTAAATATTGGCTTACCAAAGAAAACATCGCCATTGAAAATTTGTTAGTCATTTGTGACGATTTAAACTTAGATTTTGGCGCCATTCGGTTAAAAGCCAAAGGAAGTGACGGCGGGCATAATGGTTTAAAAGATATCACGGCCGTTTTACAAACCCAGGAATATGCGCGATTTAGATTTGGCGTTGGTTCACAATTTTCCAAAGGCCGTCAGGTAGATTTTGTGTTGGGTGAATGGGACAAAAACGAGTTAAAATCGCTCCCTGAACGTTTGGACCGATCGGCAGAACTCATTAAATCCTTTGGAACCGCCGGCTTAAACATCACCATGAATACCTTTAACGGAACTTAATATCCCATCCTTAATCCTTCCCCAAGGGAAGGAAACCAGCAAAGTTCTTGCAGAATCAACAAAAAAGTCTTCCCTTAGGGAAGATTTAGATGAGAATTTGGTCTGAAGCATACCATTCGGCATTTGAAGTTCCGGTTTCCTGCAATTTTAAAGAATGCAACTTCACGTTTTCCGGTAACCTGTTTTTAATTTTTTCGGCAAAATCCACCAACATCATTTCGCTGGTTGGCTGATAATCCACCAAAATAACGTTATGGTCTCTTTTTTCCAATTCTTTCGCCAATTCAATATGTGGCGTATTTTTGTTGAACACGGTTGCGTGGTCAAATTTGTTCACGATTTCTGTAGCAACAATTTTTTTCAAATCCCCAAAATCGATTACCATTCCGTATTTTACGTTGTTTGAATCACTTATTGGCGATCCAATTACCGTAACTGAAAGTTTGTAACTGTGACCGTGTATATTTTTGCATTTTCCGTCGTAGCCGTACAACGCGTGTGCGGTTTCAAAATTAAATTGCTTTGTGATTCTGATTTTACTCATTTTCATTCATTATTGTCTGGTTAAATTTTTCAAAACAAACAGGTCGCCCCTCTGGGGCTTTAAACCTGACTTTTCACAATACTCTACAAACATTTCGCTCCTATGGAGCTGTTTTTTAGTCCCATCGGGACGACCTGCTTGTAAGAAAATAGATTTTCATTATAAATATATAAATTTAATCTTCCAAATCTTTTCTGCTTTTGGCTTTGTAATAAATAAAATATGCCAATGCAGCCAATAAAACAAAAGGCAAATAGGTTCCAATAACCACGCCTATTTCATAATTTTTATCCGGTGCGTTTTTAATGTTCTCTTCAATGTTAATTTGCAGAAAAAATAAGATGAAATTCAACAACATTTTATTACTTTTTAAATTTTAGCAAAGCGCTTTTTGTGGTCTCAGACAACACCAGTTTACCACTAATTTTTGCTCTTTCTTCCAATAATATATCCCAATGTTCCGTGCCTTCCCACAACACTTTTTTCATTTCTTTTAACGCATCCGGATTGTATTGAGACAGCTTCAAAGACAAATAATCCACTTCCTTGTCCATTTCATTAACAGTTTCAAAAACTTTCGCGAACAAACCTTTTTCTTTTGCCCAATAAGCATTTTGCCAACTGCTTGCGTCTAAGGTCAATTCGCTTAAAGCAGCCAATCCCATTTTACGCGAAACCGCCGGAGCAATCACAAACGGGCCGATGCCAATGGTAAACTCCGATAATTTTATGGAAGCCTGTTCCGTGGCAAAACAATAATCGCAAGCTGCAGCCAAACCAACGCCTCCGCCAACAGCTTTTCCCTGTACACGGCCAATAATTAATTTTGAACATTTTCGCATCGCATTAATCACGTTGGCAAAACCCAAAAAGAATTTATTTCCTTCTTCAACCGTTGAAAAGGAACTCAATTCATCAAACGAAGCGCCTGCACAAAAAGTGTTTTCTTTCGCGCTTTTTAAAATGATCACATTCACCTCATTATTTGCGCTTAATTCAATAAAAGCAGCTGTTAGCCGAGATAATAACTCGCCGGGAAGCGAATTGCCTGCCGGATGAAAAAACTCGATGACCGCTATGTTGTTTTGAATGCGCGTATATAAACTTCCGTTTTCCATAATGCCCAAAGTTACGGGTTTTTATATAAATATTTTCGCCTAAATTTAAACACCAACTTAATTTTCTTAACGTTACAGCATCAGACCATTAAATTTAATGTTCGACCTTTTATACATGAATTACTTTCTCATAACAGTAAAAAGGAAGCGTGCTTTGGTTGGGGAAATAAATGCTTTCCAATTTTATATAATTGCGCTTTTCATAAAACTGCAGATTTCGTTTATTTTGGCTGAAGGTATCCAGTCTAATGGATTTATAGCCATTTTCCAAAGCATAATTCTCGGCAAAATTCATGAGTTTTTGGGCGAATCCCTTTCCCTGAAAATTTGGATGAACCGCCAACCGATGAATGTAAAGATTCTTATCATTTTTTGTCAGCCATTTTACGTGCTGGTATTCGGCATCTTCAATTTCAGTGAGCACTATTAAACCAACAATACTATTACCTTCTTCCAATTTCCAAATTTGTTGCAACGCAATATCCTCAAGTAACACAGCTTTTGAAGGATAATTCTCATTCCATTGAAAAATACCCTGTTCTATCAAATTTTGTCCGCAGCTTTTGACAATAAAAAGCAATTGTTCCAAATCTTGCACTGAAGCTTTTTTAATCACCATACTCATTATAAATCTATGCTAAAACGCTTATTTATTATAAACAAAATCGATAGTTTTCTTCACCACTTTCTCCAGATGCAAAGGCATTGCTGATCCTTCCCAAGGCTGTGTACATCCCAACGGATGATTCATTTCTTCAATAAAAACAAGTGTACTTTTTGGATTCCACAAATGCAAATTTTTGGCTTCTTGCGGAAGCACAACTTCATCATTTTCGCCTTGAACAATCAAGTGCGGAATGTTTAATTTTTCAACCGCATCTTTGATGGTCAATCGCGCTTCATTTTCTTTGAAATTTTCATAAAACGCGAAATTGTGTGGCATTTCTTGAAGCGTTCGGGTGTTTAAAATATAGGAAATACCCAGCTTTTTCCAGCCTTTCAACAATTCTCCTTCGGGAAAACGGGCACCAAAATCGGAAACTCCAGCCCAAGTGATCAATTTGGTTATTTTATTGTTTTCAAAAGCCTTGATTGAAACAATTCCGCCGTCTCGCGAATGACCTATTAAAGTGATGTTTTCAACATCAATTTCATTTTTAAAATCGGGATTGGCAGTCACCCAATCAATAATATCTTCCAAATCATCGAGTTCTTTTATAAAATTATTGTTGCCAAACGCTTCTAAATCTGGAAAATCTATGGGGTTTTCCATAGTTCCGCCATTGTGCGAAAAATTAAATTTCACAAAAAACAAGTTGTTTTCAGCAAATTCTTCAGCCGCTAAATTCCAAGCGCCCCAGTCTTTAAATCCCTTGTAACCGTGACAAAATAGTACGATTGGCTTTTTGACATGGTCTTTTAAATAAATCACATCAGTGACAATGAATTTATTGTGATGGGTACTTTTTACCGGTATATTAAGTGTTTTTTGCATTTTAAATTTTTAAAAAGGTAAATTTTGATTTTGGATAAAAGGAATTTCAGGATTTAATATTTCAACGATTATTCTTTTTAATTCGATTAAAAACGGATCCATATTTTCGTGGGAAATAAGACTCTCGGCAGCGCCTCTCCTTTCTGAAAAATTCATTTTCAGGAAACCGCTGTTCAAATTTTTAAATGAAATGATTCCGGCTTCAACAGGTTTTGAAAAATCACCTTCATTTTCTTCAGAAAACAAAAAACTGTAAAGCATCACCTGCAATGGCTTTGTATATTTATAATCGCTGCCCATAAAACTAAAATCTGTTATTTTAAGATCTTTGGCTTCCACTTTTCCCGTTTTATAATCAATGATTCGGGTAACGCCGTCCAATTCGTCAATTCTGTCAACAATTCCTTTTAATTTTATGGGGAAATTAATGCCGTCTATATTTATTTCAGCAGATAATTTCTTTTCCAAAGCGATAATTTTCAGCTGTTTATTTTGATTGAGAATTTGCAATTCCTGATTCAAAAATCGTTTGATATGATTTTTGCAGACTTCAAAAATGAGCTTGTTTTTACCGGTTTCCATATTCCCTTTTTCATAGTATTTCTCAAAATATTTCACCAGCAAAGCGTGTGTGTTTTTTTGCATTTCGGCAATATTTTCCTTGCTTAAATAGCTGTTAATAAATGGTTTGTACAAATCCTCAAGCACTTCGTGAATCACAGAACCCATCGTATTGGCAGCAATGGTTTCCTCCACTTCATCCTCTTCATAAATCTCCAATACACGTTGCTCATAAAATTTCACCGGATCGTAAATATAGGTTGCCAAAGCCGATGGAGAAATGCCTTTGGTGAACACTGCCTGCAGTTTTTGCATCATTTCGGGTGTTTTAGCAATTTGCAGTATCGGAAAAATGGTATGCTGCACTTTTGGGCTGATAATGGTTTTTGCAATATTTGGATTGTTGATTTCAAGCTGGGTTAAAAAACGGCTTTTTTCACCTGAACCGTAACCATCCGATTCTGTGTTGTAAATTAAATAAATGTCTTTGGCCCGTTGCAGCAACCGCTGAAAATGGTAAGAAAAAATCGCATCCTTTTCCTGATAAGTAGGCAGTCCAAAATATTTTTTTACATCATAAGGAATAAATGAAAAATCGTTTTTCCCTCCTGGTAAAATCCCTTCATTTACCGAAGTTATAATGACGGTTTCAAAATCCAAAGCCCTGGTTTCAAGCATTCCCATCAACTGTAAACCCTGCAGTGGCTCGCCCTGAAACGACAGTTTTTCGGTCCTTAAAATTTGGGTGTAAAACAAGTTCAGCGATTTTAAATCGGTGATGTGGTTGTAGGTTGCATTCAAAGTTTCCAACTGCTGAAAAATCGTAAAAAAACGATACAAATATTCCTTTTCAACGCCTTCCGCGTGGTTTTTAAGTTCCTTAATTAAATTGATACATTGCTTTATGACTTCATTGATGGAGGTTGAAAAACCAAACAAAGAAAACACCGTTGAAAGTTGGGCAACTTCAGCAAGTGAAATATATTTTTTAAGCATCTCAGCCGATAAAAAGATGCTGTTTTTGCTTTTAATTTCCGCAATTAACTTTTGAAGAATTTCGCCATTTAATTTATTTAGAAAAGGGTTGTTTAAAACGCTTAAAACATCTTTATAATAAAAAAGCTGTTCGGCCTCCTTATTAAATTTATGCTGGTTTAAATGCAGTTTAAAAAGCGCATCAAACAAACTCGCCAATGGAATGTCCTTTAACGGATATCCCATAGTGATGTTGATGTTTTTTACATTGTTTGGCAGTGAATTTAGCGTTAAGGTCAACAAATTTTCATCGGCCAAAACCAATGCTGTTTTGCTGAAATTCTCAATTTTCGATAACAATTCCCCTGCATATTTTATTTGTGTGATGTTTTTAGGCGCGCCAATTAAATTGATATTTTTCTGAATTGAAATCTCGTTATTGTCCCATAAAAAAGGGTTTTTTTGATAATACGCCCATTCCCTTTTGTATTTTCTCAGAAAAAAGCCTGCTTCATTTGATTTGTCAAAAAATGATTCATTTGCGTCCCAATAAACAGAAGCCAAGTTGTTGTTCAACAATTCCTGAAAGATGGTTTCTTCAGCTTTGTTCAGTGCATTAAATCCAACAAAGATGAAGTGATTATTTCTGTTGTTATTGATGTAAAACGCTAAATTATTTGTGGCCTCTTTGTAAATTAAACCTTGATAACCAAATTTATTGTTTTTCAATTTTTCATAAAGCGCTTCATATAAAACAGCCAAATATTCAAAAAACTGAAGATAGTTTATCGCCAATTGGCTTGGCTTTTTATCTTGAAACCATTCGTCAAGTTTTTTTACATCCCTCAAATTTGAAAAAAATTGGGTTGCATTCACCAAATAACTGTCTATTTCATTGAAATCGTGTAAAGCAATGGTGGCCCATTGAGAAAAAGCATCAAACGATTCCCTGTTTTCTTTGGGAATCTTTTTCTGATATATGGTGTAAAATTCAAATAACAATTGGGTGGCATCAATAAGGTTGATAGCTGCCAATTCCTGAATGTAATTTTCAATGCTGATTATTTTTGGCAAAAAGAAGGCGCCCTGTGTTTTTTCTAGAATTTCTGCTTTTAAAAACACACAGGCTCGTTGGCTTGGGAGCACAAATATTAAATTGTTGAAACTTTGGTGTTTGCTTTGGACATCTTCAAAAACGCTTGAGATAAATGATTTCATCTGTTTATTTTTTATTTTTTATTGGTACAGATGCTGCCTGCCTGCCGGACAGGCAGGCCTGCTTGCCGCAGGCAAGTTCGTCATTAATCATTGCTGTGTGTATCAAAATTTGTTGTGCTCGTTTCATCTAATTTTTTTATTCTCTATAAAAATATAAAAGCCATTTCAATTGAAATGGCTTTTACTTGAATATTTTAATAATAACGCGAATTAAGGGTTAGATTTAGTCAATAGCCGCCTGCTTTAGCTGGCGGGCAAATGCTGAATTTCAAATTGGCTTTAGCCAAAATAATAAATATGTTTTGGCTAAAGCCTTCAATATGAACATATTTTAATCCGTTGGCTAAAGCCGACGGCTATTCAACCCTTAATTCACATTAATATTAAATTTTAACCTTTGGCTTTTCTAATTTACCAGAAGAAGTTGCAATAATTTATCAAAAAAAATCGCCTAAAAAATTAATTTTAGGCGATTTTACTTTTATGATTTAAGCGCTATTGGCTTAGTTTTTTAAAGTCACTTCAGTACGTCTGTTGTTTTGACGGCCTGCAGCTGTAGCGTTTGTGTCAACTGGTTTGCTTTCTCCAAAACCTACCGTTGTCAATCTATCAGCATTGATACCATTTGAGATTAAATAATCTCTAACAGCGGCTGCTCTTCTTTCAGACAATAATTGGTTTGATTTGTCAGAACCTACACTATCAGTATGACCTGCAATTACAAAATCAGCTTCTGGATAATCTTTAAAGATTGCAGTCATTGATTTTAAGATATTGATAGATTCGTTTTTGAAAGTTGCTTTATTTGTGTCAAACAAGATAGTTCTTGCATATTCATTCAATGTGGCCATAACCTCAACAGTTGGGGCTACCGGACAACCATTATTTGAAGCTGGACCAGCAACAGTAGGACATTTGTCTAAATTGTCAGTAACACCATCTCCGTCAGTATCTGGCCAAGGACAACCTTTATTGTCAGCTGGACCTGCAACAGTTGGACAAGCATCGTCTTTATCAACTACACCATCTCCGTCAGTATCTGGACAACCTTTGTTTGCTTTAGTTCCTTTTTCATTTGGACAAGCATCATCTTTATCGGCAATTCCGTCACCATCAGCATCAGGACAACCGTTTAAAGCGGCCAAACCAAATACAGTAGGACAAGCGTCTTTTGAATCTTCAACGCCATCACCGTCAGTATCAGGACAACCGTTAAAAGCAGCCAATCCAAATACAGTAGG
>JAUXPH010000014.1 GCA_030683995.1 Lutibacter sp.
AACCTGACTTTTTACAATATGCTACAAACAGGTAGCCCCGATGGGGCTTTTAAATGCTGATTTTTCACAAAACGCTACAAACAGGTCGCCCCAGCGGGGCTTTAATATTCTGATTTTTCACAAAATGCACAAACATTTCGCCCCAACGGAGCTGATTTTAGTCCCATCGGGACGACCTGTTTGCAGAAAATAGATTTCCCCGGAAAACAAGCCCCATCGGGGCTACCTGTTTGTAGAATATTTTGATCAATTGTTAGCTCAATTCGCGTTAGGGATTGAAGGGGAAAACCTTTTTGGCGGTTTTTCACCGATAAAAAGTTTGGAACAAAAAGCCCGCCCCGCCAGCTGGCGGGGAACGCCCACCAAAAAGGCGGGCAGGCCCAAAATAAATATTAGTATTAAATTAATGGATTCAGCAAGAAAAATAAGCAATTAAAGATTTTATCTTAAAAAGGTAATTTAATACCAATGCCATTCTTGAATAATTCGTATTTTAGCGACACAAAATAATATTAGATGAAACGAGCCTCACAAATTTTGATACACAAAAGAATGTTTAATGGCGAACTGCATTTGTACCAATAAAAAATAAATAATACACAAATGAAAAATACTGCTTTAACTCATATTCACGAGGCTTTAGGTGCTAAAATGGTGCCGTTTGCAGGCTATATGATGCCTGTACAATATGAAGGAATTAATATTGAACACGAAACTGTTAGAATTGGCGTGGGTGTTTTTGATGTTTCGCATATGGGAGAATTTCACTTAAAAGGGAAAAATGCGTTGGCGCTGATTCAAAAAGTGACTTCAAACGATGCTTCTGTTTTGGTTGACGGAAAAATTCAATACAGCTGTTTGCCAAATAATGATGGCGGAATTGTTGATGATTTATTGGTTTACAGAATTACGGAAGATCATTATTTTTTGGTGGTGAATGCCTCAAATATTGAAAAAGACTGGAATTGGATTTCTTCTCATAACGATTTGGGTGTTGAAATGACCAACGTTTCTGATGAATTGTCATTATTGGCCGTTCAAGGTCCGAAAGCTGCACAAGCATTGCAATCTTTGACAGCTATTGATTTATCTGGTATGGAATATTACACGGTTAAAATTGGCACTTTTGCGGGAATTGATAATGTAATTGTTTCTGCCACAGGTTATACAGGCTCGGGTGGATTTGAAATTTACTTTGAAAATAAAGATGCGGAACACATTTGGAACGCCATTTTTAAAGCGGGTGAAAAATTCGGAATTAAACCGATTGGTTTGGCTGCACGTGATACTTTGCGTTTGGAAATGGGATTCTGTTTGTACGGAAACGACATAAATGACACTACTTCGCCTATTGAAGCAGGTTTGGGATGGATTACAAAATTCACCAAAGATTTCACCAATTCTGCAGCGTTGAAAAAACAAAAAGAGGAAGGCGTTTCAAAAAAATTGGTTGCTTTTGAAGTTATAGAAAAAGCTGTTCCGCGTCACGACTACGAAATTGTAAACGAAGCCGGCGAAAATATTGGCGTGGTAACTTCGGGAACTATGAGTCCGTCACTTAAAAAAGGCATTGGAATGGGTTATGTGAAAACTGCGTATGCCAAACTTGGATCACAAATTTTCATACAAATCAGAAATAAAGCAATACCTGCCACAGTGGTGAAATTGCCATTTTATAAAGGTTAAAAATTTTCGGGAATTTTACCCTGAACGCCTTCATAAAACTTATGAAAGAAGTTAAAGTCGTTTTCCATATTATCAGTTAAATAATACGGTTCAGCGACTTTAACTTCTTTGTTTTTAAAGTCAAGCGCAATCATCACAATAGGCACATTAGCGCCTTTGGCAATATAATAAAATCCGGTTTTCCAGCTATCAGTTTTTTTGCGGGTTCCTTCAGGCGACATTGCCAAAATAAAGGAATCTTTGCTGTTGAATAGCTCCACAATGGCGGCCACTTTATTACTGCTGGTACTTCTTTCAATGGGCGTTCCTCCCAGCCATCTGAAAATAAATCCAAACGGTGGTCTAAACAACGATGCTTTTCCGATATAATTTGCCGGTAATGCTTCTGCAAATCTGGTTAATACGCCAAGTGGAAAATCTTGCCAGTGTGTGTGCGGCGCTGCAATGATCACATATTTTTTCAAATCTTTTGGAAAACTCCCTACAGTTTTCCATCCAAAAATGGTGTACAAAATAAAACGCGCAAATGCCTTCATAAGTTTTGTTAATAACTCAGTTTCTATTTTTAAAATACCGGTTCGAGCACAAATATAAAAATGTTATTTTTATAATCTGAAATTAAATAGAAATTGTAATGACTGATTTTATATTATATGTAATAATTGGCCTGGTTTTTTTAGGGTTGGGCTTTATCATTGGCAAATTATTGACCAAAAGCAACTACGAAAAAGTGACTTCGGAACTGGAAATAAGAAATAAACTATTGCTTGAAGAAAAGCAACTTAATGAATTAAATTTCAATAAGTTGATTCAGGAAAAAAATAGTTTGAATGAAGAAAAACACAAGATAGATATCAGGTTTACGCAGAAGGTTTCGGAGTTTAACAATTTGGAAGAAAAGCTACAGGAAAACAAAGCTGAAGTCGAAAAATTACAGGAAAAATTCAGCAAAGAATTTGAAATTTTGGCTAGTAAAATATTGGAGGAGAAATCGGTTAAATTCACCGAGCAGAATAAAGAAAACTTAAAAAACATCTTAAGTCCGCTCCAGGAAAAAATCCAGACTTTTGAACGAAAAGTGGAAGATACGCATAAAGAAAGCATTGATTACCACGCCGCTTTACGTCAGCAAATACTTGGGTTGAAGGATTTAAACCTGCAAATGAGCAAAGACACCATCAATTTAACAAAGGCGTTGAAAGGCGACAGTAAAATGCAAGGAAATTGGGGAGAATTGGTCTTGGAACGCGTTTTGGTGAAATCGGGCTTGGAAAAAGACCGGGAATATTTTGTGCAGCAGAGTTTTACCAATGCCGAAGGAAAAAGAATACTGCCCGATGTGGTGATTAACTTACCCGATGGCAAAAAAATGGTCATCGACTCAAAAGTTTCCTTAACGGCTTACGAACAATTTGTTAATTCTGATGACGATTATGAAAAATCACAATATTTAAAGGAACACGTAAATTCCTTAAAACGCCATATTGAACAATTGAGCGAAAAGCGATACGAGGATATTTATAAAATGGAATCTCCCGATTTTGTATTGTTGTTTATTCCTATTGAACCCGCATTTGCGGTGGCTTTGAATATGGACAATCAGTTGTATAACAAAGCATTTGAGAGAAATATTGTGATTGTGACGCCCACTACCCTTTTGGCAACTTTACGCACCATTGACTCTATGTGGAACAATGAAAAACAGCAACGAAATGCGATTGAAATTGCACGTCAGGCAGGCGCTTTATACGATAAGTTTGAAGGATTTATTGCCGATTTAACCAATGTCGGCAAAAAAATGGATGAAGCAAAAGCGGAATATAAAGGCGCTATGAACAAGCTTTTTGAAGGAAAAGGGAATTTAATCGTAAGTGTTGAAAAGCTGAAGAAAATGGGTGCAAAATCTAAAAAATCACTGCCCCAAAATATTATAGATCGCGCTGAAGACATTGAAAATTTAGAAGAATAATTAAAACTTTTATTTGGAATTTTTATTGGTTTTTTTATAATTAATCATTGATCTACCAATCATTAACTATGATTTTCAAACATTTCAACCAGAATGAAACGGTACTTTTCGCCTATTCGTTTGATAATTTAACGCCAGAGAAACATCCTGTTTGACGTTGTTCAAGTTATTAATTCAATTGCGCGAAAATTAATCTATTTAAAAAAATCCAAAATTGAATGATAATAAAAAATCCGCCTCTAATATTTAAAATTGAGGCGGATTCATTTTATTTTAAGCATTAATCTCTTTTTGCTTTCTTATCTCTTTTTGCTTCTTTTTTTTCTTTAGCCGATTTCAACGGTTCTTTTTTGACGTTTTTTTTCGCGTCCTGACTTTTTGCCATAATGATATGTTTTAAATGTTTATGCTAATTTTTTTAATCAAGTAAATGTAAAAAATATTTTTGATTTGTGGTGGTAAAAATTTTAAGAAAATGAATTTATTGTCATTCCTGATTTTTATAATATTACTATTAAGTTTCTCCTGAGTTCCGCATTTTAACACCCAAAATCAAAAATAACACTCAAATTAACACCTTAAATCACTATCTATTTACTCTTTAATAACTATTTATCAATAAGTTATGATTTTAAGAGGATTAGAGCGAGGAAATCTGGTGAGGTTAATGTAGGTTTAAAATCAATAAAAACCTAACCGCAATGAACGCAATGAAAATGCGCAAAGATCGCGAAATAACAGATTAAAATATATGCCCGTCTAATTGGTAACTTGCGAAAAAATTTTGCGTCCCGATATCTATCGGGATTACGGTTAAAAGACGTAATTAAATTAACTTATTAATCATAAATGAAATTTTTCTCCGTGTTACTTTGTTGCAATAACTTTTACACAGGTTTTAAGAAAATTAGAGTGCGCAAGTCAGGAATTTAAGAAAATGAATTTGTTTTCATTTCTGATTTTAAAAATATATTACTATTCATTGTTGTCCGGTAAAAATTCATTGCAATTTAACAAGCCCAATCTTAATCGGCCTTAACAAACAGGTCGCCCCGATGGGGCTTGTTTTTTTGAAAATCTATTTTCTACAGACAGGTCGTCCCTCTGGGACTAAAAAAGCTCCATAGGAGCGAAATGTTTGTAGAAAAATGGAAAAATTCAGTATTTAAAG
>JAUXPH010000019.1 GCA_030683995.1 Lutibacter sp.
CAAAAAAACAAGCCCCATCGGGGCGACCTGTTTGTTAAGGCCGATTAAGATTGGGATTGTTAAATTGCAATGAATTTTTACCGGACAACAATGATTTAAAAAGGTTTCCGTCTTTTTATTAAATACAATTTGGCTAGAAAAATCCTTTATACAATGAAAAAAGTGATGTTATAATAATTAAGATACCTACGGCAATAGTCATTGCTTTTCTCGGTACTTTTTTAGTGACAAAAGCACCCAGCGGCGCAGCGATGGTTCCGCCAATAATTAAACCCAAAATTATTTGCCAGCTTTGAATTCCTGTAAAATAAATCAGGATTCCTGCGCTAAAAAAAGTAACAAAAAATTCAGCCGTATTCACTGTTCCTATAATAATGCTGGGCGTATTTCCTTGCTTAATTAAGTTGGAAGTCACAATGGGTCCCCAGCCGCCGCCGCCAATGGCATCTAAAAATCCGCCAAAAAGTGCATACAGTGAGGCGTTTTTTAAATTGGCTTTTGTGTTAACGGTTTTTTTAAACGCTTTTCTTAAAATAACAAAACCAAGTATAATTAAATATGCATTTATAAATGGTTTGATGGTTTTTCCGTCTACCACATCACCAAGCAAATAAGCGCCAATTGAAGAGCTTATAACGCCTGGAATTATAAGTTTTATAAATAATTTTTTGTCAAAATTGCCAAAGCGCATATGAGATAATCCGGAGACGCCTGTTGTAAATACTTCTGCCGTATGGACTGCTGTTGATGCTAATTTTGGTGAAAGCCCAAAACCCAATAAAATTGAATTAGAGGTTACGCCATAAGCCATTCCTAAAGCCCCATCTACAATTTGAGCTAAAAATCCGGCTAAAAGGAACCAATAAAATGTTTGGTCAAACAATAAATCTTTTTCGGAGGCTTCCGGTAAATATTTAATAAGGATTACAGAAATCAGTAAAATTTTAAGGGAGACAATTACGATTGAGATGTGGCTTATTTTTAACCTTTCCATTATTTTCGATTTTTATCTGGCATCATTGTTTGAAGAATTGTAAAAATTCCCATGCTATTTCTTTTCTGATTTGGAGACAAATATATATAATATACTATTCCTACCAAATTAATATGATATAAAAATAAAAAAATTAAAGTTTTTCTAAATCTGTTATTGATTTATTCAATATTGGCAGCATTTCATTGCGCAATTGAACAAACAATTTTCTTATTTTACAAGAAACTTCATCTGTGCAATCTTCACATTTTTCATAAAAATAAAATGAAACACAAGGAATTAAAGCGATAGGGCCGTCAACAATCCTTATTATTTCGGCTACCGTAATTTCATTTGGGTCTTTTAAAAATTTATATCCGCCCTCAGCGCCACGAACACTTTTTAAAATTTTATTTTGCCTTAATTCACGAAGAATATTTTCAAGAAACTTGTAGGGAATTTTTTCATTTTCTGAAATTATTTTTGCAGAAATTGGTTTTCCGTCACTATTTTCATAAAGAAACAATAGTGTTTTAATGGCATATTTTACTCTTTTTGACAACATAGTCTTTTTTTTTTAATAATGTTGAACTACTGAATTCTGACCGATTTCAGTATTTTTCATTGAAATTCTTAACATTGTTTTATTTAAAACACCTTATAAACAGGCAATTTTAAATGCGCCGATTCATAGTAAGGAGAATTTTTGTACACAAAATCCAACTGCGCTTCAGCACTTTCGGCAAAATCTTTATCTGTTAACATTTTCTGATGCAGCAATGCTTTTAAGGCCTGATTTTCCTGCAGCAACTTCTCTGCAATATCTTCAAAAACATAGGAAGAAAAATATTCTTTTTGATCTAAAATGGGTTCGAAGAAATTCCAGTTAAAGAAGGAATCTGTTGCTTCGGCTTCTAAGGTTTCTATGATATAACGAACGCCATTTTGCTGTGTGGGAATATAAATATCGCCTTTTTGAAACGGTACCTTTTTGGTTTTGGCCAGAACTTCGGTTTTGGAATGGATATAATGCCCTTCAAAAGATTTTGTGCTTGTTTTATAATCTTTAATATGTTGCTCTTCAACAATTATTGCGGTGTCATTTTTGAAAATGGTAAATACAATATTGTTGTCAGTTAAACGTTCCAAAACTTTCTGCCAGCCATGTTTTAAAATATAGGCTTTTGGGATTTTTATTTCCTTTGACGGAATATAATTGTTGAAATATTTTACAGGTTTTGTGTAGGGTTTTGTGCGGTCGTAAAACAAACGCTTGCCGTTGGTTACTTTACTGTCGATATAACTTCCTTCATAACCTTTAAATTGTAAAGTTGAATAATTGTTTTTATCGAGTTCAAAAGAAATGGGATAGTTTTTTTTTGCCAAAATCTTTGCCACTGCATTTTGGCGAAGTTCTATAATTTCAGCACCTTTTTCAGTGGTGAAATCAATTGCAGATTCCAAAAAACTGTAGGTTTCCTCAACCCTTTGTTTGTAGGGTTTTAGCATATGGGTTTCCACCATCATTCCCAAAGTGTTGAATAAAGTGGTGTAGCCGGTTGAATATCTCGGACTGTCGAAAAACTGGCTAAAACCTGCTTCCGGCGTTGTTCCCCAAACATTTACATAAGGGGTAATAATGGTGTTTTTTTTCAGCAACGAAGCTTCAATATTGGGTTTCATTATATTTTCAATAAAATTGCCCAAGTCGTTTCCCAAGTAATTGTGTTGCGTAAATAAATGGGTGATTGCATATTGGTAATCGGCGCCGTTGCTCACGTGATTGTCGATAAAAAGATCAGGTTTCACCAAATGAAAAATTTCGGCAAAAGATTTGGCGTTTTTAGAGTCGGCTTTGATAAAATCCCTGTTCAAATCATAATTTTGGGCATTTCCCCGAAATCCGTATTCTTTCGGACCGTTTTGGTTTGCGCGGGAAAAACTGTTTCTGTTTAAAGCGCCGCCAATATTGTAGACAGGAATTACGGCAATGATGATATTTCCTAATTTTTTAAGCTGGTTTTTATCTTGAACGATGTCTCTTAACAACATCATACTCGCATCAACACCGTCAGATTCTCCTGGATGAATGGCATTGTTGATTAAGATGATGTTTTTTTTGCTGCCGTGAATTTTACTGAAATCGAATTCTTTTGAAGCACTGAAAACCACCAGATGCAAAGGAAATCCGCTGTCGGTTTCGCCCATTTCCAACAAAGAAATTTCCGGATAGGCTTCGGCCAAATCTTTGTAAAATACAATGGTTTCCTGATAAGTGGCCGTTTCAGTTCCCTTTGATTTTTCGAAAATAGTCGTGAAATCTTTCCCTGTTTTTTGGGCAGAAATTAAACTTGAAAATAAAATGAATAAAACTAAAAAAAGGTGTTTTTTAATGTGCATCATTATAATTTTTTCGAAACACTTTCAGGAACAAAACCCGAAATATCGCCGCCATTTTTCAAAACATCTCGCACAATGCTCGAGCTTATAAATGAGGTGTCGGCCGAGGTTAGTAAAAACACCGTTTCAACAGTCGATAATTTTCTGTTGGTTTGGGCAATTGCTTTTTCAAACTCAAAATCCGCCGGATTTCTCAAGCCTCTTAAAATAAAATGGATATTTAATTTTTTGCAGAAGTCGATGGTTAGGCCAGTATAGGTTTCCACTTTTATTTTTGGCTCGTTGGCATAATGTTTTTTGATAAAACCAACCCGTTCTTCCAGAGAAAACAAGTAGGCTTTTTCGGTATTTACGCCAACCGCAATAATAATTTCAGCGAATAAAGGCAATGCTCTGTTAATAATGTCAACGTGGCCTAAAGTAATTGGATCAAAAGATCCCGGGAAAATTGCTTTTTTCATTTCTTGTTGCTTAATGCCATTTCTATGGCGTTATGAAAAAGTTTCTCTAAACTAATGCCTGCGGCTTCTGCTTGTTGCGGAATTAAACTTGCCGTTGTCAATCCGGGTACGGTATTCATTTCCAAAAAATAAGGTTCGTCATTGACCAAAATATATTCAGATCGTGAAAAACCGCTCATATTTAAAATTTTATATACGTAAGCAGCGATTTTTTCTAATTTTTGGTGAATTTCATCTGAAATTCTGGCAGGCGTAATTTCTTGGGATTTTCCCAAATATTTGGCTTCATAATCGAAAAACTCATTTTCACTGATAATTTCTGTCATAGGAAGCACTTTAATTTTTCCTTCATACGCTAAAACACCAATGGTTATTTCAGGTCCGTCTAAAAATTCTTCTATTAATATTTGTGAATCTTCCTTGAAAGCTTTTTCTATGGCAGGAATCATTTCCTCAGCCGTTTTTGCCTTGGAAATTCCAAAACTGGAACCGGCGTTGTTTGGTTTTACGAAACAAGGCAAACCAACTCTGGCAATTATTTCATCCACATTTATGTCATCACCTTCGTTTAAAAAATAAGAAACAGCGGTTTTTATGCCATATTGCTTCACCACGCTTAAACAATCACGTTTGTTAAAAGTCAGCGCCATCTGATAAAATGGTGCTGAAGTATGTTTAAGTCCGATTAATTCAAAATACGCCAAAATGGTTCCGTCTTCACCAGGATTTCCGTGAATGGCATTAAAAACGCAGTCGAAATTAATTTTTTTTCCGTTAATTTCGGTTGAAAAATCGTGTTTGTTAATGGGAAATTCATTCTCATCATCATCAACAAGCACCCATTTTTCCTTAAGAATATGAATTTTGTAGGTATTGTATTTTTCTTTTGAAATGTTTTGATAAACAACTTCGCCGCTTTTTAAGGAGATTTCAACTTCCGAAGAGTATCCGCCCATAATGATGGCAATATTTTTTTTCATCTGTTTAAATTTTATTTTTCAGCGGTAACAGCTGCTGTTCGCTAATAATCATTTTATTGTGTATCAAAATTTAGTATGCTCGTTTCATTTTGTGTTAACTAAGTTGAAATACAAACTTACATATTATAAGTTAAAAGTTGAAAGTTAAAATTTGGAAATTTGGAAATTTGAAAATGTAGAAATTAAACAAATCAACAAATCAACGATAAAGCAATTCAACAATAAAAAAGTATCTTTGCACAAAATCAAAAAACGGGAATATGAGTTTTCTTAAATTTATTGGATCTAAAGTGTTTTTTAAGCAATTGCTGATAGCTTTTGTTGGCTTATTGGTATTGATTATTTTTAGTGTGTTTTGGTTAAATTTTTCTACCAACCACAATCAAAAAATTGAAGTTCCAAACTTGTCTAAAATGAGTTTGGAAGAAGTTGAACAAACTTTGGACGACTTGGATTTGAACTGGGAAGTGATTGATTCTGCAAGTTTTAATGCCGATTTCCCAAATAAATCGGTGATTGAGCAAAGTCCGGAAGCGGGTGATTTTGTGAAGGAAAACAGAAAAATTTATTTGACTTTGAATCCGTCTGGATACAAAGATGTTGAAATACCCGATTTTTACGGCAAAACAAAAAGACAGGCCGTTTCACAATTAACCGCCATTGGTTTTAGAATAAGCGCACAGGAAATTTATGTGAAAGACATTGCAAAAGACGTTGTAAGGGGATTAATATTTAATGGAAAAGATTTAAAAAACGGCGATAAAATTCCGCAAAATTCTGAAATCATCTTAAAATTGGGTGATGGAAATGAGGGCGGAATGCAAATGGATAGTTTAGAAACTTCTGAAGTAGAAAATATAGAATGAAAGCTGAAGACATTGACGAATTAGAGAAAGAAGAATTTTACGAACATTACCGATTTGTTGCAAGCGAAGGCCAGGAGCCATTGCGGGTGGATAAATATTTAATGAATTTCATAGAATATTCTACAAGAAATAAAATTCAGCAGGCGGCAAAAGCTGGGAATATATTGGTGAATGACATTGCCGTAAAATCGAATTACAAGGTAAAAGCAAAAGATGTTGTTCGCGTTGTTTTGGCGCATCCGCCACACGAAAATTTATTGGTTGCAGAAGACATTCCTTTGGATATTTTATTTGAAGATGATGAGGTGATTGTGGTAAATAAACCTGCAGGAATGGTGGTGCATCCCGGTCACGGAAATTATAGCGGCACTTTGGTGAACGGATTGATTTACCATATTGAAAATTTACCGACAAACTCCAATGAACGTCCGGGTTTGGTGCATAGAATTGACAAAGATACCAGCGGATTGTTAGTGGTTGCAAAAACCGAATATGCGATGGCACATTTGTCCAAACAATTTTTCGACAGAACTACCGAGCGTTTGTATTATGCCTTAGTTTGGGGAAATATAGATGAAGAAGAAGGAATAATTGAAGGAAATATAGGCAGAAGTTTAAAAAATCGCTTGCAAATGGATGTTTTTCCAACAGGCGAATTTGGCAAACCTGCAATTACCCATTATAAAGTGCTGGAGCGTTTTAGTTACGTTACTTTAATTCAGTGTAAATTGGAAACGGGAAGAACACACCAAATCAGGGCGCATTTGAAACATATTGGTCACACACTTTTTAATGATGAACGCTACGGCGGAGATATTATCTTAAAGGGAACTACGTTCACCAAATACAAACAATTTGTTGAAAATTGTTTTAAAACTTTGCCAAGACAAGGTCTTCACGCAAAAACATTGGGTTTTCAGCATCCAATTACCAAAGAATTTTTACAGTTTAATTCTGAAATGCCAGAAGACATGCAATTGTGTTTAGAAAAATGGCGTTCCTACACCATAAATCAGAAGGAATAATTATGAAGGAATTTGATGTTGAAAACTGGAACAGAAATGCGCAATACCAATTTTTTAAAACGTATGAAGATCCATTTTTTAATATTACCGCCAATTTAGATATCACCAATCTTTACAAATACTGTAAACAATATCATTTATCTTTTTCTTTGGCATGTTTGTACGTTGCTTTAAAATGTGCCAATGATATAACCGAATTTAAACTGCGTTTAAAAAACGATAAAGTTTACGTTTTTGAAACGGTAAATATTGGTTCCACGGTTTTAAATGACGATTTTACTTTTTCGTTTTGCGATTTTGAGTATCAGAAAACAATGGCTGAATTTGATGTAAAAGGCAAAATAGTGCTAGAAAACCATAAAAATGGCATTGTGTTTAATGCTCAGGTTGACCCTTTGGGAATTATACATTGCTCTACAATCCCTTGGATTTCTTTTACCGGATTTAAGCACGCAAGAAATGGTGATGAAGGTTTGCAGGGTATTCCAAAATTGGTGTTTGGCAAAATATTTACAGAAAATGAGTTCAAAAAAATTCCTTTTTCGGTGGAAGTTCATCATGCATTGGTGGATGGTTATCACGTTGGATTGCTCTATGATAAAATGCAAAAATTCATCAATGAATTAGGTTAAAGAAGCATTATTTCAATAATAATTGATAAAAACGCCAATATTTATTAATTAATTTTTAATTTTAAGAAATCATTTAAAAATATTTAAACAGAAAATTGCTTGGTTGAATGACATTTCAGCTAAAAAATGACAAAAAATAAAAAATGAAAATAGTAATATCGCCTGCCAAATCTTTGGATTATGAAACGCCAATTCCCACAAAGCAATTTACCCAGGGGGTTTTTTTGGAGGAAGCCGCAAAAATAAATAACGTTTTAAAAAAGAAATCCCCAAAACAACTATCAACATTGATGGGTATTTCGCCAAATTTAGGTGAATTAAACTGGCAACGCAACCAGGAAAGGGCATTGCCATTTACTTTAGAGAATTCCCGCCAGGCCATTTTTGCATATAAAGGCGAGGTTTATGTTGGCTTGGATGCTTATTCTTTGTCGCTAAAAAAACTGGATTTACTTCAAAATAAATTGAGAATTTTGTCCGGCCAATATGGTTTATTGAAACCTTTTGATTTGATGCAGCCTTATCGTTTGGAAATGGGAACCAAGTTAAAAGTGGTGAATAAAGAGAATTTATACCGATTTTGGGGCGATAAAATTACTGAAGAATTGAATAAGGAACTCGCTGACAATGAATTGTTTATCAATTTGGCAAGTTCGGAATATTTTAAAGCGGTAAAACCGGCATTGTTGAAAGTTCCTGTAATTACGCCGGTTTTTAAGGATTTAAAAGATGGAAAATTAAAAGTAATCGCTTTTTTTGCCAAAAAAGCCAGAGGTTTAATGGTTCGTTTCATTATTGATCACCAAATTGAAACCTTGGATGGTTTGAAAAATTTTAATGAGGAAGGCTATGCTTTTGACGCGAATTTATCTTCTGCAAATGAGTTGATTTTTACGCGATAAATAAAGATTTTTTTTAATTTGTATTGATTTTTTATATAAGTTTGCGCCAATGTTTAAAGCAGCCAGGACGGAAGTACGTTTTTTAGCATCTAACTTATATGTTTGCAGGTCTTTAAAACATAAAATTATTAAAAAATATAAAGAAGAATTAAACCTTTTAATGACTTCATTTAATCACATTTTAAAGTTATTCAATCCGTTGAAAGTTGTTCGGCTTGAAAAAAATTATTTAGTGTTAAGAGTATAGCGTTAACATTGCTTTTTTGAACTTAATATGAGTCTAAAAATGACTACCTTATTAATTGTAAAATTAAAATACTAAATGAACACAAAATATATCGACTTAATAAGCCAAACTTTCGATTTTCCGCAAGAAGAGTTTTTTGTTGACCCCAATAAAAACTTACATTTTCACGATATTGATACGATGAAAATGGTTGAAGAATTTGGAACGCCTTTAAAATTCACCTATTTACCAAAAATTAGCGAAAATATTCAAAGGGCCAAAGCAATGTTTGTAAATGCTATGCATAAGAACAAGTATAAAGCCAAATACCATTATTGTTATTGTACAAAGAGTTCCCATTTTAAACACGTTTTGGATGAGGCTTTAAACAATGACATTCATATTGAGACTTCTTCAGCCATTGATATTGACATTGTTGAAAACTTAAAAACGGAAGGGAAAATAACCGATAAAACGTATATACTTTGCAACGGTTTCAAAAGAGATGAATATATTGCGAATATTCAGCGATTGATTAACAACGGTCATAAAAATTGCATTCCCATTATCGACAATTATGAAGAAATTGGGTTGCTTACCGAAGGCACCAAAAAGAAAATTAACATAGGAATAAGGATCGCTTCTGAAGAAGAACCAAAGTTCGAATTTTACACCTCACGATTGGGAATTGGCTATAAAAATATTGTCGATTTTTACCGACGAGAAGTGAAAGACAATCATAAAGTGAACCTAAAAATGTTGCATTTCTTTATCAATACCGGCATAAAAGACAATGCCTATTATTGGAATGAGTTGAGCAAATGTTTGAAGGTTTACATCAGTTTGAAAAGAATTTGCCCAGGTTTAGACAGCTTGAACATTGGAGGCGGATTTCCAATTAAAAATTCCTTGGCTTTCAATTATGATTATGACTATATGGTAAATGAAATTATCAGCCAGATAAAAGAAGCTTGTGAAGATGCAGAAGTACAGGTTCCACATATTTTTACCGAATTTGGAAGTTATACGGTAGGAGAGAGCGGAGGCGCCATTTATAAAGTGTTATATCAAAAAAAGCAAAACGACAGAGAACGATGGAATATGATAAATTCATCATTTATTACTACGTTACCCGACAGTTGGGCTATAAATAAACGATTTATTTTATTACCTTTAAACCGTTGGAATGATGTTTATGAACGGGTATTGTTAGGCGGTTTAACTTGCGACAGTGATGATTATTACAACTCAGAACAACATATAAACGCCATTTATTTGCCGGTTTATAAAGAAGAAAAGCCACTGTATTTAGGATTTTTTAATACAGGCGCTTACCAGGAATCAATAGGAGGTTATGGCGGATTGCAGCATTGCTTGATTCCGCAGCCAAAACATATTATTATATCAAAAGATAACGAAGGTAAATTAGAATTTAAAGTGTTTAAAGAAAAACAAACAGCAAGCGATTTTTTAAAAATATTGGGTTATGAATAAAAGAACTTACGCGGGGATATCTGAACAATATGCCAAAATTGATACTTCAAAAATAGTATTGATTCCTGTTCCTTATGACGGAACAAGCACTTGGCAAAAAGGTGCCGACAAGGGGCCGGAAGCTTTTTTGAATGCTTCGGAAAATATGGAACTTTATGATATTGAAACTGATTCTGAAGTTTATAAAAACGGCATTTATTTAGCAGAGGCCGTGACAGAAAATTCTTCACCTGAAAAAATGGTTGCCGCAGTACACGCAGTGACCAAAACATTTATCAGAAAAAATAAATTTGTCACCATTTTTGGCGGCGAACATTCCGTTTCTATTGGAACAATCAGGGCTTTTAACGAATGTTTCAATGATTTAACGGTGGTTCAAATTGATGCACACGCCGATTTAAGAAAAGAATATAACGGATCAAGCTGCAATCACGCATGCACAGCCTATGAAGCCAGCCAGAACACAAATCTTATTCAGGTGGGAATTCGCAGTATGGACATTTTGGAAAAAAGTGTGATGGATCCCGATAAAATATTTTTTGCCCACGAAATGGCCATCGACGATTACTGGATGGAAAATGCCATTGATTTAATGGGGAAAAATGTTTTTATCACTTTTGATTTGGATGCTTTTGATCCTTCATTGATGCCATCAACAGGAACTCCTGAACCGGGAGGATTGCTTTGGTACGAAACCCTGGATTTTCTAAAAAAAATATTCAAGGAAAAAAATGTGGTAGGTTTTGATATTATGGAACTTTGTCCAAATGAAAAAGACAAATCATCCGATTTTTTAGCCGCTAAATTGTACTATAAAATGCTTAGTTACAAATTTGACAATACAGAAGAGGCAGATTATGGAAATGAAAGCGGTTTTAAAGAACCAAGCAATAAAATCTCAAAATTCGAAGACGAAGAATATGACTAATAAAGGAGCGATTTCCCAATTTATTGAAAAGTATTACCTTCATTTTAATTCTGCAGCATTGGTTGATGCCGCCAAAGGCTATGAAGACCAGTTGGCTGCCGGTTCAAAAATGTTGGTTTCTATGGCTGGCGCTATGAGCACTGCGGAAATAGGCAAAGTTTTTGCGGAAATTATCAGACAGGATAAAGTGCAAATTATTTCTTGTACCGGTGCAAATCTGGAAGAGGATGTAATGAATTTAGTCGCCCATTCCCATTATAAAAGAGTGCCAAATTACCGGGATTTAACTCCGCAGGATGAATGGGATTTAATGGAAAAAGGATTGAACAGGGTTACCGACACCTGTATTCCTGAGGAAGAAGCTTTCAGAAGATTGCAAAAACATATTTTCAAAATTTGGAAAGATGCCGAAGACAAGGGAGAACGATTTTTTCCACACGAATTTATGTACAAATTGTTGCTTTCGGGTGTGTTGGAACAATATTATGAAATTGACCAAAAAAACAGTTGGATGATTGCTGCTGCGGAAGCCAATTTACCAATGGTGGTTCCGGGTTGGGAAGACAGTACCATGGGAAATATTTTTGCTTCCTATGTGTTAAAAGGAGAACTTAAAGCAAGTACCGTAAAATCGGGCATTGAATATATGACTTTCTTGGCCGACTGGTACACTGAAAATTCTGAAAACGGTATTGGATTTTTCCAAATAGGCGGTGGAATTGCAGGTGATTTTCCAATTTGCGTGGTGCCAATGCTATACCAAGATTTAGAACGTACAGACACACCATTTTGGAGTTATTTCTGTCAGGTTTCAGATTCTACCACAAGTTACGGATCTTATTCAGGTGCAGTTCCAAATGAAAAAATAACCTGGGGAAAATTAGACATCAATACCCCGAAATTTATAATAGAATCAGACGCAACCATTGTTGTGCCGTTAATTTTTGCGTATTTGTTAAATATGTAATTGCAGTTTATGAAAAGAGTTATAGTAGATTATAGTAAATTAACGAGTGAAATATTGGACTTGTTGGTAGAGAAATTCCCGACAGGATACGGATACAAAGACATTATTACCTTTAAAAATGCCAAGGGCGAAACTGTTAGGGCAGTAGAGGTGAGTTTTGAAGATACCATATATCTTGTTAAAATAAGTTTGAAACTGGAAGAAACCATGGAAGACTACGATGCCGAGGAAGACAATTTTGATGATGTGTTTGACAGTGATGTTGAAGATATTGCCGATGAAGAAAGTGAAGAAGAAGAGCTGGATTAGTTCAATGCTTTAAAATAATTCAAGCATAAAATTCAAAAAATGATATAAGAAAACCCGCAATTTGCGGGTTTCTTTTTTATTAAGATTAATTGTATTTACCTTCTTGGCCAAATTCTTTTACCAGTTCATAATAAACAATCGCCCTGTATTTATTTCTGTTTGATTTCCCAACCTTTTCAATAATATTTTCAACTGCGTGGTCTAATTTCGGACTGTCAGTCAAGCCCAGTTTTTTCATTATAAAGATTTTTTCAAAGTTTCAAGTTCCTTTTTATCTGTTCATAATACAGTTTCAGCATCAGCTTTGTATATTGAAGTTAACAATCTGATATGTTTACGCTTACGGCCAAACCGCCTTCTGAAGTTTCTTTGTATTTTGAATTCATGTCTTTTGCCGTTTCCCACATCGTTTCAATCACCTTGTCTAAAGGCACTTTGGCATTTAAAGCATCAGATTCCAAAGCCAGCTCAGCCGCGTGAATGGCTTTTATGGCGCCCATGGCATTGCGTTCAAT
This sequence comes from Lutibacter sp., assembly GCA_030683995.1. Lineage (GTDB taxonomy): Bacteria > Bacteroidota > Bacteroidia > Flavobacteriales > Flavobacteriaceae > Lutibacter. The sequence goes on from JAUXPH010000019.1 coordinate 12,679, forward strand.
GCAAGGGATTTGCACCAAACCACCGATTGGATCGCAAGTCAATCCCAAATGATGTTCCATCGCAATTTCACTGGCCATAAGCACTTGTTCCGGACTTCCACCAAGCAATTCGGTCAATGCGCCTGCGGCCATTGCCGATGAAACGCCAATTTCTGCCTGACAACCGCCCATAGCTGCTGAAATGGTGGCACCTTTTTTAAAGATGCTTCCAATTTCTCCGGCCACCAACAAAAATTGTTTCACGTGTTCAAAATTTGCCTGATGGTTTTCAATCACCATATAATACATTAAAACGGCAGGAATCACACCAGCGCTTCCGTTTGTTGGCGCGGTGACAACCCTTCCCATTGAGGCATTTACTTCATTAACGCTTAAAGCCAAACAACTTACCCATTTTAATATTTCACGAAATTTCACTTCCGTTTTTCTGATGCTTTGCAACCATTCCGAAGGAGAATTATAGACAAAATCGACGTGTAATTTTTCGTGGATGTCAAAAGCGCGGCGTCTCACATTCAATCCGCCCGGAAGCGTTCCCGACGTGTGGCAGCCAATATACATACATTCGAGCATCGTGTCCCAAATGCGGCTAATTTGATGGTCAATTTCCTGGTCGCTTCTCAGCGATCTTTCATTTTCCAATACAATTTCCGATATTTTTAAATTTTCCTGTTTACAATAAAGCTCCAGTTCCTTGGCTAATTGTATGGGATAGGGAAATGTTTTATGGATTTTAATGTTTGCTTTGGCGTGAATCAACTCTTCTCGAACCACAAATCCGCCGCCAATGGAATAATACGTATCCGATGATATTTCCTTTCCATTTTCAAAGGCCCTGAATTTTATGCCGTTTGCGTGAAATGGCAAAAATTCCCTATTGAAAATAATGTCTGCTTCTGGGTTAAAATCAATTTTTTGAGCGCCGCCAAAATTTATTTTTTTATAGGTTTGAATGTCATTTGTGATGGGAATGATTTCATCCGTAGGAATGGTTTCAGGATCTTCTCCCGCCAATCCCAACAATATCGCCAAATCAGAAGCATGGCCTTTTCCGGTTAATGAAAGCGAACCGTATAAATCGACCTTTATGGAAGTAACTCTGGTAAAATTATCCTCTTTTTTAAGGTGATTGATCCATCTTTCCGCAGCCCGCCACGGACCTAAAGTATGAGAACTCGACGGACCGATTCCTATCTTTAACATATTAAAAATCGAAATACACTCCATTTTTACCGTTTTTTATAAAAGTAAGCAAAGATATATTATTGTGATATATCCATATCATTTTTATAAAATTTATACTGTTTTAGGCGGATTCAGTGACAAATTCAGAAGGTGTTATAGCTTAATTATGACAACTTGACATAATATTTGCAATGGCATAATCATTGAATACCGTAATTCAGAGTTTAAAAAACAAAAAAATTAATAGCATAAAGTCATGGGAAAAATTATAGGAATAGATTTAGGAACAACCAATTCATGTGTATCCGTAATGGAAGGAAATGAGCCAGTGGTAATTCCTAATGCAGAAGGAAAAAGAACAACGCCTTCTATTGTGGCATTTATTGAAGGTGGAGAAAGAAAAGTGGGTGATCCTGCAAAGCGTCAGGCTGTTACAAATCCTTTAAAAACAGTTTATTCAATTAAGCGTTTTATGGGGAACAAATATTCTGAATCTAAAATGGAAGCAGAGCGCGTACCTTATAAAGTGGTAAAAGGCGATAATGATACACCTCGTGTTGATATCGACGGAAGATTGTACACGCCACAAGAAATATCAGCAATGATTCTTCAAAAAATGAAGAAAACTGCTGAAGATTATTTAGGAACAGAAGTAACGGAAGCCGTTGTAACGGTGCCTGCTTATTTTAACGACGCTCAGCGTCAGGCCACCAAAGAAGCCGGAGAAATTGCCGGACTTAAAGTGAGCCGTATTATCAACGAGCCTACTGCTGCGGCATTGGCTTATGGTTTGGACAAAAAAGGAATTGATCAAAAAATTGTTGTTTTCGACTTTGGTGGAGGAACGCATGATGTTTCCATATTAGAATTGGGCGATGGTGTATTTGAAGTATTGTCAACCGATGGCGATACGCATTTAGGTGGTGATGATGTTGACCAAAAAATTATTGACTGGTTGGCAGCAGAATTCAATGCTGAAGAAGGCATTGATTTGCGTAAAGATCCAATGGCTTTGCAACGTTTAAAAGAAGCGTCTGAAAAAGCGAAAATTGAATTGTCTTCAGCTGCAACAACCGAGATTAACTTGCCTTATGTTACCGCTACCGCAAGTGGCCCAAAACATTTGGTTCGCAGTTTAACCAGAGCAAAATTTGAGCAATTGATTGATGATTTAATCAAAAGAACGATTGAGCCTTGTAGAACTGCCCTTAAAGGTGCAGGTTTAACAACCGGTGATATCAACGAAATTATTTTGGTGGGTGGTTCAACCCGTATTCCTGCTGTTGTGGAAGCCGTAGAAAAATTCTTCGGAAAATCACCGTCAAAAGGTGTGAATCCTGATGAAGTTGTCGCCATTGGTGCAGCCATTCAAGGTGGTGTTTTATCGGGTGATGTGAAAGATGTATTGTTGTTAGACGTTACGCCACTTTCATTGGGTATTGAAACAATGGGAAATGTAATGACCAAATTAATTGAGGCCAATACAACCATTCCAACCAAAAAATCTCAAATATTTTCAACGGCAGCCGACAATCAGCCATCTGTAGAAATTCACGTGTTGCAGGGCGAACGCGCTATGGCAGCCGACAACAAAACAATTGGACGTTTCCATTTGGACGGCATTCCGCCGGCACAAAGAGGAACACCTCAAATTGAAGTAACTTTTGATATTGATGCCAACGGTATTATTCACGTAACTGCCGGTGATAAAGCAACAGGAAAAACAAGAGACATCAGAATTGAAGCTTCTTCAGGATTGACAGAAGATGAAATTAAAAAAATGAAAGCTGATGCGGAAGCAAATGCTGAAGTTGATAAAAAAGCCAAAGAAACTGCCGAAAAAATCAATGCTGCAGATTCTATGATTTTCCAAACAGAAAAACAATTAAAAGAATTTGGTGAAAAATTATCGGCTGATAAAAAAGGTCCAATAGAAGCGGCGCTTGTTGAATTGAAAAAAGCTCATGAAACAAAAGATATTGCACAAATTGACGCTGCAATGGAAAAAATTAATGAAGCTTGGAAAGTAGCCAGCGAAGAAATGTACAAAGCAGAACAAGATACACAAGGTGCTCCAACAGGTGATACTGGAAATGGTCAAGCAAAAAATGAAAAAGACCACGTGGAAGATGTTGACTTTGAAGAAGTAAAAGAAGAATAATCTTTTTGAAATAAATTTAAAAGCCTCCAATTCTGGAGGCTTTTTTTGTTCTAATATTTTATTTTAATGATGAATGCATTAATGATCAACCGCTTCATTTAACGCCAGAAACTTAAATTTAAATCCGGCAGCAACAATTTTTTCTGAAGAAACCCTGCTTCCTTCTAAGATGATTACAGCCATTTTTCCCAAGATCAATTTCATTACAAAAGCAGGAATGTTTGGCAGCCATAATGGTTTTTTAAGATTTTTGGCAATCATTTTGGTGAGTGATTTGTTTGTAACGTGCTCAGGAGCAACGGCATTGTAAATTCCTTTAAATTCTTCATTTTCAATGGCTTCAACATACATATTACATAAATCGTTGAGGTGAATCCAAGGAATGTATTGTTCGCCGCTTCCAATTGGCGCGCCAACGCCCAGTTTTATGGGCTGGCTTAATTTTTCCAAAGCGCCGCCTTCTTTGGCAAGCACCACACCAGTTCTAAAAATAACAGTGCGAATATTGATGGTATCAAATTGCAAAGATGACTTTTCCCAAACTTTACATATTTCACTGATAAAATCTTTTCCGGGAGCATCCTTTTCTTCATAAATCTTTTCTGAAGTTGTGGCGCCGTAATAGCCAATTCCCGATGTGGCAATAAATCCTTTTAAATTTGGGTTGAGTTCCTTAACTTTTTCTAATAAAAGATTGGCGGTCTTAACCCTGCTGTTGATTAAATCTTTTTTTCTTTGGGCTGTCCAACGTTTGTCCGCAATTCCTTCACCGGCCAGATGAATGATATAATCGGCTTCAACAATGGCTTTTGCATCTATGTGGCGCGTCTCGGTATTCCAATAATAATTGTTGGGTTTTGTATGCTGGTTTCTGCTTAAAATGGCAACTTTATAACCTTTGTTTCTAAGTAATTCGCAAAGTTTTTTTCCTATTAATCCGGTTCCGCCGGTCACTAAAATTGAGTCCATAAAAAATTCGGTTATTTTGTATAATATTATACAAAATAACCGAATTCTGAAACAAAGAACAAAAAAAACTAATTTTGAAATATGGCTTCTTGCACTTTATAAGGAACAATATTGTTCATTCCCATAGTGATGGCTTCCACATTTAAAGGAATTAAATTATGGTAGCGTTCAGAGATTGATTTTTTCAAACCTTCAATCACGTTTTCTAATTTTACAACGGGTTTTACTTTTAAATAACCGCCTAAAATAATCATATTAAAAATTTTCTTATTTCCCATTTCTGAAGACAATTTGGTGCCTTCAATCTGGAAAATGTTGATATCGGTTCTCGTTGGATGTGTGGTAATTCCGTTTGGATCGTAAATTAAAACGCCTCCCGGTTTTACGGATTCCTCAAATTTATCCATCGATTGCTGGTTTAAAATAATGGCGGTGTCCACAATTTTTAAGTAGGGCGAACTAATTCTTTCATCACTTAAAATTACAGTAACGTTGGCAGTTCCGCCGCGCATTTCTGGTCCGTAAGAAGGCATCCAGCTCACTTCCTGATTTTGCATAATACCAGAATATGCCAAAATTTTCCCCATTGATAGCACTCCTTGTCCGCCAAAACCTGCGATAATAATTTCTTCTGTCATTGTTTTATTTTTTTAAGATCCCGTCAACTTTTATATCACCAAGCGGAAAGTATGGAAACATATTTTCTTCCATCCAAATATTTGACTCATTTGGTCCCATTTTCCAACCTGAGTTGCAGTTTGATACGATTTCAATAAATGAAAGCCCTTTTCCCAAACGGGTGTTTTCAAATGCTTTTTGAATCGCTTTTTTGGCTTTTCGCGCGTGTTTGTGCGTATGAACGGCATGACGCGTTACGTAATAAACACCGGGAAGATTGGCAATTAACTCTGTTATTTTCAATGGTGAACCCATCGTTTCAATGTCTCTTCCGTAAGGTGAGGTGGAAGATTTCATTCCTGCCAAAGTTGTTGGCGCCATTTGTCCTCCGGTCATTCCGTAAATACCATTATTCACAAAAATGATCACAATATTTTCGCCTCTGTTGCAAGCGTGAATGGTTTCTGCAGTTCCAATGGCAGCCAAATCGCCGTCACCTTGGTAGGTGAACACATATTTTTCAGGCCAAAGTCGTGAAATTGCTGTTGCCACTGCCGGTGCGCGTCCGTGGGCGGCTTGTGTCATATCGATATTCATAAAATCATAAGCCAATACAGAGCAGCCAACCGGTGCAACACCGATAACATCTTCTGAAATGCCCATTTCATCAATGACTTCCATGGTTAAATTGTGCGCAGTGCCGTGACCACAACCCGGACAGTAAGACAGGGCGGTGTTTGTCATTAATTTTGTTTTACAGAATACTTGATTCTCTGGTCTTATGATGTCTGATACTTCCATTTTTAATTATTTTTTGTTCTAAAGCTTCTAAAATTTCTTCCGGCGTGTGGATAATTCCTCCGGTTCTTCCAAAATGTTCAACGGGTACTTTAAATTCAACTGAAAGTCGAACATCTTCTACCATTTGACCTGCATTTAATTCAACGCTTAAAATTCCTTTAACCTGGTCGGCCAATTCGAAAAGCGCTTTTTTTGGATAAGGGAATAAAGTGATTGGTCTTAATAAACCCACTTTTATTCCTTTTGCTCTTCCCAACTCAACGGCTTTTTGTGAAATTCGTGCACTTGAACCGTAAGCAACAATTAAATATTCAGCATCATCGCAGTTTATTTTTTCAAAACGCAAGTCCTCTTTTTCCATTTGTTCGTATTTTTTCATCAACCTGCGAACCCTGGCTTCCATTTTTTCCGATTGTAAATCGAGCGACGTAATAATATTGCGTTCTCTTCCTTTTTTGCCTGTAACTGCCCAATCGCCGCTTTTTTCAATCAATTCTTCGTTGGTCCATCTTGGTTTTTGTGGTTTTAGAACCACTTTTTCCATCATTTGTCCAATCAATCCATCAGAAAGAATTAAAACGGGAGCGCGATATTTAAAGGCGATATCAAAAGCGTCTTCCACAAAATCGGCCATTTCCTGAACGGATGCCGGCGCTAAAACATACAATTTATAATCTCCGTGTCCGCCACCTTTTACCGATTGAAAATAATCGGCTTGTGAAGGTTGTATGGTTCCCAATCCCGGTCCGCCACGAACAACATTTACAATGACAGCAGGTAATTCTGCACCTGCCAAATAAGAAATTCCTTCCAGTTTTAAAGAAATTCCCGGACTTGATGAAGAGGTCATCGCTTTTTTACCGGTGCTTGCGGCGCCATAAACCATATTAATGGCCGCTATTTCACTTTCGGCCTGTAAAACAACCATTCCTGTCCTTAATTCAGGACGTTCGGCCATTAAATATTCAATAATTTCTGTTTGTGGTGTGATAGGGTAACCAAAATAACCATCAACTCCAGCCCTAATTGCAGCTTCGGCCAATGCTTCGTTACCTTTCATTAATTTTAATTCTGACATTCTGTGCAATGTTTTTAAATGTTATGAAACTTTTACTCTATAAACGGAGATTGCTCTGTCTGGGCAAACCACGCCGCAATTTGTGCAGCCTGTGCAAGCTTCAGGGTTTTTCATGTAAGCATAGTGATAACCTTTTCTGTTTACGTCGGTTGACATGCCAATCACGTCTTCCAGACAAACAGGAATACAAACCTCACAGCCTTTGCAGGTTTGTGTATCAACAACGATAGCTCCTTTTACTTTTGCCATATCAATAAATTTATATATGAATATTGTAGTGTAATTTTATTATTCTCAAAGATATGGGTTAAATATTGTAAAAAGAATGATAAATATCAATACCTGACCGTTGTCATAATCATTTAGGAGATTTTAATTATCGTATGAATAAAAAAAACACCCGAATAGGTGTTTTTATTGAATATTTATAAAATGCAATTTGTGTTACATTAATATAAAGGTTTGTATTTTGTTGGATTTACCTCATTCATAATGCTGTAAATGGCTTCAAAAATATCTTCTTCATTTGGTTTTGAAAAATAATCGCCGTCGGTTCCGTAAGCGGCTCTGTGCGCTTTTGCCGTTAAAGTGACCGGTTTGCTGTCTAAATATTCATAGGCATTTTGTTTTTCAAGAATTTCATTCAACAAATAGGCGGTAGCGCCTCCGGGAACATCTTCATCAATAATGATCAATCTGTTTGTTTTTTGGATGCTTTTCACCACATCGTGATTGATATCAAAAGGCAGCAGACTTTGAACATCAATCAATTCAATATCAATATCAACCTGTTTTAAACTATTTATCACATCTTCCACCAATTTTAAGGTGGAACCATAAGAAACAACGGTAATGTCTTTCCCGGTTTTAATGGTTTCAACAACACCGATGGGCGTTTTAAATTCGCCTAAATTGTTGGGGAATTTTTCTTTAAGGCGGTAGCCGTTTAAATTCTCCACAATTAATGCCGGTTCGTCACATTCCAATAAAGTATTGTAAAATCCGGCCGCTTTTGTCATATTCCTTGGAACCAAAATATTCATACCCCGCAACAAATGCACAATAGCGCCCATCGGCGATCCGGAATGCCAGATTCCTTCCAAACGATGGCCACGGGTTCTCACAATTAAGGGTGCTTTTTGTTTGCCTACGGTTCTGTAATGCAGCGTAGCCAAATCATCGCTCAGTATTTGAATGGCGTACAATAAATAATCCAGATATTGAATTTCGGCAATTGGACGCAAACCTCTCAGCGCCATTCCAATTCCTTGTCCGATAATCGTCGCTTCCCTAATTCCGGTATCGGCAACACGAAGTTTTCCATATTTTTCCTGAAGTCCCACCAATCCCTGATTCACATCGCCAATATTTCCGGCATCTTCCCCAAAAATAAACAAATTCTTGTATTTTGAAAACAGGATGTCAAAATTGTCTTTTATAATAATTCGTCCATCAACCAATTCGGCATTTGCATCATAGGTTGGCAAAACTTCTTTAACGTGACTTACTTTTTGATCACTTTGACTGTATAAGTAAGAGCTGTAGCTTGGTTGTTCTTTTTTTAAATAACTGAGAATCCAATGTTGAAGCTGTGTTTTTTCGGCAGATTTTTCCTCTCTAACGTATACAATGGCTTTTCTGGCAGCAACTAAAAGATCTTTTCTTGAAGTGTCCAAAACAGCGGCCAAATCGTTTTTTAATTTAATGATAAATGATTTGTTATGACTTTTATTTGCCAGATTTTCCAGCAATTGCATCACTTTGGTTTTTTCTTCTTTTACCGGATTTAAAAAAGCATTCCAGGCATCTCTTCTTGCTTGATTTACCTCTTTTTTTGCTTCTTTTTCAATAATGATCAATTCTTCTTCGGCATCAACAAATCGCAACACGTTATTGTTGCTGTCTTTCAATTCGAATTCAATAATCCAGTCGCGCATTTTGGCCAAACAATCGTTTTGTTTTTCCCAAACCAAGCGTTCTTTGGATTTATAACGTTCGTGTGACCCGGAAGTTGAATGGCCTTGCGGTTGCGTTAATTCTTTTACATGAATCAAAACGGGTACATGTTCTTCTCGGGCAATTTTTGCCGCTTTGTTGTAAACGGAAATCAATTGCGGATAATCCCAGCCTTTTACCACGAAAATTTCAAATCCTTCTGCAGTTTCATCTCGTTGAAATCCTTTTAAGATCTCTGAAATACTTTCTTTGGTTGTTTGATATTTTGCCGGAACAGAAATGCCGTAATCATCGTCCCAAACACTAATAATCATAGGAACCTGTAAAACTCCCGCGGCATTTATGGTTTCAAAAAATAAGCCTTCTGATGTGCTTGCGTTTCCAATAGTTCCCCAGGAAACTTCATTCCCGTTGTCAGAAAATTTTGGATTTATTAACTCAGGAATATTTCGAAACATTTTTGAAGCCTTTGCAATACCCAGCATTCTTGGCATCTGGCCTGCGGTTGGAGAAATATCGCCAGTTGAATTGTATTGTTCTGTCAGGTTTTTAAAATGGCCGTTTTCATCCAAACTATGGGTTGCAAAATGGCCACCCATTTGTCGGCCGCCCGACATTGGATCGGCATTAATATCGGCATGTGCATAAAGCCCTGCAAAAAATTGTTGCGGCGTTAATTCGCCAATGGCCATCATAAAAGTCTGGTCGCGGTAATAACCCGACCTGAAATCACCTTTCTTAAAGGCTTTGGCCATAGCCAGTTGCGGCACTTCTTTACCATCGCCAAAAATGCCAAATTTTGCCTTTCCGGTCAATACTTCTCTACGGCCCAAGTAACTGCATTCTCTGCTTATTACCGCAATTTGGTAATCGTGTAAGACTTCCTTTTTAAATTGATTGAATGACAATTGTTCTTGGTTGGTGGATGAAGATTTTACCTGCATATTTTTGATTTTATTAGTAGGGGTAAAGTTACAAATTTAAATGGTAATTAAAATTGGGGCAAAAATGGTGTAAAATTTATATGTTATATGTTAAAAGTTATATGTTATATGTTAAAAGTTAAAAGTTAAAAGTTAAAAGTTAATCAATTAAAATTAATTACACAATATCAAAAAAATAGAAAATTAAAACCTAAAACCTGAAACTTGATCCCGATAGCTATCGGGACTGAAACAAAAAAACCATTAACGTATAACGTCTAACCAATAACCTAGTAAAACCCTCTTTTGGCGAAATTGTATATTTTTTTTGGATTTATGACCAACACAAACCTAATTTTGTTGCTGTATCTTGGCTGGGTTAGTTCCCACCCCAAATTGGAATAAAACGGAAAATAAACTTCTAAAATATCGTGTATAAAGTTTAATCTTACGCCGCTTTCATAAGCAAAATAAACATTTTCACCTCTGTTTTTTACAAAACCGACATCATTATAAACTTCAAGCCAACGCCACAATCCAACGCTCGTATTTATGGTTGTTAACCATTGATTTGCATAGGCAACAGGAAGTTTCGATTTAAATCCGCCTTCATTGATAATAATTTGCTGACTTAAAATTCCAGTAGTTTCCGATCTTCCTAAGTAATCGTATTGAAATAAATAATCCGTTGGCCTGTCCAAAGCAAAACTAAAGAAATCCGTTTCGGTTTTATTGGACAAAAATGCGCCTGCAAAAACGCGGAAATCAAATTGCCTGTTGGTGTCAGTTAACAATCTATATTGCCCCGTTCCAGAAACTTTACTGAATTTATCAGCAACCTGAAATCCCCCCGAAAATCTAAGATCTTCTATAATATTTGGCTTTGAATATCCGTAACTAATATTAAATACATTGTATTTGTTGGTTTCAATATGTTGCGTTTGCGTTGGTGACTTTTCCCTGTCTACCATCACAAAGGAAGTTAACAATGCGCTATTACTTACGTCTCTAAAACTTTTTCTTTTTAATTCAAGCAGCGCAAACGGCGTAAAAGTGCTGTAAGTTAGGTCTTTTGCATATTGAAAACTGCTTCCCGATATTCCTGTTAATAATCTGTTGACTTTTTTATCTTCAGGCAAGTATTCATAAAGCAGGGAAAAAGATCCTGAAAAGGCATTGCTTTTAGTTCCGTAAGATGGAATCAGTTTGTACTGAAAACTCTTGTTTAACAATGTCTTGTTTGAGATGGCCATGCCTAAAACCACGCCGTCATAAAAATTGTATCGTGCTTCCGGCGTATAAAAAATTTGGTTGTAATAAGGGTTTTCTATGTCTTTCATAAATTTTAACTGCACAGGCCGGTTAAATAATTTTTTATCAATATTTTTCCAATTGTTTCTTAAATTATATTCGGGCAAATAGAATTCGTGATTTAATGAAAGTCGATCAAAACCGTTGGTTGGAATGGTAATTTTCGCAAGGGAATCTATGCCAACCAGCCATTCTTTATAAACGATTTCTTTGTTGTGAATGCCATATAATTGAATGGGCGCAGTAAAATTACGTTTATTTAAAATACTGACTTCAAGCGAATCATTTTTCCTTTCAATTTTTTTGATGGTGTAATCAACTTTTTTGCTGGTGTTTAAATAATTTGTTTTAAACCAGGCAATATCTTTGGGTGTATCAATTAAATTCAAAAATAAATCGCTTTGGGTATTTTGTCCGGAGTATTTCTCTGAAAAACTTTTTATGGCATCTGATATTGTGGCTTCGCCTAAATAATTTTCCAGATATCGAATTCCCAATCCGGCTTTGTATTTGTTAACAATTTTTCTGTTGAAATTAGACAGGGAATCGGCAGGCGTTGTTAATGCCTGATCTAAATTTTTTCTAGCCGCAAATTGGTATAAAAACGGATATTTATCATTAAAATCGATTTTGGCCAAATTAAAGGTTTTAACACCCCAAATTTTTGAAATATCGCCAATTGCTTTTACTTCAGGATAATATTTTTCGACATATTTAATCATTAAATAGATTTGTAATCCATCTGCAAGCCAGGCATCTTCTCTTTGGTTAAACAAAAAAACTTGGTCTATATATTTTCTGCTTAAAATTTTAAATAGCTGAATGTCAAATTCAAAAGTGTCATTAAACGGCTTTAAAAAAGTGGGCAATTGGTTAAATCCATAAACTGGGTTTTTTTCATAATCAATTTTATTGATGAAAAGTTTTTCGTGTGGATAATCGCCTAAATAAGATGCAATAAAAGAAAGTTCCCTGTTGATGATCTCTGTTTTGATTGCAGAATGCAGTTTTTTCGAATCTATGTTGGTGATTAATGAAACGGGTTTGGAATTATAGGTAACAAAATCATTTTCCTTGGTAATGTTTAATGCGATATCCTGTCTATTATTCCCAGTCAGTTTATAACTGTTAAAATTGGGCAGTGAATCAACAGAAACTGTTAAATCACTGTTTAACACATAATCTTTTGGTAATTTAATGTTTATCAGATAATTAGTATAATCGACATACAAATCATCCATGTCCAAATTATTTTGAAGATGCCATTTTCCGTCGAAAACAGCCGGAATTAAATACCAATACCGTAAATTATAGCCAGTTTTATTTACGCCATAATTTGTAAACTTATCATTTGGAATTTTTAAGGTGTACGTTGCAACTATTTTTATGGATTCTTTCGGTTTTAAAGATTGCTTTAAATTGATTTTTAAGATATCCGGATTTTGCTCGGTAATTTCCCAAGTAACAAGATCGTAATTCACCGAAAAACTATTTATTTTGGAGCTTCCTCTGTGTTTTTCATTGGCAAAGTGAAAGGTTTTTGAATAATTTTCAATAAAACGGTTGGCCAGTGGTGTGTTTTTATCCTTATAGGCATTTGCCCAGTTATGAAAATATACAACGCTTAAAATACTGTCGGATTTGTTGAAAAAATTGATTTCCTGCTGTATTTTAAGTTCATTTGTTTGCGTATTTAAAACAGCAAGAATGGTGGTGTTGTTTGTTTGGGAATTCATATAATTCCAACAAAGAATACCGGCTAAAAGCGTTAAAAATAGCTGTTTTTTCAAGGGTTTGCTTAAAAATTAGGGCTTAAACTGTATTTTTTATAGAAGTTGTTTATCACTTCCAAAACTTCATCTTCCGTGTCAACAATTGAAATTAAATTAAGATCTTCCAAACTGATGGCTCCTTCATTCACCAAAGTATTTTTGATCCAATCCATCAAACCCGACCAGTATTTTGTACCAACCAATACAATGGGAAATTTTCCGATTTTTTTTGTTTGAATCAAAGTGATTGCCTCAAAAAGTTCATCCATAGTTCCAAAACCTCCCGGCATCACCACAAATCCCTGGGAATATTTAATGAACATCACTTTACGAACAAAAAAGTAATCGAAATCCAAACTTTTATCGGAGTCGATATACGGATTGTCATGTTGCTCAAAAGGTAATTCAATATTTAAGCCAACCGAAGTTCCTTTACCGCGTCGTGCGCCTCTATTTCCTGCTTCCATAATTCCTGGGCCGCCACCAGTCACAATACCGTATCCATGGGTAGTTAAATTATACGCAATATTTTCGGCCAGTTTATAATATTCATGGTCTTCTTTTGTGCGAGCAGAACCAAAAATAGTTACGCAAGGCCCAATTTTACTGAGTCGCTCAAAACCCTCAACAAACTCTGCCATAATTTTAAAAATGGCCCAAGAATCGTTGGTTTTAATTTCATTCCACGTTTTTTGCTTGAATTTTTCTCTTATTTGTCTGTCTTCATTTGTCATAATTACGCTGTAATTTCTTTATTATTTGATAAAATTCTGAATTTTCTATGAAAACCTGCGGGCTAATTTAATTCTTTTTTTAAGAATTTGGCCGTATAGCTTTTTTTATGTTGGCTAACTTCTTCCGGCGTTCCAAAACAAATTAGCTGTCCGCCCTTTTTTCCGCCTTCCATGCCAATGTCAATCACGTGGTCGGCAAGTTTTACAACATCTAAATTATGTTCTATAACGAGAATGGTATTACCTTTATTTACCAATTTATTTAAAACTTCCATAAGTACCCGAATGTCTTCAAAATGGAGGCCGGTTGTGGGTTCATCCAAAATATAAAAAGTGTTTCCGGTGTCTTTTTTAGACAATTCCGAAGCCAATTTGATGCGTTGCGCTTCACCTCCGGATAAAGTGGTGGATTGCTGTCCCAGTTTGATGTAGCTTAAACCTACATCTTGGATTGTTTTCAGTTTTCTGTGGATTTTGGGAATGAGTTCAAAAAATGAAGTCGCTTCCTCAATGGTCATATTCAACACATCGGAAATTGATTTTCCTTTATATCTGATTTCCAGAGTTTCTCTGTTGAAGCGCTTTCCCTGACAGGTTTCACATTCCACATGCACATCGGGCAAAAAATTCATTTCTATCACACGAACGCCACCGCCTTCGCAAGTTTCGCAACGCCCGTCTTTTACGTTGAATGAAAATCGGCCCGGTTTGTAACCTCTTATTGCAGCTTCGCTGGTTTTGGCAAATAAATCCCTGATTTCGCTAAAAACACCGGTATAAGTGGCCGGATTTGAGCGTGGCGTTCTACCGATTGGCGATTGGTCAATGGCAATTACCTTGTCAATGTACTCCAATCCTTCAATGGATTTGTAAGGCATCGGTTTTTTAACGCCGTTGTAAATATGTTCGTTTAAAATGGGGTATAAGGTTTCGTTGATTAAAGTTGATTTTCCGCTGCCTGAAACGCCGGTCACGCAAATTAATTTACCCAAAGGAAACACTACAGTAATATTTTTTAAATTATTTCCGGTGGCGCCTTTTAACACTATTTTGTGTCCGTTTCCTACCCTGCGTTTTTTAGGAACTTCAATGTTTTTGGTGCCGTTTAAATAATCAGCCGTTAATGTATGGTGTTGTTTTAGATCTTCATAAGTTCCTTCGCTCACAATTTCACCACCGTGAATACCAGCGCCCGGACCAATATCCAGCACAAAATCGGCGTGCCGGATCATTTCTTTGTCGTGTTCAACTACAATTACCGAGTTCCCGATGTCGCGTAAATTCAATAGTGAATTAATTAATTTTTGGTTGTCGCGTTGGTGCAATCCAATGCTCGGTTCGTCTAAAATATAAAGAACGCCTACCAGTTGAGAACCAATTTGGGTTGCCAAACGTATGCGCTGCGCTTCGCCGCCCGACAATGATTTTGAGCTTCGGTCGAGCGCTAAGTAGTCCAAACCAACATCCAATAAAAACTGAATTCGGGTTCTTATTTCTTTTAGTATTTCTGAAGCAATTTTTACTTGTTTTTCGGTTAGTTTTTCTTCAATTTTGGCAAACCAATTTGCAAGTTCGTTAATGTCGAGCTGCGCCAAATCCGAAATATTTTTATCGTTGACCTTAAAATACAGGGCTTCTTTTTTTAGCCTTTTTCCATCGCAGGTTTCGCAATTGATCTCGTCCATAAATTCTTTGGCCCAGCGTTTTATGGAGGTTGAATCGCTTGTGCTGTGTTGATTTTCAATAAAATGAATGATTCCTTCAAAATCAATTTCATAAGTTCGGGTAATTCCTGCTGTTTTTGAAACAATGTCAAATTTTTCGCTTCCGCCATTTAAAATAATTTCTAAAGCTTCGTTCGGTATTATTGAAATTGGATCGCTTAATTGAAAATGATAACGGTCGGCAATCAACTGAAGCTGTTTAAAAATCCAGCTGTTTTTTTGTTCGCCAATGGGTTTTATTCCGCCGTTTTTGATGGAGATTTTTGGGTCAGGAATTATTTTTTTGATGTTGACTTTATCAAGTTTTCCCAATCCGTTGCAAGTTTCACAAGCGCCTTTCGGGGAATTGAAAGAGAACGAATTTGGCTCTGGACTTGGGTAGGATATCCCAGTGGTTGGGCACATTAAATCACTGCTAAAATAACGCGGATTGTTGGTTTCATGTTCCAAAATCATCACCACATTGTCACCCGAATACAAGGCTGTTGCGATGCTTTCATCCACTCTTTTTTCGGAAGCTTCGTTGACCGTTAAACGATCAATCACAATTTCAATATCGTGGGTTTTGTATCGGTCAAGGCGCAAACCTTTGGTAATTTCCATGAGTTCGCCATCAACCCTGACACGCACAAAACCTTGTTTTGAAATTTGTTCAAAAAGTTCCCGGTAATGTCCTTTTCTCGATTTTACGATGGGCGCCAGAATCACTATTTTTTTGTCTTCAAATTCTTTTAAAATAAGTTCTTTTATCTGCACATCGGCATAACTCACCATTTTTTCGTTGGTGTTGTAAGAATAAGCATCGGCGGCTCTCGCATATAATAATCGCAAAAAATCGTAAATTTCTGTAATGGTTCCAACGGTTGAACGCGGACTTTTATTGGTTGTTTTTTGTTCAATGGAGATTACCGGGGAAAGTCCGTCAATTTTATCAACATCGGGACGTTCCAAACCACCTAAAAACTGTCTTGCATACGCCGAAAAAGTTTCAATATACCGGCGCTGGCCTTCCGCATAAATGGTGTCAAAAGCCAATGACGATTTTCCGCTGCCGCTTAAACCGGTGATGACCACCAATTTTTCTCTGGGAATGCGAACGTCAATATTTTTTAAATTATGGACTCGTGCGCCCAAAACTTCTATATATTCTGTGTGTTTTGTCATTGAATTTTTGGAAAGTTGCAAAGTTAAAAAAATGTAGCTACAATTTTGGCATACAGGTACATCTTTATTTTGAAAATTAGTATATTGCGTTAAATTTATAGGCTATGCGTTGGATAGATTCTTTGCGTCATTTTTTTGAAAAACATGGATTTGCGGTTTCTTCCAGGTTTGCAGATAAATTGGGGATGGATGTTTCCAATGTGCGTATATTTTTTATTTATATTTCCTTCATCACTTTGGGCTTTTCCTTTGGAATATATTTAACGCTTGCTTTTTTATTGCGCCTGAAAGATATGGTTTATACTAAAAGAAAATCTGTTTTTGACTTATAAGAAATATGATATTTAAAACAAAATTATATGTGTCAATCATATTTTTTATTTCTGTTGTTTCAATAGGCGTAATTGGTTATATGATTCTTTCCGAAATTAATTTTTTGGATGCGTTGTATATGACCATTATTACAATGACAACAGTTGGGTTTGGTGAAATACATCCTTTAAATGAGCAGGAAAAGATTTTTACTATTCTTTTGATATTAATAAGTATCGTTGTTTACGCATATTCTGTGACTGCTTTATCTGAATATTTGGTAAATGGGAAACTTCTTCAACTTTTAAAATTAAGAAAGGTGCAACAAAAAATTCAAAATTTAAAAAACCACACCATTGTTTGTGGTTATGGGCGTAATGGCAAACAAGCCGTTATAAAATTAAAGAACTTTAATATGCCTTGCGTTGTAATTGAAAAAGACAAAGCCTTAATTGAACAGCTTGAGCGGGACAATATTTTGTTTATTGAAGGTGATGCTACCCAAGATGAATCCATACAAAAAGCTGCCGTACACAATGCCAAAAGTTTAATTACGGCTTTGGCTTCTGATGCCGACAATTTGTTTGTGGTACTTTCAGCAAGGCAGTTGAATAAAGATATGATTATTATTAGCAGGGCGTCAAATGAATCGTCTATTAATAAACTAAAAATTGCCGGGGCAAACAATATCATCATGCCCGATAAAATCGGCGGAATGCATATGGCATCATTGGTTGTTACGCCAGATTTGGTTGAATTTGTGGAAAGGTTAACAATACTTGATGAAGGTTCCACAAATTTGGAAGAAATCCCTGTAAATGGTTTGCACACTGAATTTTTAAATAAAACAATCAGGGATTTGGATTTAAGAAGAAAAACTGGCTGTTCTGTAATAGGTTTTAAAACCCCTGCCAATGAATATATTGTAAATCCGGAATCAGATACAAAATTAACAAAGGATTCTAATCTGATTGTATTGGGAAGACCCAATCAAATTAAAAAATTACGAGAAATCTTATGACGCTTATTTACAAGAACTTAATAAAAAAAAATCAAGTTTAAGACAAAAAATTTGTGGCAAGCTAATTTTTTTAGCATCTTGGTGGCTTTTTAGCACGTTATTATAATCAACGAACCAACTGACAAACTATGAATTCAAAATTATTAATACCGATACTTCTGCTATTTACTTCGGCAGCATTTTCTCAAAATCTTACTGTAAATGAAAATATTGTAAATCCATCCAGTTTAATTAATGATGGAATTCTTGAAGTGAAAGTGTTTGGCGGCACACCTCCATATACTTATAAATGGAGCAAGCAAAGCACTTCGCTAACTTCCAATAAAGCATTCGGCTTAGTAGAAGGCGTTCCTTATAGTGTTGTAATTACAGATTCTATAGGAAATACGGTTACCAAAAAATATAAAGTTCCCATGCAAAATATTTCCGAGCGATTTAACGGAACTTTTACGCCGGTGGTAGACGCCATTGCCATGGTTTTGTTTTGGGATCCTTTTTCTGCAGTGGGAATTTATGATCCCAATGTATATGTTGAAAAAATGAATATTCCGATTCCTGGATGGAGTCCAGGTATTGAAGGAAAATTTTTGATCAAAAAATGGCTGTTCAAAGATGGTGCAAAAGTTAAGGAAGGAGATACCATAGCCATTATTTCTAGAGGCGAATCCGAAATTGTAGGAAGGGCTTATGTTGATGGAACTTTAAAATATTTGTCAAAAGAAGATGGTTCCATATACAACTCTGAAAAAAAGGGAGATGTTATTGAGGAAGGTGCACATAATTATGCCGCTATTTACTATGATGAAAAAATTGCATTGCTTCATCCAAATGGAGATTTGCAAAAAAAGAATATTCCGTTTATTGTGATATGGCTGTCTATTGGGGCACTGTTTTTCACAATTAGAATGGGCTTTGTAAATATAAAAGGTTTTAAACACGCAATTGATTTGGCTCGGGGAAAATATGACGATCCTAATGCTCCCGGACAGGTTACTCATTTTCAGGCACTTGCAACAGCGGTTTCTGGAACTGTTGGTTTGGGGAATATTGCCGGAGTTGCCGTTGCAATTTCTTTAGGTGGCGCAGGTGCAACTTTTTGGATAATTCTTGCCGGATTGTTGGGAATGTCTTCCAAATTTGTGGAGTGTACTTTGGGGGTAAAATACCGAGATATAGCGGCTGACGGAAGGGTTTTTGGAGGTCCGATGAATTATTTGCGCAACGGATTGGAAAAACAAAATAAAAAAACCTTAGGAAAAGTTTTGGCGGCCGTATTTGCCGTATTATGTGTAGGCGCTTCATTTGGTGGCGGAAATATGTTTCAGGCAAATCAGGCATTTGAAGCGGTTTCCGGACAAATTCCTGAACTGGCCGGCCACGGATTTTGGTTCGGTATCATTATTTCTATGCTTGTGGCTGCAGTAATTGTTGGTGGTATTAAAAGTATTGCCAAGGTTACCGAAAAAATTGTTCCCATTATGGCCTCCATTTATGTGGTTGCCTGTTTGACGGTAATTTTTATCAATATAGAAAATATTGGACCTGCATTTACGGCAATATTTGATGGCGCATTTAGTCCATCAGCCTTAAAAGGCGGTGTTATTGGTGTGTTGATTATCGGTTTTCAAAGAGCAGCTTTTTCTAATGAAGCGGGCGTTGGATCGGCGGCCATTGCGCACAGTGTGGCAAAAACCAACAATCCGCCTTCTGAAGGATTTGTTTCCCTGTTAGAACCTTTTATTGATACCGTTGTGGTTTGTACATTAACGGCTTTGGTGTTAATTTTTACCGGCAAACACGAAGTTGTTGGAATGGGTGGCGCGCAACTGACTTCTGATGCTTTTGGAACTGTTATTTCTTGGTTCCCTTATGTATTGACCGTCGCCATATTTTTATTTGCGTTTTCTACGATGATATCCTGGTCATATTACGGAATGCGTGCTTGGTCTTACTTGTTTGGAAAAAGTAAAAAAGCGGAAATGATTTATAAAATGTTCTTTTTGATATTTGTTGTGGTAGGCGCTTCCGTTAGTTTGGGTGCGGTTTTAGACTTTTCGGATATGATGATTCTTGCTATGGCGTTTCCAAATATTATTGGACTCTATATAATGTCGGGAGAAGTAAAAGTTGATTTAGATGATTACTGGCGTAAATTGAAATCCGGTCAGCTTTACAAGGCCCAAAGGTTGGCTAAAAAATAATTTAAATACTATATGAATTTCATAAAATCCCATTTCAGGTACACTAAAAGTCAAAGAAATGGGATTTTCTTTTTATTGCTTTTTATCGTTTTTCTTCAGGGCATTTTCTTTTTTGTTGATTTTTCTTCGGATGAAAAACCTGCAGTTTCCCAAGCCGAAATTGTGGCTTTTCAACAGGAAATGGATTCGTTGAAAAATTTGGCGGCAGAAAAAAACATTCCTAAAATTTATCCTTTTAATCCAAATTTTATTACCGATTTTAAAGGACATCAACTTGGTATGAACACCAAAGAAATTGATCAATTATTGGCGTTTCGAGCGCAGGGAAAATTCATCAATTCAACCAAACAATTTCAAGAAATAACAGGAATAAACGACAGTTTGTTGGCTGCTATAAGTCCGTATTTTAAATTTCCCGATTGGATAACTTCAGGAAAAGCATACGGAACATCAACTTCAAAAACCGTTATTGAAAAATCAATCCAGAAAAAAGACATTAACGCAGCTTCCGCAGAGGATTTAAGAATTGTAAATGGCATTGGGGAAAAACTGGCGAAAAGAATTATTGATTATCGAATAAAATTGCAGGGAATTTCCTTTAACGACCAAATTTTTGAAGTTTGGGCGTTGGATAAGGAAGTTGCCGAAAAAGTTTTACTGTATTTTGAAGTCACAAAACCGCCAACAATTCAAAAAATAAATGTGAATACCGCCACTTTTAAAGAAGTGTTGGCCATTGTTTATTTGGATTATGAACTCACCAAAAAAATCTTCAATTACAAAAATCAGGTTGCCGAAATACAATCCATAGAAGAGCTTAAAAAAATTGATGGTTTTCCGTTAGAAAGATTTAGCAGAATAGCGCTATATTTGGAAGCTAAATAATTAAATAAAATTTTAAGCGAACAACTCCTATGAACAGTATGTATTTTACAGAAGAACACCAAGCATTTAGAAAAAGTTTTCAGGATTTTTTACAAAAGGAAGTCGTTCCTCATATTGATAAATGGGAAAAAACGGGCACTATTGAAAGGTTTATCTGGAAGAAATTTGGTGAAATGGGTTATTTGGGCTTGAATACTTCTGAAGAAAACGGCGGATTGGGATTGGATATATTTTACACTGTCATATTTTTGGAGGAGCTTCAAAAAGTGAATTCGGGAGGTTTTGCAGCAGCAATTTGGGCACACGTATATTTGGCAATGACCCATTTAGAAAAGGAAGGAAGCGAGAGCCTAAAAAAGAAATATTTAACGGCAAGTGTTGAAGGCGAAAAAATTGGTTGTTTGTGTATTACCGAACCCTTTGGAGGCTCTGATGTTGCAGCAATGCGAACTACCGCAGTTAAAAAAGGGGATACCTATATTATTAATGGATCAAAAACTTTTATTACCAATGGCGTTTATTCAGATTATCTGATTGTGACCGCAAAAACAAATCCGGCTGCCAAAAACAAAGGCATCAGCATTTTTTTAATCGATAGAAATACACCGGGAATTTCAGCAACAAAATTGGATAAATTGGGCTGGAGAGCTTCTGACACTGCTGAAATTGCTTTTGATAACGTAGTTATTCCTGCAGGAAATTTGATGAGTGAAGAAGGAAAAGGATTTCAATATATTATGAATCATTTTGCTTTGGAACGTTTGGTGATGGGAATCAATGCCCACGCACGATCGGAATATGCTTTAGACTACGCCATAAAATATATGGGTGAGCGACACGCTTTCGGAAAAACAATAGACCAGTTTCAGGCATTGCGCCATAAAATTGCCGATTTGGCCAGCGAAGTTGAAATGTGCAAAGAATTTAATTATTCCGTAGCAAAAAGATTGAATGAAGGCCAATATATTGTAAAAGAGGCGAGTATGTCTAAATTGGTTTCCACTAAAATAGCCGATAAAGTGATTTATGAATGCCTTCAGTTTTTAGGCGGTTATGGTTATATGGAAGATTATCCAATGGCAAGGTTGTTAAGAGACAGTCGGTTAGGTCCAATTGGCGGCGGAACTTCGGAAATTTTACGCGAAATTATTGCGAAAATGATTATCGATAAAAAAGAATACAAAGCATCAAAATAATGATTGGGGGTGAATTTTTCGAAAAATTTATAGCACATATTATATTTAGATGTATATTTGCAAACCAAAATTAAAAAAGGAACAGTTTGAAAGGAGGTGCTAAACTATGTTAATTATACCAGTAAAAGACGGAGAAAATATTGATAGAGCGTTAAAACGTTATAAAAGGAAATTTGATCGCACAAAAACGATGAAAAACCTACGCGCACGTAAACAGTTCATAAAACCATCAGTAACAAATCGTGCTAAAAACATAAAAGCCAAGTATGTTCAAAACTTAAGAACAAACGAAGAGCAAGGTTAATTTTTTAACCATTTTCATAAACCGTTAGTAAATACAAATAACAATTCGTAAATTTGTGTACTAACGGTTTTTTTATGCCAATAACCTCATTTTTAAATTACCTTTCTTTAGAAAAAAAATATTCGCATCACACCATTACGGCGTATCAAAATGATTTGAATACCTTTCAATTATTTTGCAACCTGGAATATGGCAACGAAAGTATTGCAACGGTTAATTATGCACAAATTAGACATTGGATTGTGAGTTTGGTGAATTCAAAAATCTCCAACAGAACTATCAACAGAAAGGTTTCTTCCTTAAAATCATTTTATAAGTTTCTTCAAAAAACAAAACAAATAGAAGCCAGCCCTTTGGTGAAGCATCAGGCTTTAAAAGTATTGAAACAAGTGCAGGTTCCTTTTTCAGAAAAGGAAATTTTTAATGTGCTCGATGCATTGGATGATGGCGATTTTGAATCGGTTCGGAATAAATTAATGGTTGAATTGTTTTATTCCACAGGAATGCGAAGAAATGAATTGATCAACATTAAAATAACCGATATCGATTATGTTAATGAAACTGTTAAAGTGTTGGGAAAGCGGAATAAGGAACGTTTTATTCCGTTATTAAAAACAGTGAAGGAATCCTTATTAAAATATGGCGTAATGAGAGAAGAAGTTGCTATTTCATCACCTTATTTATTTTTAACAAAAAATGGCAAAAAAATATATGATACGCTTGTGTATCGCGTAATAAATAATTATTTTAGTGCGGTGTCATCAAAAGTAAAGAAAAGTCCTCATGTGATTAGGCATTCTTTTGCAACACACCTGCTTAATGAAGGTGCTGATTTAAACGCGGTAAAAGAATTGCTTGGACATTCTAGTTTAGCGTCAACACAAATTTACACCCACAGCAGTTTGGGTAAATTAAAGGAAGTATATAACCAGGCTCACCCTAGGAGCCAAAAAAACTGATTTATTATGAAAGTATTTGTACAATCTGTGAATTTTAATGCGGACAAGGATCTGATTGATTTTATTGAGAAAAAAGTAACCGGTTTAGAGAAGTATTATGATAAAATTGTAGATTCAGAAGTGTTTTTAAAAGTGCAACAAACAAGTGAAAAGGAGAATAAAACAGTTGACATAAAAATTAACATTCCGGGAAACGACATTGTGGTTAAAAAACAATGCAAAACATTTGAAGAAGGAACTATGGTAGCGGTAGATTCTTTAAAAAGAAAATTAACAAAAGAGAAAGAAAAAGTACGTGAAAAATAAAATAATAAAAATTATCGCAAAAGCTTTGTTTAAAAAATAAAACTTTAATACATTTGCAGTCCGTTAGAAATAGCGGACTTCTTTTGTGGAGTAAAAAGCCGATGTAGCTCAGCTGGCTAGAGCAGCTGATTTGTAATCAGCAGGTCGTGGGTTCGAGTCCCTCTATCGGCTCTTTGAAATTTTAAAATGCTTGGGAGTAAATATTTTGATTTAATTTGAGATGTTTATAAAAAGGGACGAGAAGTTTATCCTGAGCGAGGTTACAGAGCGTAGCCGAAGTATAGTCGAAGGAAGTCCCTCTATCGGCTCTTTGAAATTTTAAAATGCTTGGGAGTAAATATTTTGATTTAATTTGAGATGTTTATAAAAAGGGACGAGAAGTTTATCCTGAGCGAGGTTACAGAGCGTAGC
>JAUXPH010000071.1 GCA_030683995.1 Lutibacter sp.
ATTGTCAAAAGAGTTAGAGATTGCACAACGCGAATATCTTATGATGAATCACATTTTTTCACTTTTAAGCAGCATGGAAGAGAAAGAACTTGCTGAAGGAATAAAAAGAGTTCAAATGGCTACTGAAGAAACTACCGCCAAAATTAGTTTTATCAGCAATTGGTTAACAGCAATTGGGCTAATATTTGCGCTTATTTTTTCGTATTTTATATACCGTGATATTCTAAAGGTAAAAAGTTACAGAGAACAGCTTTTCCTAACAAAATGGAAAGCTGAAAAATTAGCTTCTCAAATTGCCGAAGAAGCAAAACGTAAAGCCGAAAGCGACACACAAATTGCAGAAGATGCCATGAAGGCGAAACAACAATTTTTGTCGAATATGAGCCACGAAATAAGAACACCAATGACTGCTATTATTGGATTTACAAAAGTTGTATTAAAAACAAATTTGACGGAAAAACAAAAAGAATATATGAATGCCATAAAAACAAGCGGTGATTCCTTAATTGTGCTTATCAATGACATTCTGGATTTGGCAAAAGTTGATTCGGGGAAAATATTCTTTGAGCAAACCCCTTTTAAAATGAAGGAATCCATAACCGCCATCCTTCAATTATTTGAGATAAAAACCCAAGAAAATAACACAGAATTAATCTTAGAATATGACCAAAAAATTCCGGATGTTTTACTTGGCGACCCCATGCGTTTGCGTCAGATTATTTTAAATTTGATGAGCAACGCCGTTAAATTCACTTCAGGAGGAAAAATTAATGTAAACGTGCGTTTATTGAAAGAAGATAAAAAGAAGGCTACCCTTGAATTTTCAATTGCCGATACCGGAATTGGGATTCCTGAAGACAAAATTGCCACTATTTTTGAAAACTTTCAACAGGCATCTACCGGTACTTCAAAAATTTATGGAGGAACAGGATTGGGGCTTGCCATTGCCAAACAATTGGTTGAATCGCAAGGAGGGCACATTGGCGTAAAAAGTAAAATTGATGAAGGTTCAACCTTTAATTTTATCATGAGTTTTCAAAAAACGACTAAAGAAGTGAAAGAAAATACCGAAATGCAAATCACTCCATCAGAAACTGAAACTAAAAAAATGAAAGTATTGGTGGTTGAAGATATTGCACTTAATCAATTGTTGATGAAAACCCTTTTGGATGATTTCGGATTTAAATGTGAAATTGCTTCCAACGGAAAAATCGCCATTGAAAAACTTCAAAATAACAATTATGACGTTATTTTAATGGACTTGCAGATGCCGGAAATGGACGGATTTGAAGCCACAAATTATATTCGAAATTCGATGAATTTGAATATTCCCATCATAGCGCTCACTGCCAATGTCACTACGGTTGATTTGGAAAAATGCAAAGCAGTTGGTATGAATGACTATATTTCAAAGCCCGTTGAAGAGCTAATATTGTACAAAAAAATAATTGATCTTGTAAAAAAACCAAGTGATGCAAAAGAGAAATCGGCCGTAAACATAAAGGGTGAACAGAAGCATGAAAAAAGGAAAAAATTAAAATGTACCGATTTAACGTATTTAAAACAACGCACAAAGTCCAATCAAAAATTAATGCTGGAAATGATTTCGCTTTTTTTGGAACAAACACCAACCATCATTAGCGCAATGAGACAAAGCGTTACCGATAAAGATTGGCCTTCATTGCACAAAGCGGTGCATAAATTAATTCCGTCATTTGCAATTATGGGCATCAGTGCCGATTTTGAAAATATGGCTAAAAAAGTGCAGGAATATGCAAAAAATCAAGAAAATACTGATGAAATACCTGACTTGGTTGTTGCATTAGATAAAGTTTGTTTACAAGCTTGTATAGAATTAAAGGAAGCATTAAATGAGCTTAAAAGCACCGAAAAAGAATAGAAAAAGGTTTTTTCTAAATCGCGTTATCCTACCAAAAGAAATGTCTTTTTTGGTTTTTGTTCCGAATCTAGAAAAAAGAATCAATCATAATTAATTGTATTTACTTTACAAAGAACCATGATAAAAAAACCGATGAACTTAATTTTCTAATTTGATATTCCCTATAAAATGCCCTTGCAAAACTGAAATTAACACTGTACCTTTACCCTAAGGACTGCTATTCATCATTAGAAAAATTATGTGATAATAATTTTTATAATATATTAAATAACAGTCTTTTATCAATAAATTACATATCTCGAATTACTGTTTTTTTAATGAAATGTCAAATCTATTATTTACTAAAAAAATTATAAATTTACATATTAATGCAATATTGCTTCCTTAAATGAGAAAACTGAAAAACACCCACCCTCAGAAAATTGATACCAATAAAATTAATTCACATAAGATTCGAAGAATTATTTTAAAAGTGATTATTGGATATGGAATTGTTGCTGTTTTATTTTTCATTGCAGTAGATATAGCTCAGAAAAAACTTTCGCAATTATCTGAAACGGTGTCAGTTATATTAGAGCCAAACATCAAACTCCTTAAGTTAAAAGAAATATCCAACTCACTTTATAATGCCGAGGCAAGTGTTAAAGCATATACAATCAGTCGCGACACTGCTTATTTGCGTAGTTATGAAAATTATTTCGATCATCTGAATACACAACTTGACACCATACTTTTATTGTCGGCCAAAGGTAAGTACATTGACGAAAGCACTGCAATGGATAAACAAAAGTTCTCTGTGCAGATTGACTCATTGAGAAAACTCATTATTGGCAGGATTGATTTATTTAGCGAATACATCGATTTAAAAACAGACAATAATTCAAAGGATGTGCTTTTAAAGTTGATGCAAAAGATAAAGATTAAAAAACCTGTTGTAAATACTGTTTCTGAACAAAAAACGAAACCTCCAAAAAAATCATTTTTTTCACGATTATACTCATCAAAGAAGAAGAATGAAGATGTATCCGTTTCTGTTTTACCGCTTGTTTCCTTAGATTCAGTTCAAAAAAACATCCTCAAAACAATTACTCAAACGCAGCTTGAAGAAAAATCAATGGAAAGTTTGCAATTGTCAAAAGAGTTAGAGATTGCACAACGCGAATATCTTATGATGAATCACATTTTTTCACTTTTAAGCAGCATGGAAGAGAAAGAACTTGCTGAAGGAATAAAAAGAGTTCAAATGGCTACTGAAGAAACTACCGCCAA
>JAUXPH010000056.1 GCA_030683995.1 Lutibacter sp.
GAAGTTACAAAAAAATGGACTGTGCCTATTAGGAATTGGGGATTGATTTTAAATCAATTTATTACTATATTTGAAAAAAGGGTTCAATCGTAAAAAATTGAACCCCGAGAATTATGTTTACACACTTTTTAGGATAGTGTCCTTTTAACATTTCTCATCTCTTTAAGTCTTTTGAAGAGTGACTTAACTTTTTCGTTGTATTCTTTCTGATTAAGTATTCTTTTGTTTCTTAAAACTTTTAATCCATCTAATTGATTCCAAATTAATTCTGTTTCCACTTTGGTTACATTAATTTCTTCAAGTCTTGATTCTATATTTTCTCTATTAACTGTCAATTTACCCACTTTATCATTGAACTCATTTTGGGTAATTAACCCTGAGTTGAAACTATCTTTTAACAATTTGGTTTTATAATTAATTGTTGAGATATCTTTTTCCATACTCCTCCTTTTGTAATTAGACAAGTCAAAAATAGGTTGAAATATAGAATTCTTACAATTTTCACCGTACTTATTAGATCCCTTTGTTCCAGGGATAAAATACAATGCAATAAATGGAATATTTATAATTGGTATTAGTGCAAAAAATGCAAACCACCCTGATAAATTAATATCATGAAGCCTTAGAACAACCTGAGAAAGTCCAGATGATATTAAAAGTATAGAAATTATCCAAGCTGTAGTGAAATTGTCCCCAAAGCTTTCGTAACCTTGATTAAAAACATCTTCATAATAGAGATAATTTATTAATTGAAGCAGAGATAATCCAATCATTCTAAACAGAAATGTCTTTCTATTAATTCTTCTTGCCATATAATATGTTTTATATAATTAAAGAATTATTTCAATTGTATGTACCATATAATCAAATATATAGCAACTTTCAACAATAATATAATTTTGGTTATAATTTAAAATGAGTCTAAGATAACCTTTTTTAATAGATAGCTGTTTCCGTCCTAAAAAATATTTCACCAACACCCACTTCTTTTACAGTATGATAATTACCCCCGCCCAACTTTCCATTTTTTAGGTACGGGGGTATCCATACATACAATCAAAAAGAGAGTCTTTAACAATTTAAATCTTACATTATGAAAACAGTTCAAATCACATTTGACGAGCGTCAAATACGTGACACCACCAAGAAAGTGGTGACCACAACAATTGACGTATCCATTACCACCATCTCTATTCTCGGCGCCATCGGCAAAGGAATCTTCCAAGGTATCAGCGAGACCATAAAAGAAAGAAGAGATAACCAATACAAAGCATTGCAATAACTAAAACCATTAAACTTTAAAAAGCGATGAGCTTTATTGCTTAACCAAAAACCAGTAACTACTTTATTATCCCAACTATCAACAGATAACTCAAAAGACTGGCTAACTATCTGCCAGTTTAAAAATCATAAAGACAATCATCACTATTTATTAATTAAATAAAGTCCTGGAAACAGGCATCTAAACAATGAAAACAAAAAAGATTGTAGTTGTATTAACCAACAAGGGCTATGTAGCCGTTGAACACAATCAAATCTTCGATCTCTGGAAGAACAAATCCCTCAAGGAAATCTATGAGGAATTACACGAAAGGTATCCAACATACAAAATCCATTTAGGAAGTATGGACCAGATAGGCTTTGAAAAAGCCGTTGAGGTATCCAGTCAGTATCTAAAAGAACACGAAGAATTAAAGTTTATAAAAAAACTGAGTACTAATCACAAAAACCATAGTATAATGAAAAAATCATCATTCAATGCTGAAACAGCAGCAACGTTAGCGAAAGTAGCCGCAGGCTTCACAACACAAAAGGTATTAGGTGCTTTGCACTTAACAGTACAAACAGGAGCCGATGTCTTACAGTACGGTGCAAATACGGTAGCCAAAGGCGAAGCAACCGTATTAACCAAATTAGGTATTTACAATGAAAGTTATGAAGACCTCATCACTATCAGAAAGGAAAGAACCAAAGGCTATCAGGATATGGTCATTCAAGCACCCAAGAACCTTCTGGATGCTTCCCAGGAAATGGGAACCAAACTAAAAGTAATGATAGCAAACAAAAATCTGAAACCAGTAAATCAATAAATTATGAGACGAGCAACATTCAAGCAGGAAGTGATTGAAATTCTTAGAATTAAGAAACATTCAGTACCACTGAAGGAAAAGCGTAAATCAATACTTTTTCAAATACCGGAAGTAAAGCCCTTGCCTTTAACCGCAGGGGCTTTAATATTTGGAGGAATTACCATCTTGGGAATGGCAATAGGAGCCACCATTAGCACATATGTATTCTTTGGAACAATAACCTTAGCCGGACTAATTGCCATATCTGAAAGCAACAAATATGTTAAATACATGATCACCAAAAGCAATAGAGTCGTGGACTTAATTATATTTGGGCTCACAATGTATGCAACTGTATTGTTAGGAGTAACTATGGCAGCTTCATTAACGTTTGCAGGCTTAGGCTACACGTTAGTATACGCCCCATGGTTAAGATCCCGAAATAAATAGTCCAATCTTAAATTAAATTATCTAAAAATTAATATTCATTCACGCTCTCTTAACTGTCCTACAAGCCACCTTGAGGGCTTTTAACGGTAAAAACACATAAAAAATCAAGAAGGAAAAGCATTAAAGTATCATATTATTATGACATTTTATGTCTTTTTAATTACTTACTATCTACACTAATGCTTTCAATTATGTTTTTTTAGATGTTTATGTATACTATATATTAGGGAATTATTAGGATGAATATAAAATATTAAAGCAAATTCTTTCCGGAAAGTATTCTTCACATTTTCAAAATTAATCAGAAAACTTAGAATTATGTTTATTACCAATTTTAAGGTGTCCGTCACCAAAAATGGTGATGGTACCATTACGTACACAAAGAATAATCTTAAATACAAAGTCTTTATTCATAAAGAGGACCAGGTCCTAAAAGAAATATTTGACAAGTACTATAATATGCTTGATACATTTAAGAACAGGCATTATGCCATTGCCAAATGGATAGTGAAAGAGATCAGGGCTAAAGGTTATTCCTTTAAAACCTATTCAAACAACAAGATGAATCTTAGGCCTGTTAAGTCACCTAAAGCAATAAGGAAGAGAAGTAAAGATTTATATGAGGAACAAATAATGTATAACCTGCATAGGAATGAAATGGAATTTCACTATTCTGACTTTGAAAGGTTAATACATTAACAGGACGCAATTTAATGATGAAATAATCCCCTGAGAAAGAGTTTCTCTTAAAAAGCATAGTCATTGTTAGTCAGAAAAAGAAACGCGCTGTAAAGGCTTGAAATAAAGTCAAATGTTATTTGTTTCAAATAGACTCTAAATTTGAAACAGCACCTGGAATAGAATTAATGCATTATTATGCTTTTCTCTGGCGCTGACTAACCGCTGACTAAATCTGTAATGAAAAAACCTTAACTCTCTAATTATTAGATTGTTAAGGTTTTATTTTACTCTTAAAAGCGGTCTGGACGGGACTCGAACCCGCGACCCCCTGCGTGACAGGCAGGTATTCTAACCAGCTGAACTACCAAACCGTTGCTCTTAGCGGATGCAAATATAACAGCGTTTTTTGTATTGGCAAAGGTTTTTCCGATAAATATTATAAAAATCTTTTTCGTCCTGTTAAATAGGAAATCAGGATCTGATTAAACCCTTTATGGATGTCAACGGGCACATAATCTATTTTATACTGCATACACTTAAGCCTCAAATCGTTAAAATAGGTTTCCATCGCCGATTTATAGTTGTTTTTCACCGATGAAGCATACAAATTAAGCTGTTCTCCTGTTTCTACGTCAACAAATTTTTTGGGCGAATCTCCAAAATCGAAGTTCAATTCCAGCTTTCCGTCGTAAGTATGAAACAAAACAACCTCGTGTTTGTTGTGTTTTAGATGCCGAAGGGCTTCAAACAGCTCTTTTTCGCTTCTGTTGGTCTGGAACATATCCGTAAACAAGAAAACGAGCGATCTTCTGTTTATTTTTTCCGCTATTTCGTGTAAAAATTTATAGGTTTCCGTCGTCTTTTTAGATGGCTGCTTCAACAAATCTTCCAATTGGGCCATCACCATTCTTCGGTGACGCTCACTTCCTTTTGCCGGGGCATAATACTCATTGATATCACTGTAAATACTGAGTCCGACAGCGTCTCTCTGCCGTTTTAACAATTCCATCAGGGCCGCAGAAGCAATGGCAGAAAAAGCAATTTTTGTCAGATTGTCCATGGACGGATTTTTAACCACCGGAAAATGCATGGAAGCCGAATTGTCTATGATTAAATGGCAACGCAAATTGGTTTCCTCTTCGTAGCGTTTTACAAATAGCTTTTTGGTTTTTGCGTATAATTTCCAGTCGATATGCCGCGTGCTTTCGCCCTGGTTGTAATTGATATGTTCTGCAAATTCAACGGAAAAACCGTGAAACGGACTCTTGTGCATCCCGGTAATAAATCCTTCCACCACTTGTTTCGCCAACAATTCGAGGTGGTGCAATTCAGAAATATTTTCCAATGAAATACCGGACATAGTTACCAATTTGATTCTTGTAAATATAGTATATAAAAAGAAAAGGCTTAACAAATTGTCAAGCCTTTTCTTTTTAATTTCTTAAAATAAGATCTTATAAATGCGCATCAATTTTTTGCGCATAGGTTGCTTTTGGCGCAACGCCCACTTGTTTTTCAACAACTTCACCATTTTTAAAAACCAAAACAGTCGGTATATTTCTTACGCCATATTCAGCAGCAAATTTCTGATTTGAATCCACATCCACTTTAGCGATTACTGCTTTTCCAGCATATTCTGTAGTTAATTGGTCCATAATTGGCGCCACCATTCTACAAGGTCCGCACCAAGCCGCCCAAAAATCAACCATAACCGGTTTATCCGATTTTAACACCACTTCGTCAAAAGTTGCATCTGTTACTTCAATTGCCATATTCTATTTTTTTAATTATTAATTTCTCTGTTATGGTACAAAAGTAAACAAATATTTCACCATAACCGCTTAAGCAATATTACTTTTATTTATGAAGCGATTAATAAATTAGATAATACGGCAATGCATTAATGATGAATTATGGATTTTGAATTTTTGATTAAACAGTTAAACGATTAAACGCTTAAACAAATAGGTACCCTGAGCGGAGTCGAAGGAAAACAGTTAAACAATTAAACGATTAAACGCTTAAACAAATAGGTACCCTGAGCGTAGTCGAAGGGCAACAGTTAAACGCTTCAACAAATTGGTACCCTGAGCGTAGTCGAAGGGCAACAGTTAAACAATTAAACAGTTAAACAGTTAAACAGTTAAACGATTAAACGCTTAAACAAATAGGTACCCTGAGTCGAAGGGAAACATTTTTAAAACACTTCCTTCGCAATCGCTTTAATATTGTCCGATTTTCCCATCGAATAAAAATGAACTACAGGAACGCCTTTTTCAATTAACTCTTTAGATTGCACAATGGCCCATTCCACACCAACTTCCCTTATTTGTTCATTGCTGCTGCATTTTTCAATTTCAGAAATCAGCGCTTCGGGCAAATCCAGTTTAAATACCTGCGGAAGCACCTGCAAATGGCGTTTTATGGCGATGGGTTTTATGCCCGGAATTATGGGAACCGTGATTCCCATTGCACGTGCTTTCTCCACAAAATCAAAAAACTTCCGATTGTCAAAAAACATTTGTGTCACCACATAATCGGCTCCTGCATCAATTTTATCTTTCAGTCTTCGCAAATCTGCTTCTAAACTTGGCGATTCCATGTGTTTTTCCGGATATCCGGCCACCCCAATGCAAAAATCGGGTTTGTATAAAGTTTCCACTATTTCGTGCAAATATTTCCCTTTGTTCAAATCACTGATCTGCATCACCAATTCACGCGCATATTGATGTCCGCCCTTTGTTTGCGCAAAATATTTTTCGTGTTTCATCGCATCACCACGCAAAGCCATCACATTGTCCAGGCCCAAATAATGACAATCCACCAACAAATATTCCGTCTCTTCCTTCGTAAATCCGCCACACAACACGTGCGGAATCGCATCCACATTGTATTTGTATTTTAACGACGCGCAAATCCCCACCGTTCCCGGCCTCATCCGCGTAATTTTTTGTTCCAGAAGTCCATTTTCCTTAGAAATATAAAGGTGTTCTTCCCTCGATGTGGTCACATCAATAAAAGGCGGCTTAAATTCCATCAGCGGGTTGATATTGTCGTACAATTCCTGAATATTTTGCCCCTTTTGCGGCGGCACAATTTCAAACGAAAACAATGTTTTCCCCTTGGCTTGTTTTATGTGATCTGTTACTTTCATTTTTTTGGTTATTGGTTGTTTCAGGTTTCAAGTTTTTTAACCTCGGTCTTCCGACTTCGGCCTTCTGACTTTAATTTTTAATTTTTTATTGGCGTTTCCCTCCAACTGGCGGGTCACGCTATTCGCTAAATCTTTTTTTCCATTTCATTTCAAAAAAGGATACCGCTGCTATCGCTAACGCAAATTCGAATTATCAAACTAAACATATCATTCAAATACACACCCCTAACCCCAATGTCATTAAGTTAAGACATTTATTCATTATTTTTGTCATTCCGAGGTACGAGGAATCTCATCATACGTGCTCATTTGTTGCGATTCCTCCTTTGTCGGAATGACAAATATTACCTTAACTTAATGACATTACCCCTAACCCCTCTCAAGAGGGG
>JAUXPH010000038.1 GCA_030683995.1 Lutibacter sp.
TTTATCAAGAACAGCAGTGACCTTAACCATCAATGCAGCACCAGTTGCACCGATAAGTGGAGGCGACCAAACAGTTTGTTCTAACGGTTCACCAACACAAACTTTGACTGCGACAGCCACAGGCGGAACAATAATTTGGTACACTGCAGCCACAGGCGGAAGCATTGTTGTTAGTCCAACACAAGTAGGCATTGGAAGTGCAACTTATTATGCAGAATCAAACAACGGAACTTGTTCAAGTTTATCAAGAACAGCAGTGACCTTAACCATCAATGCAGCACCAGTTGCACCGATAAGTGGAGGCGACCAAACAGTTTGTTCTGATGGTACAACAACACAAACTTTGACTGCGACAGCCACAGGCGGAACCATCACTTGGTATACTGCAGCAACTGGTGGAAGCGTAGTTGCCAATCCAACACAAGTAGGCGTTGGAAGCGCAACATATTATGCACAGTCAAGCAACGGAACTTGTTCAAGTTTGACAAGAACAGCGGTGACCTTGACCATCAATGCTGCGCCAGATGCGCCAATTAGTGGAGGCAACCAAACAGTTTGTTCTAACGGTTCACCAACACAAACTTTGACTGCAACAGCCACAGGTGGAACCATCACTTGGTACACTGCAGCAACAGGCGGAAGCGTAGTTGCTAATCCAACACAAGTAGGCGTTGGAAGCGTAACCTATTATGCAGAATCAAGCAACGGAACTTGTTTAAGTTTAACAAGAACAGCGGTGACCTTGACTATCAATGCAACACCAGTGGTAACCATCAGCGGAAATTCAGTATTGAATTGTATAAATGAAAGCACTACTTTAACTGCATCAGCTACAGTTCAGGGAACAGCAAGTTACTTATGGAGCACTGGAGCCACTACATCAACAATTAATGTAACAGCAGCAGGCAACTATTCGGTAACAGTAACAGACGGCAACAGTGGTTGTTCTTCAGTTGCAACTGTGACAGTAACAGGAAATGCCACACCACCTGCAGCAAGCATCAGTGGAAATGCAGTATTGACCTGCACAACGCAAAGTGCCACTTTAGTTGCAACAGCAACAGTTTCAGGCATCGCAAGTTATTTGTGGAACACAGGAGATACCACCGCTTCAATTACGGTTTCTGCTCCAGGCGAATATTCAGTAGTTGTTTTGGACAGCAGCAATGGATGTGCCGCAACAGCGACAGTGACCGTGGCGCAAAATACAACGCCGCCGGTAGTGAACATTAGCGGACCTACAGAATTGAACTGTAACGCAGCAAGTATCACTCTAAATGC
Source organism: Lutibacter sp. (assembly GCA_030683995.1). Classification (GTDB taxonomy): domain Bacteria; phylum Bacteroidota; class Bacteroidia; order Flavobacteriales; family Flavobacteriaceae; genus Lutibacter. The sequence goes on from JAUXPH010000038.1 coordinate 1,282, forward strand.
TAGTGGCGCCACAGTTCAGGGTACGGCAAGTTATTTGTGGAATACCGGAGCAACAACCGCGTCCATAGTAGTTAACCAAGCAGGAGAATACACAGTGGTTGTAACTGACAGCGGCAATGGATGTTCAGGTGCAAAAACCATAACAGTAACAGAGAATTTTGTGGCTGCTGAAATCGAAGGTAGTTCAATAGCGCTATGTATAGAAGACTCAAGCTTAAATTTGACATCCTTATTGCCAAGTAACTTTGTTTCTGGAGGCACTTGGACAGATGATATGAACAGCGGCGGTTTGTCAGGAAGCAGTTTTGATCCTTCAGTGGTAAATTTGGGAGATTTTGAGTTTACCTATACAGAACCTGGAGACTGCGGCAGAATTATTACAGTATTTGTAAATGTCAATACCGACTGTGTGGTATTGGCCTGTTCAACTGCTGAGGATATTTCTAAAGTTGTAACACCAAACGGAGATGGTATAAATGACGTATTTAGTGTTGGGGATATTTCAACAGGAAACACTTGTAAATATATAGTTAAAATATTCAACCGCTGGGGTAAAATGGTTTACCATTCAGATAATTATTTGAACAACTGGTCAGGTAGACACGACGGTTCCGGAATGAAAATCGGATCAAATTCAGAATTGCCTACTGGAACTTATTATTATATTGTTAATATAATTGATACTGGTGGTAGCTCTTTAAAACCAATAACAGGATACATTTATTTAGGCACTCATTAATAAAAATAGAACTATGAAACGTATAATTTCAATAATAGTATTGCTGATCGCAGGCTTTGAATATTCAAACGCCCAGCAACTACCGCAGTTTACCCAATATATGTACAATACAATCGCCATTAACCCAGCCTATGCCGGGAGTAGGGACGCATTAAGTATCGTTGGGTTAAACAGGAACCAGTGGGCAGGATTTGACGGAGGGCCACAAACACAAACACTCTCCATCCATTCCCCGTTGAGAAACGAGAAAATAGGATTAGGGTTGTCCTTGATAAATGATAAAGCAGGTTATGAAAACTTCACCTATGTATACGGAGATTTCTCCTATACCATTCAGGCGAGTGAGACTGTTGACATCAGTTTTGGTTTAAAAGCCGGGATGACCTATTATAAATTGGCGGAAGAACTGTACAATGCCACCGAGGTGAACCAAGATCCTTATTTTAACGAACGTTTAAACAGGTGGAACGAGAATTTTGGGGCTGGGATTTTATTTCATAGCGACAGGTGGTATGCGGGGCTTTCAATCCCAAAAATCATCAACCACGACTTAAACAACAAGACCGAGTTTAAAGCCTTGGAAAGGGTTCATTATTACGCCATAGCAGGCTATGTGTTTGATTTGGCCGAAAGCGTAAAGTTTAAGCCTTCCTTTATGGTTAAACACACCGACGGCGCACCGCTATCAACGGATGTTACCGCAAACTTTTTATTTAATGAAAGGTTTTGGCTTGGGGGGTCTTATCGGATGAACGGAAAGCAAAGCGACATTGGCGCCCTTGTTGATTTTCAGGTTACAGATCAGTTTAGGGTTGGCTACACCTATGAAATTCCGACAGGGGAGATTCGTCCTTATACCAACGGATCTCACGAGATATTGTTGATGTATGAATTTAAATTTATGAAAAACAAACAAAAATCTCCGAGATATTTCTAACCAAATAAAGATGAATATTATGAAAAATATAAAACTTTTATGTATAGCTTTTGTTTTGATAAGCACATCGACATTTGGTCAAACAGCAAGACAAAAGAAAGCGGAAAGACAATTCAATGACTTTTCGTTTGTAAAGGCAATCGGAACCTATGAAAAACTCGTGGATACGAGCTTCAACAAATATTATGCAATGCGACAATTGGGAGATGCTTACATTATGCTTCGCCAGCCGGAAAAAGCGTTACCAATTTATGAGAAAGTGGTTCAACAGCCAAATGTACCTTCAGAATACTATTTGTATTATGCCCAAACTCTAAGAGCCAACGGACAGTATGAAGCGTCAAAGGAATGGATGCAAAAATACAGCGACGCCGGAAACCAAGAAGACACGCGGGTTAAGCGGTTTTTCGAAAATGATGATTTGGCAAGCGGTATTTTTAACTCTAGAGAGAAGAATTTCTTGAAAAAGGTAAACTTCAACAGTAAATACAACGATTTTGGTGCAGTCACGCTAAACGACCAAATTGTGTTCACTTCCTCAAGCGATGAAGGCGTATCGGTAAAAAGACTATACGCTTGGGACGGACAGCCACTGTTGGATATGTATCAGACTCCAATGGAAGGCGCTTCAGCAGCAAATGCTAAAAAACTTGAAGGCGACGTAAATACCATTCATCACGACGGACCGGCAACCTTCAATGCTGATGGCACTAAAATGTATTTTTCGAGAAACAATTATCACGACAGCAAGAAAATCACCAACAGCAAAGGCGTAATGCTTATGGGTATATACAGCGCAGAGCTTGTTAGCGGCAAATGGATCAATGTTAAACCGTCCAATTTGAACAATGCCAACTATATTGTGTATCACCCATCTTTAAGTCAAGATGGCAAAAAACTATATTTTTCATCTGATATGCCAGGAGGCATAGGCGGAACAGATATTTATGTGAGCGATGTGAACCCTGACGGTTCATTGGGAGCGCCAAAAAATTTAGGAAACATTGTAAACACAGAAGGAAATGAATCTTTTCCGTTCATTCATTCAGAGGAAGGAACTTTGTATTTTTCTTCCGATGATCACGTCGGCGCAGGGCTTTTGGACATATTTGCAGCGGTAAAAGACCAGAATGATAACATTGTGAACGTGATTAATTTGGGTGAGCCAATCAACAGCGAGAAAGACGATTTTGCCTATTATTTGTCGCCAGACGGACTTAATGGCTATATCTCTTCCAATAGAGACGGCGGTATGGGCGGCGATGACATTTATGCCTTTACCAGAATTCCTCCATTAACCTTGAAAGGACGTATTTTTGATGCCATAAACGGAGAGCCTGTGGCCGGCGCAAAAGTGGTTTTAGCGCGTAAAAACGGGGAAGAAATCGCCTATTTTATTACAGAAGCAGACGGTGCCTACGAACATTTGATTGACAGGGACAAAGATTTTGTATTGAAAGGATCCAAAGCAAAATATCAGGACGTACAAAAGGAATTCAATTCTTTTGGACTTGAAAAAGAAAGAGAACTGATCGTTGATTTAAACATTCCGATGTCACCGATAGAAGATGTTGTTATTTTGGCAGATTTGAATACCATTTATTTTGATTTGGATAAATCCAATATTAGGCCAGATGCAGCGTTAGAGTTAGATAAAGTTGTGAATTTAATGAATAAATATCCTGAAATGGTAATTAGGCTTGAGTCACACACCGACAGCAGGGCTGATGACAATTATAATATGAAACTGTCCAACAGAAGGGCAAAATCAACTTACAATTACATCATCTCAAAAGGTATAGACACCAAGAGAATTCCGAAGTACGAAGGATTTGGGGAAAGTCAGTTGGTTAACAAATGTTCAAACGGGGTAAATTGTACCGACGAAGAACATCAGTTAAACAGAAGAACAGAGTTCATTATTTTAAAAATGAAATAGAAACAAAGAAATAGCAGATTGCCACAGTTTTTTGCAAAAACTTCGCAATGACGCACAAAAAATAGCAGTCGTAACATCTATAATAACCTTGATTATACTACCGTTGTGGGGACGACAATTTCTCAAGTTATTGGTTACGGCTGCTTCTTTTATTAAATAGTCAAAACACAAACAGCGCTTCAAAAAGGCGCTGTTTGTGTTTTTTATGTTAAAGATTTTATCTACTTCAGCAATCCCGCTCTTTTTAATAAAGCGGTGTTATTTGGTTTTTTGCCTCTAAAATTTTCATACAATTTCATAGGTTTATCTGTTCCCCCTTTTGATAAAACATTGTGTTTAAATTTTTGAGCGGTAGCTTTGTCAAAAATTCCATTTTCCAAAAAGAAAGCAAAAGCATCAGCATCCAAAACTTCAGCCCATTTGTAAGAGTAATATCCGGATGAATAACCGCCCTGAAAAATATGTGAAAAAGAAGTGCTCATACAGTTTTCTTTGATATCAGGGAATAATTGGGTGTTTTTAAACGACAAGTTTTCAAATTCCTTTACATTTTTTATGTTTGAAGGGTCATTTGCATGAAAATTCATATCCAACATTCCCAAACTCAACTGACGCAGCGTTTGCATTCCTTCTAAAAAATTAGCCGATTTTTTAATTTTATCAATCAATTCCATAGGAATTGGCTCATTCGTTTCATAATGTTTTGCAAACAAATTCAAGGCTTCTTTTTCATAACACCAATTTTCTAACAGTTGGCTTGGCAATTCCACAAAATCCCAATATACATTTGTACCAGATAAACTTGGGTAGGTGGTGTTAGCCAACATTCCGTGCAAGGCGTGTCCAAATTCGTGAAACAAGGTGGTCACTTCATTAAAAGTCAATAACGAAGGCTTGGTTTCCGTAGGTTTGGTAAAATTGCAAACAATTGAAATGTGCGGTCTGGAGTTTTCGTCTTCTTTCACCCACTGGCTTTTAAAAGAAGTCATCCACGCACCGTCGCGCTTTCCTTTTCTCGGAAAAAAATCGGCGTATAAAATGGCGATAAAATTGCCTAAAGTATCATTTACTTTGAAGGTTTTAACATCATCGTGGTATTTATCCACCGTGTAAATTTCCTCAAAAACCAAGTCGTATAATTTGTTGGAGACTGTAAATACGCCTTCAATAACATTTTGCAATTTGAAATAAGGTTTTAACTGTTCTTCTTCCAAATCGAACAATGCCTTTTTTAATTTTTCCGAATAATAGGCGCTGTCCCATTTTTGAAGTTTTTTAATGCCGTCTTTTTTCGTAAAATCCGACAGGTTTTTAAACTCTGCTTCTGCGGCAGGTTTTGCTTTTACAAGCAGGTCTTCTAAAAAATCATTGACAATTTTTGGATTTTCTGCCATTCGCTCTTCCAAAACAAAGTGTGAATGCGTTTTATAACCCAATAAATTTGCCCTTTTATGTCGAAGTTTTACAATGTTCAATAAAGTTTTCTGATTGTCATTTTCATTGTTTCTGAATGCTTTTGCACCAAAGGCAACGGCCATTTTTTTTCTTAGTTTTCTATTGTCCGCGTAGGTGATAAATGGAATGTAGCTCGGGTAATCCAATGTAAAAATCCACCCTTCCTTATTTTTTTCTTTCGCTGCCAATTGCGCAGCTTCAATGGTAATTTCAGGCAAGCCTTTTAAATCATTTTCATTGATCAAGTGCAGTTCAAAATCATTTCCTTCGGCCAAAACATGCTCTCCAAAAGTCAATTTTAATTTGGAAAGTTCCATATCAATTTTTCGCAAATCTATTTTATCCTTTTCATTTAAATTAGCGCCGTTTCTGACAAAACTTTTATAAGATTTGGTTAATAAAGTGTCTTGCTCTTTGGTTAAATTAAGCGAATCTTTTTTCTCATAAATTTGCTTAACCCTTCTGAACAATGGCTCATTCAATTTAACGTCATTGGAGAATTCAGAAAGTATTGGTGATATTTCTTGGGCAATTTTTTGAATTTCTTCACTGGTTTCGGCAGAATTTAGATTGAAAAAGATGCTGGAAATACGGTCTAATTTTTCTCCGCCAAATTCCAAAGCTTCCATCGTGTTTTCAAAAGTGGGCGCTGCGTTGTTGTTTGTGATGGCGTCAATTTCAGCTTTTGCCAGTTGAATGCCTTCAATAAATGCAGGTTTAAAATGCTTATTTTTAATTTTCGAAAATGGCGCCGTTGAAAATGGGGTATTAAAATCAGCTAATAATGGATTGCTCATTATGAAATGTTGAAAGGTTGAATATTTTTTTAAAACGAAACTTAAATCTTTTTATTTTTTAGTTCCTCTGAGGCTTTATAAACTTTAGCTTTTAAGGCTTCTTTGTAAAGAATAATTTTATCCAGCACTTTTTTGTCGGAACTGCCAATAATTTGTGCGGCCAAAATACCGGCATTTTCAGCGCCGTCTAAAGCAACGGTTGCTACGGGAACACCGCTTGGCATTTGAAGAATTGACAGCACGGAATCCCAGCCATCGATGGAGTTTCTAGATTTTATTGGAACACCAATAACGGGTAACGGACTCATTGAAGCCACCATTCCAGGCAAATGCGCAGCACCGCCGGCACCGGCAATAATCACCGAAATTCCACGGGTATGTGCGTTTTTTGCGTAATCAAAAAGTTTTTCGGGCGTTCGGTGGGCGGATACAATATCCACTTCAGTTTCAATGTTAAAACTTTGTAAGATAGCGATAGCCAGTTGCATAATTGGAAGATCTGAACTGCTTCCCATAATAATTCCTACTTTGCTCATTTTGTTGAAAATTTAAAAATTAAAAGACTGAAAATTGAAAACCCACAAATCAAATTCCTATGATTAATTGCTAATTACCCTAATGGTGTTTTTAACTTCTTCCGCAATGTTGCGCGCTTCGGTTAAATTGTTGTTCACAATGGTTACGTGGCCCATTTTTCTGAAAGGCCTTGTTTGTTTTTTACCGTAAATGTGTGGCGTTACGCCTTTCATTTCAAGAATTTTTTCTATATTTTGATAAATCACATCACCCGAAAAACCTTCTTCACCCACCAAATTTACCATAATTCCGGCAACTTTGCTTTCTGTATTCCCCAAAGGAAGGTTTAAAATGCTGCGCAAGTGCTGCTCAAACTGATTTGTGTAAGATGCTTCAATGCTGTAATGGCCGCTGTTGTGTGTGCGTGGCGCCACTTCATTTACCAAAATTTCGTCATCTTCCGTTTGAAAAAGCTCCACTGCCAACAAGCCAATGTGCTCAAAAGCTTCCGCAACGTGTAAGGCAATTTTTGTGGCTTTTTTAGCGACTTCTTCAGAAATTCTGGCCGGACAAATGACGTATTCCACCTGGTTGGCTTCAGGATGGAATTCCATTTCAACAACAGGATATGTTTTTATTTCTCCGTTTTTATTTCTGGCAACAATGACAGCCAATTCATTTTTAAACGGAATTAAATCTTCTGTGATCGACTCATTATCAGGCAATGAATTTAAATCAGCAACATTTCTAACGATTTTAACGCCAGTGCCGTCATAGCCAAATTGCGCCGATTTCCAAACAAAAGGATGATTTAAGCCTTCTTTTTTTAACGCTTGCAGCGACGAAAATCGTTTATGTGCAGCTGTTGGGATGTTATTTTCTTTGAAAAAATCTTTTTGTTTTCCTTTATGCTGAATAATTTGCAAAATGCTTGGCTGCGGATAAATGGCCAAACCTTCTTTTTCAAGTTTTAAAAGCGCCTCAATATTTACGTGTTCAATTTCAATGGTTAACAAATCCACTTTTTTGCCGAAGTTGTAAACGGTATCAAAATCCATTAAACTTCCCTGGTGAAATTCGTTGCAAATTTGTGCGCAAGGCGCGTCGCTTGCTGCGTCTAAAATACAGGTGTAAATATCGAATTTTTGGGTTTCGGCCAACAACATTTTGCCTAATTGTCCGCCACCCAATACGCCCAATCTAAAATTTGATGAGAAATAATTTTTCACTTTTATAGGTTTGCCACAAAAATACCAATCTGTTTTTAATAAAGATTGCTAAATTTTAATAATTGCAACAATTTATGTGGTTTAAATGAAAATTATGAATGATTAGGTAATTATTGGGTTAGTGATAGAAGTGAAAAACCTTTTTTGATTTGCCTTTTGGCGAAGTAAAAAAGTTTGTAACGAAAAGCACGACCCGCCAGTTGGCGGGGAACCCCCAAAAATAGGATGTTAATTATTTTATTGTTTTAGGTAGTTTTTAGCTGTAAAAATTTAAAAATTGGTAATTTTTAAAGTAGCGCTATTTATAACAAACACTTTATATTCTCTTGCAAAATGTTTATTTCCAGCTGTTTGCGGCGAGCCGTCTATAATGCTGTATTCACTGTTATCGCAAGGGCATTTTAATTTTAAACTTCCGTCAAAATTCATAGGCGTTGCGCAGTCGTTATTTGGACAGGCTCTGTCAAATGCTTTATACGGCGGATTTCCGATGCCTGTATTTTGAATGATAATGCCTTTAATTCCGCCATTTGTATGGGCAAATCCGCTTGGTGTTTGAAGATTAATGTACTGCGGTAAATTTAAATTGATGGTTTCATCTACATAAACATCGGGCAAAATATCGTTGGTGTCGTTCTTTTCGCAAGAAAAAAATAGGGCAAGCGCTAACAATAAAAATAACTTTCGCATAGTTATAACATCAAGTTTTTTGGATAACGGTTGCAATTTACAAATATTTTGTACATTTGTGTTAAATCTCATTCTGGGTTTCCAGTTGTGAGATTTTTGTATTTATTAAAACAGTAAGTTATGAGTAATATTTCGTATTATACAGAAGAAGGGTTGAAAAAACTAAAGGATGAATTGGAGTTTTTGGAGCGTGTTGAACGCACAAGAATAAGTAATGATATTGCTGAAGCAAGAGATAAAGGAGATTTAAGCGAGAATGCCGAATACCACGCCGCCAAAGAGGAACAATCTATGTTGGAGTTGAAAATCGCCAAATTAAAAGAAGTGCTTTCCAATGCAAGAATAGTTGATGAATCTTTGTTGGATACTTCAAAAGTATTGATTCATTCAACGGTGAGATTAAAAAACACGGTGACCAAAGCAGAATTTAAATATATTTTGGTGGCCGATTCCGAAACAAATTTGAAAGAAGGAAAACTGTCGGTAAATTCACCGATAGGTAAAGGTTTGTTGGGGAAAAAAGTTGGGGACATTACCGAAATTGAGGTGCCTAGCGGCGTTATGGAATTTGAGATTTTGGAAATTACCAGAGGATAATTTTTTTGTAAAATAATCGCATAAATCCTTTTCAATTTTTTATTTGGAAAGGGTTTATTAATTTTGGGTAAAAATAAAACCATGAGCACAATATTCACAAAAATAATTAATGGTGAAATCCCATCTTATAAAGTTGCCGAAAACGACGATTTTTATGCTTTTTTGGATGTAAATCCGAATGCAAAAGGCCATACATTGGTGGTGCCAAAAAAGGAAGCTAACAAACTTTTTGAATTGGATGAGGAAACTTACAATGGCTTAATGCGTTTTTCACGAAAAATTGCCATTGCACTGGAAAAAACAATTCCGTGCAAACGCGTTGGAATGGCTGTTATCGGATTGGAAGTGCCTCACGTTCACGTGCATTTAATTCCTTTAGAAGCGATGCAGGACATCCAATTTATGCATAAAGTGACCTTGAAGCCAGCGGAATTTGAAGCGATTGCCAAAGCGATTGCGGACAATATGTAATATTATTTTTTCAGGGTAATCGCAAAAGTGGTTCCTTTACCCAATTCCGATTTTAAAACAGTGATTTTACCGTTGTGGTAATCTTCAATAATTCGTTTTGCGAGTGACAATCCCAATCCCCAGCCGCGTTTTTTGGTGGTAAAACCTGGTGTAAAAATTTCGTGTTGCAAATGTTTTGGAATTCCTTTGCCGGTGTCGGTAATGGTGATGGTTATATTTTTATTGTTTTCAGTTATTAGAAGTGTTATTTTTCCTTTTCCTTCCATAGCATCAATGGCGTTTTTTACCAAATTTTCGATCACCCAACTAAACAATTGCAGATTTATTTTGGCGTAAATTTCCTTTTTTGAGGAGTCAAAATTAAAAACAACTTGTTTGGAGCTTCTTAATTTGAGATATTCAAACGAATCGTTGGTTGCTTCCACCACATTTTGTTTTTTCAATTCAGGAATAGAGCCAATTTTTGAAAACCTTTCCGCAATGGTGTTTAATCGCACTACATCATTTTCAATTTCTTTTATGGTGTTTTCATTGGTGTTTTCCAGTCGTAAAATTTCAATCCAACCCAGCAGCGATGATAAAGGCGTGCCAATTTGATGGGCAGTTTCTTTGGCCATTCCGGTCCAAAGTTTGTTTTGTTCCGCCACTTTATTCGATTTAAAAAACAGGTAAATAACGCTGGCAAATAAAAATAAAATAAGAATCAGCGCTACGGGATAATATTTGAGTTTGGTCAATAAATCGGAATTGCGGTAGTAAATATATTGCTTTAAGTCTTCTCCTTTATAGCTAATTGTGATGGGATTGTTTTGGCTTTTCATCAAAAAAAGCTGTTTTTCCAAATAGTTTTTCTTTTTTATTTTAAGAGAATCTAAATTGGACCATTCGGTGATGCTGTCTTTTTCATCGGTAATAATCATCGGGATATTATGATTGTTGCCAATAATTTTAGCTTCAAGAGAAATATCGGTATTTAGACTGGCACTGCTGAAACGTTCATAAGCTTTCGCTAAAATTTCCATTTTGGAGCGTTCCTCGTTTTTAAATTTCTGAAAAAAATCATACGTATTCCAAAGAATGAGGGCAACAATGATAAATGAAGACAAAATTACTGTCCAACGGATTATCTGAGTATTCTTTTGTGAAGCCATATTCAAATATAAAGTATAAGTTACTATAACTTAAAAATAAAATCTATATTATTTTAACCTTGAAATATTTATATTTGTTAAAAATGAAAATAGATGCTAAGCATAGATCCAAATGACATATCAACAGTTAAGTTGCAGGAATATTTGCAAAGCGCCATTGCGCCACGCCCGATTGCCTTTGCAAGCACGCTTGATGCACTTGGAAAGCCTAATTTATCGCCCTTTAGTTTTTTTAATGTTTTTAGTGCAAATCCGCCCATTTTAATATTTTCACCAGCGCGCCGTGTGCGGGATAACACCACAAAACACACGTTGGAAAATGCAAAAGCGACAAAGGAAGTGGTGATTAATGTGGTGAACTATGATATTGTTCATCAAATGTCGTTGGCGAGCAGCGAATATCCCGAAGGCGTGAATGAGTTTTTAAAAGCGGGTTTTACCATGTTGCCTTCTGAAAAAGTGAAACCGTTCAGGGTTGGAGAATCGCCCATACAATTTGAGTGCAAGGTTAAAGAAATAGTGGAACTTGGTACAGAAGGCGGTGCAGGAAATTTGATCATTTGCGAAGTGGTAAAATTGCACATAAAAAAAGAGTATTTGCATGAAGACGGCACTATCAACCAATTCAAATTAGATTTGGTGGCAAGGGCTGGAGGAAGCTTGTATTCACGCGCAAGAGAAGGTTTTTTTGAAATACCAAAACCACTGACAACGCTGGGAATTGGGGTTGATGCCATTCCTTCAGAAATAAGAAACAGCCGCATCTTAACAGGAAATGATTTGGGAATGTTGGCCAATTTAGAAATGATTCCTTCTGAAGCAGATGTTGATAAGTTTGCGAAAGAACATTTGGAATATGTTGGAATTAATACGGTGAAAAAACATACATTTGCGAAAGCGCTTTTAGAAAAAAACGAAGTGTCGAGTGCTTGGAAAGTACTTTTAATACAATAATTAGAAATATGGAAATTACAGGAAAAATCAAAAAAATTGATGAACCTAAAACCTTTGGGGCAAGTGGTTTTAGAAAAAGAGAATTGGTAATTACTACAAATGAACAATATCCACAACCGTTGATGGTGGAATTTGTGCAAGATAAATGTGATTTATTAAATAGTTATCAAGTTGGGCAAGACGTAAAAGTATCCATCAATCTAAGAGGAAGAGAATGGATCAATCCACAGGGAGAAGCCGTGTATTTTAACTCAATTCAAGGATGGAGAATAGAAGTAGCACAAGCGGATGGCGCTTCTGGGGCAAAACCAACAGCACCACCTGCTAAATTTGAAACCACTACAGAAATAGACGACAGCGAACCGGATGATTTACCGTTTTAAGTCGGTTTAAATAGTATTAAAAAGAGAAAAACCCTGGTTTTTCTCTTTTTTTGTTTGGTTATATTTGTAAAAAAAATAATTAGGAATGTATTTGCTTTCAAAAGATTTGGTATTTCCTTCGGTGAATTTGGCGGATAAAAATGGATTATTGGCCATCGGAGGGGATTTGTCGGCTGAAAGATTGTTGCTGGCTTATAAAAGCGGAATTTTTCCTTGGTACAATCCGAGAGAACCCATTATTTGGTACAGCCCGGATCCAAGAATGGTTCTGTTTCCAAAAAATCTGAAAATTTCGAAAAGTATGAAGCAAATCATTCGGAAAAATCAATTTAGGGCAACCTTCAATCAAAATTTTTCGGAAGTAATTTCTAACTGTAAAAACAGTTACAGAGAAGGGCAGGGCGGAACCTGGATCACCGATGAAATGGAACAGGCCTATATTAATTTACACCAATTGGGTGTGGCAAAATCGGTGGAGGTTTGGGAAGGAGATGAATTGGTTGGCGGATTGTATGGCATCGATTTAGGACACGTTTTTTGCGGGGAAAGTATGTTCAGCAAGGTGAGCAATGCCTCAAAATTCGCTTTTGTTTATTTGGTTCAAAAACTGGAAAAAGAACATTATACATTGATCGATTGCCAGGTTTATAATGCGCATTTGGCAAGTCTGGGAGCCGATGAAATTTCAAGAGAAATTTTTCTAACCTATTTAATAAAGTAAAAAGTCAACAAAAAACAAGTACTTAGAGTACCTAAAGTTTCGAGTACTTAGCGTTAAAAAAAACGAAAGACGGCTTTTGTGAAGTAAAATTTCATTTTTTTTATTTAATTTGATTTTGTCAATAAAAATTATAAACCACAAACTTTTGTGTCATTTCAGATTTTGGAACAATATAACTTTAGGCATTTTAGGCACTCCAAACTTTAGGCACTAATAATTTAATAAGTTCACTATCTTTGAACTTCAATAAAAACAAGAAAAATGGAGATTAAAAACGCACAGCTTGTCGTTGACAATTGGATAAAAGAACACGGAGTCCGTTATTTTAATGAATTGACCAATATGGCGCAATTGACTGAAGAAGTTGGTGAAGTGGCGCGAATTATTGCGCGGCGTTATGGCGAACAAAGTGAAAAGGAAAGCGATAAAGGAAAAGATTTGGGCGAAGAACTGGCCGATGTGGTTTTTGTGGTTTTGTGTTTGGCAAATCAGACGGGTGTTGATTTACAGGCGGCTTTTGATAAAAAAATGGACGTAAAAACAAAACGGGATCATGACCGTCATCAAAATAATAAAAAATTAAAATAAATGAATCCTTATAAAAATCAGTCGTTTTTAAAATTGACCTTTCGATTTGCATTGATCTTTTTTGTGGTGGTCACCATCCTGAAAATTATTATTTCAATTTTTAAAAATAGCGGAGTTTCAGGTATGATTGCAGAATATTTTTCCGCAGAAGCCTGGATGTCATTTGTGACAATTCAGTTGGTGATGGCACTTGTTTATGGATTGCTGATGGCGGGTTATTACAAGTTTATTAAAAAATAATTTTACTGAAATTACCAATTAAAAATGATGGAGCCGTTAAAAATTAAGAAAATCTATAAAGTTATAAAAGGAAATATCCAAATTACTGGATCAAAAAGCGAAACAAACCGATTGTTGGTTTTACAACAGTTTTATCCGAATTTAACGATTGAAAATATTTCAAATTCCGATGATAGTGAATTGATGCAAAAAGCGCTAAAAAGCAATTCCTCTGAAATAAATATTGGACACGCCGGAACGGCGATGCGTTTTTTAACAGCTTATTTTTCGGTAAAAGAGGGCCGTGAAATTGTATTGACCGGTTCGCACAGAATGAAAGACCGACCAGTAAAAATTTTGGTTGAAGCACTGACTTCATTGGGCGCCAACATTCATTATCTTGAAAAAGAAGGTTTTCCGCCATTAAAAATTTCTGGAAAAAAGTTGACGAAGGATTTTGTTGAAATTGAAGGAAATGTAAGCAGCCAATACATTTCGGCCTTGTTGTTAATTGCGCCGACTTTACAAAACGGATTGAAATTGAAATTTAAAGGTGAAGTCACTTCTGTTCCATACATAAAAATGACGCTGCAACTCTTGGCCGAATTGGGTATCGACTATGTTTGGGAAGGAAATTTGATTGCCGTAAAACCAAAACCAACCATTGAAACTAAAACAGTGACCGTAGAATCAGACTGGAGTTCGGCATCATATTTTTACAGTTTGTGCGCGCTTAGTCCGAATTCAGAAATAACCTTATCATCTTACAAAAAAAACAGTCTGCAGGGCGATTCCGCATTGGCTGTAATTTATGAAAATCTAGGCGTTTCAACAGAATCTAACGAAAATAACATCATTTTAAAAAATAGCCAAACATTAAACCTTAAACCTTTAACCTTAAACTTAATTAACGCGCCGGATATTGCGCAAACCATTGCCGTTACTTGTTTCGGTTTGGGAATTGAATGTTATTTAACGGGACTTCATACCCTAAAAATAAAGGAAACCGACAGGTTGGTGGCGCTTAAAACAGAAATTGAAAAATTAGGAGGCGAGGTCATTATTACCAATGAAACGTTGCATCTAAAGCCATCAACCAACATAAATGAAAATATCAGTATTGCCACTTATGACGACCACAGAATGGCGATGGCTTTTGCGCCTTTGGCCGTAAAAGTTGCCATCGAAATTGAAGATGCTGGCGTAGTTTCAAAATCTTATCCGACTTTTTGGGAAGATTTTGACCAAATTAGCCGTTAATAGGCTGCAAAACAAACTTTTATTCTAAAACACTTGACAACGCCTATGCGGATGTTGTATCTTTGCCCTCTTTCTAATAAATGTAAGGAAGAAACAGTAGGGTAAAAGCTAATTTTCCTTGAAAGAATTCATAGCTTTTTTTCATTTGATCACTAAAAAATAATTAAAATAACTAGATGAAATTATCAAAATTTAAGTTCGAATTACCAGAAGATTTATTGGCAGAATATCCGGCAGAAAATAGGGATGAATCGAGGTTAATGGTTTTGGACCGGAAAAAGAAAACCATTGAACATCATAATTTTAAAGAAATAATTAATTATTTTGATGAAGGGGATTTAATGATTTTGAACAATACCAAAGTTTTTCCTGCAAGAATGTATGGTGAAAAGGAAAAAACTGGTGCACGCATTGAAGTTTTTTTATTGAGAGAATTAAACGCCGAAAGCAGGTTGTGGGATGTTTTGGTTGATCCGGCTCGTAAAATAAGAATCGGAAACAAATTGTTTTTTGGTGACGATGAAAGTTTGGTTGCTGAAGTCATTGACAATACAACGTCTCGCGGACGAACATTGCGTTTTTTATATGATGGTTCTTACGAAGAATTTAGAAAAAAGTTGGAAGAATTGGGAGAAACACCATTGCCGAAATATATTAAAAGAGCTGTTGAAAAAGATGATGAAGAACGTTACCAAACAATTTATGCAAAACACGAAGGCGCCATTGCAGCACCAACTGCCGGATTGCACTTTTCCAAACATTTAATGAAACGTTTGGAAATTAAAGGAATTGACTTTGCAGAAATTACCTTGCACGTTGGCTTGGGAACTTTTAATCCTGTAGAAGTTGAAGATTTATCGAAACATAAAATGGATTCTGAACGTTTGATTATTACGCAGGATGCTGTTGATATTGTGAACAGATCCATCGATCAAAAAAGAAAAATTTGCGCTGTTGGCACAACGGTAATGCGTGGTATTGAAAGTGCGGTTTCATCAAACAATCACTTAAATTCGTTTAACGGGTGGACCAATAAATTTATTTTCCCTCCTTACGATTTTAGCATCGCCAATTGTATGGTCACAAATTTTCATACGCCGAAATCTACTTTAATGATGATGGCAGCCGCTTTTGCGGGTTACGATTTTTTAATGGAAGCTTATGAAGAAGCCGTTAAAGAAAAATATAAATTTTACTCGTATGGCGATGCGATGTTAATTATATAGAACTCATCTTGACTTTTTTGATTGAAGCGAAAAATAGGGATTTTTGTCCCAGATGCAGCCTTTTTAGCGCTGCATAGCCTTAGCTACGGAGTAAGAAAAAGTCGAAATATGGGTTAAAAAGACCATTTTACAGCCAATTAGAAAAAGTCAAGATCAGTTCATAATAAAATACTATTTTTAATAATAAAATTCCCGCCCTTTGCGGGAATCTTTTTATAAACCCTGTTTAAAATGATTAAAAAAAAGGACATTCGTGCTTTAACCAAAACCCAATTGCGCGAATTTTTTGTGGAAAAAGGCGACAAGGAATTTAGGGGAAATCAGGTTTATGAATGGTTGTGGGTTAAAAGTGCGCATTCATTTGAGGATATGACCAATATTTCAAAGGAAACGCGCCAAATGTTGGAAACTCATTTTGTGATCAACCATATTGAAGTTGACCAAATGCAACGCAGTGCCGACGGAACCGTAAAAAATGCGGTGCGGTTGCACGATGGTTTGATTGTGGAATCGGTTTTAATTCCGACCGAATCAAGAACCACTGCTTGCGTATCCAGCCAAGTCGGGTGC
This sequence comes from Lutibacter sp., assembly GCA_030683995.1. Classification (GTDB taxonomy): domain Bacteria; phylum Bacteroidota; class Bacteroidia; order Flavobacteriales; family Flavobacteriaceae; genus Lutibacter. Next base: position 17,724 of record JAUXPH010000038.1, read on the forward strand.
AGTTTAGACTGCAGTTTTTGCGCTACGGCTCAATTAAAAAAGATGCGAAACTTAAATCCTGATGAAATTTATGATCAGGTGGCTGCCATAAATAAGGAAAGCTTGTTGTATTACAACCACAAATTGTCGAATATCGTTTTTATGGGAATGGGTGAACCATTAATGAATTATAACAATGTTTTAAAGTCGATTGAGAAAATAACTTCTGAAGAAGGTTTGGGAATTTCGCCAAAACGCATCACGGTTTCCACTTCCGGAATTCCAAAAATGATCAAAAAATTGGCGGATGATGAGGTGAAATTTAATTTGGCGGTTTCTTTGCATTCCGCAATTGATGAAGTTCGCAACAAAATTATGCCATTTACCAAAGATTTTCCTTTAGAAGATTTAAAAGAAGCTTTGGAATATTGGTATGAAAAAACAAACAGCAGGATTTCTTATGAATATGTTGTTTGGGACGGTATTAACGACACCAAAGAAGCGATTATGGCATTGGTGAAATTTTGTAAATACGTGCCGTGTAAGGTAAATTTAATTGAATACAACCCAATTGGCGATCCTAATTTTAAACAGGCAAAACCGCAGGTTATTTCCGATTACATCAGTATTTTGGAAATGAACGACATAATTGTAAATGTGCGCAGAAGCAGGGGGAAAGACATAGACGCTGCTTGCGGGCAGTTGGCAAATAAAAAAAGCTAGCGATATCGCTAGCTTTTTTTGGGTAGTATCCAATAAACTTACTAATTTCTTTTCAGTTTTTTCTTAATTTCAACTTCGTGGTAGGCTTCAATTAAATCACCAACTTCAATATCATTAAAGTTTTTAATTTGAAGTCCGCAATCATAGCCTTTTAAAACTTCTTTTGCATCATCTTTAAAACGTTTTAAAGAGCTTAAATCACCTGAATGAATTACGACACCATCTCTAATAACCCTAATTTTAGAATTTCTTTGAATTTTACCGCTCAATACCATACAGCCTGCAATCGTTCCAATTTTAGAAATTTTGAAGACTTCCCTAATCTCGGTATTACCTAAGATTTCTTCTTTCATTTCAGGAGATAACATCCCTTCCATCGCATCACTTAAATCGTTGATGGCGTCATAGATAATAGAATATGTTCTGATGTCAATTTCTTCATTGTCTGCCAATGTTCTTGCATTTCCTGAAGGTCTTACGTTAAATCCAATTATGATGGCGTCAGATGCAGAAGCCAGCAATACGTCTGATTCTGTAATGGCACCAACGCCTCTATGAATAATATTTACTTGAATTTCGCCAGTTGATAGTTTTTGGAATGAATCGGCTAATGCTTCTACCGAACCATCCACATCACCTTTCAAAATAATGTTTAATTCTTTAAAGTCTCCTAAGGCAATTCTTCGTCCAATTTCATCCAATGTGATATGACGTTGTGTTCTTACCGATTGTTCACGTTGTAATTGAGAACGTTTAGAGGCAATTTGTTTTGCTTCTTTTTCATCTTCAAAAATGTAAAATTTATCACCTGCTTGCGGCGCACCATCCAAACCAAGTATTGAAACCGGTGTTGAAGGTCCTGCAGTTTTCATATTATTTCCGCGCTCATCAAACATCGCTTTTACTTTACCGCTGTGTTTTCCTGCAAGCATATAATCACCAATTTTCAAGGTTCCGTCTTGAACCAAGATGGTAGAAACATAACCACGTCCCTTATCCAATAATGCTTCAACCACAGTTCCAACGGCTCTTTTGTTTGGATTTGCTTTTAAATCTAGCATTTCCGCTTCAAGCAATACTTTTTCAAGTAATTCTTCTACATTCTGACCAGTTTTGGCTGATATTTCCTGAGACTGGATTTTTCCTCCCCAATCTTCAACCAATAAATTCATTTGTGAAAGTTGTTCTTTAATTTTTTCAGGATTGGCGTTTGGTTTGTCAATTTTATTGATGGCAAAAACAATTGGCACACCAGCTGCTTGCGCGTGACTGATGGCTTCTTTGGTTTGTGGCATCACATCATCATCCGCTGCAATCACAATAATTACCAAATCCGTTACTTGAGCTCCACGAGCACGCATCGCCGTAAAGGCTTCGTGACCGGGAGTGTCTAAAAACGCTATTTTTTGGCCGTTTTTTAAATTTACGCCATAAGCGCCAATGTGTTGGGTAATTCCTCCGGATTCACCTGCGATTACATTTTCTTCACGGATATAATCCAGCAAGGATGTTTTTCCGTGATCCACGTGACCCATAACGGTAACAATCGGTGCTCTTGGTTTTAAACCTTCAACGTCATCTTCTTGTTCGTGGATGGCTTCTTCAACTTCCGCTCCAACAAAGTCCAAACTATAATCAAATTCTTCCGCAACGATGCTAAGTGTTTCAGCATCCAATCGCTGATTCATAGTTACCATTAATCCCAACGACATACAGGCTGAAATTACATTGGTAACAGGAATATCCATCATCGTGGCAATTTCGCTTACCGTCACAAATTCCGATACTTTTAGTATTTTGCTTTCAGCTTCTTGTTGTTCAAAATCTCTTTCCGTTTGTTGACGAAAGACATCTCTTTTATCTCTTCTGTGTTTTGCGCCTTTTCCTTTTTTAGATTTACCTTGAAGTTTTTCTAAAGTTTCTCTAATTTGTTTTTGAACATCGGCTTCAGTAGGTTCTTCTTTCACCAAAGGTTTTCTGCCACGCACCAATGGTGCTTTGTTGGCTCCTTTGTTTTGTGCAAGAATTGGTTGTTTTTTAACGCCTGTAATTGGTGTTATTTTTTTTACGATTCTTCTGCGCTTTTTCTTGTTTTCGTCGCTGTCTTCTTTTTTAACAGCAAGTTCCGGTTTTTTCTTTTTCGGACGTTCAAACTGTTTTAAATCGATTTTATCGCCAATAATTTTAGGACCTTCTAACTTCGAATATATGGTTTCTATTGTTTGAGATTCTAATGTTTCATCTTCTGAAAGTGCAGTTTTTTCTTCAATTATTTCAGGTAGTTTTTTATCTTTTTCCTGTACTTGCGCAGCTTTTTTCAGAATTGGTTTTTTGTGAATTTTAACTGCTTGTTCTTCAGTTTTTGGAGTTTCTACAGTTTTTTCAACAGGCTTTTCTTTAATTTCATCTTCTACAACAGGCACTTTTTCTTTAATATCTTCGTCAGGTTTAGATTGTTCCAGAATTACATTGGGTTTTTCCTCAACAATTACCTTTGGTGCTGCTTCAGCAACAACAGGTTTTTTCTCAATTTCTGCCTCTTTTGGATCAATATCAATTTTACCGATTGTTTTAATCTCTAATTTTTCAGCTTTGGCTTTTATCACAACTTTTTTGGCTTCTTCCTCAAGACGATGTTTTTCCAACATTTCTTCGTGAGCGATTCTTAAGGTTTCTTTTTCTTTCCTTTTTTCTTCGCTTACCTCTTTTGAAGCCGCTTTTTTACTTCTGTCGGTCTGAAAACCATCCAATAAGATTTCATACTCTTCATCAGATATTTTTGTTGTAGGTCTTGCTTCAATTTCAAAACCCTTGGTTGCTAAATGCTCAACAGCCCTATCTAACGAGATATTCAATTCTCGCAATACTTTGTTCAGTCTTAATGTTTTGTCTTCAGCCATACAATATTTATTTTTGCCAATTTGTGTTGAATAATTAAAGATTAATCTTTAAATTCTTCTCTTAATATTTTTTGAACCTCTAAAATGGTTTCTTCTTCTAAATCGGTTCTGCTTACAAGTTCACTGATGTCTTTTTCCAAAACGCTTCTTGCGGTGTCTAAACCAATATTTTTAAATTCCTGAATAACCCAAGCTTCAATTTCATCAGAAAATTCTGTCAATTCAACATCGTCTTCTGCTTCCACGCCTTCACGTTGCACATCGAGCTCATAGCCGGTTAATTGCGAAGCCAAACGAATGTTTACGCCGTTTTTCCCAATTGCTTTTGATACTTCTTCAGGCAGTAAATATACATCAACCCTTCCTTTTTTGCCATCTTCACGACCTTCTTCTTCGTGAATTTTCATTGAAACCACTTTTGCAGGGCTCAATGCTCTTGCAATGTAAAGTTGGGTATTTTTGGTATAGTTGATTACATCTATATTTTCATTTCCCAATTCACGTACAATTCCGTGAATACGAGATCCTTTCATTCCCACACAAGCGCCAACCGGGTCAATTCTGTCATCGTAAGAATCAACGGCAACTTTTGCTTTTTCGCCAGGAATTCTTGCAACGCCTTCAATAGTGATCAATCCATCAAATACCTCTGGAATTTCTTGTTCAAATAATTTCACCAAAAATTCAGGGGCAGTTCTCGATAAAATAATTACGGGTTTGTTGCCACGCAATTCTACGGATTTAATGATTCCGCGAACGTTATCTCCTTTTCTGAAGTAATCTGAACGAATTTGTTCATTTTTTGGCAAGATGATTTCATTGCCGTCGTCATCCAACAAAATGATTGCATTGTGACGAATATGGTGAACTTCAGCAGTGTAAATATCTCCTTCTAACGCTTTAAATTGTTTAAAAGTATTGGTGCTGTCGTGTTCGTGTATTTTTGAAATCAGGTTTTGGCGTAGGGCTAAAATAGCTCTTCTTCCAAGATCTATTAATTTCACTTCTTCCGATACATCTTCGCCAATTTCAAAATCCGGTTCAATTTTTCGGGCTTCTGAAAGTTCAATTTCTTCATTGTCATCTTCCGACATTCCATCAGCAACCACAACGCGATTTCTCCAAATTTCCAAATCGCCTTTATCCGGATTAATAATAATATCAAAATTATCATCAGATCCGAATTTTCTCTTTAAAGCAGCTCTAAAAACTTCTTCAAGTATTGCCATAAGCGTTACCCTGTCAATATTTTTATCTCCTTTGAAATCTGAAAACGACTCAATTAATGCTAAATTTTCCATGCACTCTCTTAATTAAAATATTATTTTCACTTTTGTCTCTAAAATATTGCTGAAAGGGATGGTTGAATTTTTAGTGACCGTAATTTTTCCTTTTCCTAAAGGTTTTGGTTCACGGGTTTTATACTCTAACTCAATCTCACTGTCAGTAACATTTTTAAGCACACCTTCAATAGTGGTGTTGTCTTTTAACTTTAAGGTTAAAACCCTATTGATATTTTTTTTATACTGTCTATTAACTTTTAAAGGATTTGCAATGTCGGGTGAAGCTACTTCAAGAGAAAAATCTTCTATTTCCCGGTCTAAATTATGCTCAATTCCTCGACTAATTCTAATGCATTCCTTTAAAGTTACGCCGTAATCGCCATCAACTTCAACAAAAATTTTGTTATCTGCTAAAAATTTCAAGTCTATCAAAAACAACTCTGGGTTTTCTTCGATAGCTTCTTTTACCAAATTTATGACTTTTTCTTTTTGTATCATACTATAAAAAGAGGGGACTTATGTCCCCTCCTAGCCCTTTATCTGTTCTAATTTGGTGCAAATATACTAAGATTTTTTGAAATGATAAAAATTCATGTTTATTTTTAATTTAAAATTATTAACTTAGCGTTAGGATAATAAACTATACAACAATTTTTTATGAAAAGTATTCTGGTCCCTATTGATTTTTCTGAACAAGCGAAATATGCCGCAAAAGTGGCGTCTGATATTGCCAGACTCACTAATTCAAAAATATTTTTGTTGCACATGCTTGAACTTCCCACAGGAGTTATAGACCCTGCAGGATATGGTAATTCTAGCAATACGCCTTCTGCTTTGTTATTTTTGAAAAGAGCGCACGAAAAATTTGAAGAATTCAAAAAATTGCCATTTTTGGAAGGTCTGGATGTGCAGGATTCCGTTCAGTTTCACAAAGCTTATGATGGCATTATTGATGAAAGTAAAAAGCAAAATGCCGATTTAATTGTAATGGGTTCAAAAGGAACTTCCGGACTTGAAGAGATGTTGGTGGGCTCCAATACCGAAAAAGTAGTCAGAAATTCTGATGTTCCTGTGCTTGTCATTAAAAGAGATATTGAGAAATTTAAAGTAGAAAATATTGTTTTTGCCTCTAATTTCGGCTATGATCACAGAAACGCTTTTCAGAAAATATTGGATTTTGCATCACTTTTTAATGCACGATTGCACTTGCTTAAAATAAATACCATTCATAATTTTGAAACAACGAAAGAGTCAAGTGATGCAATTAGGGCTTTTATCAACGATTTTGATTTGGGTGATTATACCTTAAATATATACAATGATATTTCTGTTGAAGCCGGGATTTTAAATTTTTCTAAAGTGATTGATGCAGATGCCATATTGTTAAACACCAGCGGCAGAAGAGGTTTAGCGCATTTATTTAACGGAAGCATTGGGGAAGATTTAGCAAATCACGCGAAATTGCCAGTGATAACTTTTAAATTGTAGGTTAAAATTTCGATTTTCTTAATTATTGAGAGTTATCTTAAAATTAGACAACTTCAAATTTTTGTCTTTTATCTTTATTAATTTTTCAATTCTTTAGGTATTTCACAAATTGGAATCGGAATCATTTTATGTTTATTTGCACGGTTTCTTTTGATGTAAATCTCAAAAATGTCTTTATATCTTCCTTCAAAATCGGTAATTTTTTTACCCAATTCAACTTGTTTCATCACCCATTCCAATTCGTCATAACTTGCGCCAATTTGGTCTTCATCAGTTTTATTATCTCCCCATAAACCATCTGTTGGAGCTGCTTTTATAATATCTTCATTAATGCCTAAATATTTTGCTATTTTATAAACTTCAGATTTCATTAAATCGGCGATCGGACTTATATCTACGCCGCCATCGCCGTATTTTGTAAAAAAACCAATGCCAAAATCTTCTACTTTATTGCCTGTTCCAGCAACTAAATAGCCGTTTAATCCCGCAAAATAGTACAAAGTGGTCATTCTTAGCCTTGCACGGGTATTTGCCAAAGACATTAATAGTTGTTCCTCGTTTTCAGCCTTCGGAAAAACAGCAATCAGGCTGTCAAATACCGGAGTTAAATTTACTTGTTGCAAGGCTATTTTTTTAAAGTTTTTTTGCAGCCATTCAATATGGTTATATGCTCGGGTAATTTGATTTTCAGCTTGATGAATTGGCATTTCAAGACACAATACAGGAAATCCGGTCTTGGCGCACAATGCTGAAGTCACCGCAGAATCGATGCCTCCGGAGATTCCAATCACAAAACCATTAATTTTTGATTTTTCGGCATAGTCCTTTAACCAACTTACAATATATTCAATAACTTTTTCGGCGTTCATACTTAATTTAATTTAGTAATTTTGACGTTTTAAATAAAGAATTGTAAATATAGAAATTAATGAACAGACTTTTTATTACTGCCATTGTTTTATTGCTTTTGGTTTCCTGCAAGGAAGAAAAGGCAAAAGATGTTGATGTGTCGGATGTTGACATAGCCCTTTCAGTAAACAGGTTTGAGCAAAAATTTTATGAAGCCGATGAAACAACGCTTCCCGTAATTAAAAATGAATTTCCTTATTTGTTTCCCGAACAAAACGACAGTATTTGGCTCAATAAAATAAAAGATAAAGAAGAAAGGGAATTATATCAAAAGTCAAAAGCTGTTTTTGGAGATTTTGAAAGTGAAAAAACACAAATAAAAGAACTTTTTAAACACGTGAAATATTACCATCCAGATTTTGAAGCCCCTAAAATAATTACGCTAATCACAAATTTGGATTATCAAAACAAAATTGTTTATGCAGACAGTTTGCTGTTTGTTTCATTGGATATGTATTTGGGGAAAAACAGTGAAGTGTATCAGGATTTCCCTGTTTATTTATCCCAAAATTTTGAAAAATCCCAATTGGTTGTTGATATGGCCAGCGCCATAAGCGATCGCTATTTTACAGCCGATAAAGGCCGACAGTTTTTAGATTTGGTTGTTGGAGCCGGGAAAAAAATGTATTTGATTGACAGCTATTTGCCTGCTGTTTCTGATGCAAAAAAAATAGGATATAGCGATGCCGAATATGACTGGGCAATGGCCAATGAATTGCAAATTTGGAAATATTTTATAGAAAATAAGCTGCTGTACAGTACCGATTCAAAATTAGTTGATCGTTTTATGGCGGAAGCTCCATTTTCGAAATTTTATATCGATATTGATAAGGAATCCCCAGGAAGAATAGGCGTTTGGCTGGGCTGGCAAATTGTGCGATCCTATATGAACAATAATGAGGTAACTTTGCAGCAACTTTTGCAAACCAATGCCGAAGAAATATTTAATAAATCGAAATATAAACCTAAAAAATAATGGCAGTAGCACATACATCAAAAATTGAATTTATTGTTGGATTAGACGAAAACAAAGTGCCTGAAACGATAAACTGGACGGCAGATGATGGTGAAATTAAGGATGCGAAATCAAAAGCATTGATGATTTCCGTTTGGAATCCTGAAAAAAAAGAAACTCTTCGAATGGATTTATGGACAAAAGATATGCCTATTGATGAAATGAAACAGTTTTTTCACGAAACATTGGTTTCAATGGCAACTTCATTTTTACGAGCAACAAATGACGAAAAAATGAGCGCCACTATGCTCGATTTTTGTGATTATTTTGCCGAAAAGATGGAACTGAAGAAATAGTTAAATGTTGAAAAGTTGGATCGTTAATTTGTTTAACCATTTAGTTTTTTGAAACTTGAAACCTGAAACAAACACAAACAACAATTATTGCGCTTTGATAAGCGCTATAATTTCATTGTATTCCGCAGGATTGTTCAAAAAATCTTTTTGGGAGACATCAATAATGAGGGTTTTTAAATTTTCTTCGGTTTTAATAAAACTCGAATAGCCTTGGTGAATTTTATCTAAATATTCCGGTGCAATATTTTGTTCATATTCCCTTCCTCTTTTTTTGATATTTTTGATTAATTGAGGCGTGTCCTGATAAAGATAAATGTACAAATCGGGTTTTGAAATTTCCTTGTACATAATGTCGAACATCTTTCTGTACAAATAAAATTCATCTTTTTGCAAAGTAACTTGCGCAAAAATAAGCGACTTAAAAATGTAATAATCCGAAACGATAAAGTTTTTAAACAAATCAAACTGCGCCAAATCATCCGAAAGCTGCGAATACCTGTCGGCCAAAAAACTCATTTCCAGCGGAAAAGCATAGCGATCCTTGTCTTCATAAAATTTCGGCAAAAACGGATTGTCGGCAAAGCGTTCCAATATAATTTTCGCGTTAAAATCCTCGGCAATCATAGTGGCAAGCGTTGTTTTACCGGAGCCAATATTTCCTTCAATAGCGATATAATTAAATTTTTCGGCGAGTGAAACTGGGCGTTCAAGCGTAAAAGAAGTTTTTTCAATATAACTGTTGTCGGTGCAATTTTCCAAACAAGTTTGAATGCGCTGTTTTGTGATGGGATGTATTAAGTTGGGTGCAATTTCAGCCAAAGGAACCATTACAAATTTTCTGTTCAGCATCTCTTTATGCGGCACCATCAATTCTTTTGAAAGGATAATCTCCGTATCAAAAAGCAATATATCAATATCAATAATTCGTGCTTTATAACTGGTTTCAAAAGTTCTTTTTCTGCCCAATAAAAGTTCAATTTCTTGAATGGATTTAAGCAGATTCTCGGGGTTTAATCCTGTAGAAATTTGGATGCAGATATTTAAAAAATCGTCGCTTTTAAAACCCCAGGATTCCGTTTTGTATACTGAGGAAATCCTCACAACCGCACCTATTTTTTCTGCAATTAAATCCGTAGCCTGTTGTAGATTCTCAAGCTTGTTTCCTTGGTTGCTTCCCAAAGATAAATATGTAGGTCTTAAAATTTGCATAAAGTGAATGCAAAGAAAAGAAAAGTATCAGATAAAAACCTATCTTTGCACGTCAATTTATAAACATTTACAAACTTTTTTTCAGATTTTAAATTCAAAGTAAATATGAAGTTTTTAGGAAATTTATTAGCATCAATTTTGGGGACGTTAATTGCATTGGGCATTTTATTTATGATGTTTATTGTGATTGCAATGGCATTTGGAGAAACTGAGAAAGTGATGGTGAAAGGCAATACCGTTTTGGAAATTAAATTAGACGCTGTGGTGAAGGATTATGCACCAAAAGGAACAAATTTGCTTGATGAATTTTTTGCCTTTACCGATGAAAAATTGGGCTTGAATGAAATTATCAATGCTATTGAAAATGCGAAGAACGACAAAAACATTGTAGGAATAAGTATCAATACTGTTGATGTAAATGCAGGTGTTGCGCAAACCCAAGCCATCAGAAATAAATTGGAAGAATTTAAGGAATCTGGTAAATTCATAATGGCTTATGCTGATGTTTACAATCAAAAATCTTATTATTTAAGTTCTGTGGCAGATTCAATTTTTATGAATCCTTTAGGTGGAGTTGATTTTAAGGGTTTGTCTTCAGAAGTGTTATTTTTTAAAGATTTGCAAGATAAATCGGGCGTGAAATTGGAAGTGATCCGTCACGGGAAATATAAAAGCGCCGTTGAGCCATTTTTGTACAATAAAATGAGTGATGAAAACAGGGAACAAATCACCGCATTTTTACAATCTATTTGGGGTGAATTGTTGGTGGATATTTCAAAAAGCAGAAATAAATCAATTGAGGAACTTAACGCAATTGCCAATAATTTATGGGCACGAAATGCAACCTTGGCCATAGAAAACAACATTGTTGATGATGCGGTTTATATGGATGAATACGAATCCAAATTAAAATTGGCTTCGGGTATTTTGGCTGATGATGAATTGTTAAAAATTACGCTTTCAGATTATATTTCTACGGGAAAAGGAAGGGTAACTTCAACTTCTTCCAATAAAATTGCCGTTATTTATGCGCAAGGCGAAATCATTTACGGGAAAGGAAATGAAGATTTAATTGGACAGGAGTTAATTATTGAAGCCCTTCGCAAAGCCAGAAAAGACAAAAATGTAAAAGCAATTGTGTTACGGATAAATTCCCCGGGAGGAAGCGCACTGGCTTCAGAATTAATTTGGAGAGAGTTGGAACTGACCAAAAATGAACTGCCTTTAGTAGTTTCAATGGGGAATTTAGCTGCCTCTGGAGGATATTATATCGCTTGCAATGCTGACAGAATTTTTGCGGAGCCCACAACCATTTCTGGGTCTATCGGTGTTTTTGGAGCCTTGCCAAATATGAGCAAATTAGCGGGGGACATTGGTATTAATGCCGAACAGGTGAGTACCAATAAAAGTCCAAATTACAGTCTTTTTGAACCTCTTACCGATGAGTATAGAGCCATAACCACTGAAGGTGTTGAAGATATATACACTGCATTTGTGGCGCGAGTTTCCGCTGGCAGAAATATGAGTATTGAGGCAGTGGACAACATTGCCCAAGGCCGTGTTTGGTCGGGCGTTGACGCTTTGAAAAACGGCTTGGTTGATGAGTTGGGGAATTTGGATGATGCGGTAAAATATGCTGCGGAATTGGCGGCAATTGTTGATTATAAAGTGCGCAATTACCCAGATTATAAGTTGGATTTAGGCGATAAATTGAGTAGTATTCCTTTTATGAAATCAAAAGAAAAAGCCTTGGTTGAAGCATTGGGATTGGAAAATTATAAAACTTACAAAACCATTAAACAATTTTCGGAACTCAAAGGAATACAGGCAAGAATGCCTTTTTTACTGGATATTAAGTAATAGGTATACTTTTAGCTATTTTTGCATTACGAGTTGCTTCATTTCATTTCTGTATTTTAATGGACTTTTACCAGTAAATTTCTTAAATAATTTGTTGAAATGCGAAAAATTATTAAATCCGCATTCAAAACAAATATCCGTAACGCTGGTCGGATTTTCGGCAAGTAATTTAGTGGAGTGCACAATCCTAAATTCATTTACAAATTGTGTAAAAGTTTTTCCAGTCGCTTTTTTAAAATACCTGCAGAATGCAGGAACTGTCATGCTAACTTTTTCGGCAATTTCATCTAAAGGAATAGATTGTTTAAAATTTTTGCTCACATGTCCAAAAATAATATCAATCTTCCTATTGTCTTGTGGTTCAATTTCAAATGCAAATCCGCCAATATTTAGTATGGTATAATTTTTTGATGTTGCCAAATCTTTTAAAATCTCCAAAAAATGAATGATTTGATCAATTCGGTCATAATTTAATAAAGCTTCTATTTTTGGACCAACCAAATGTTTTGTTTCAATGCCAAATACAAGCCCTTTTTTAGCTTTTTCAAACAGGTTTTTTACAGATGACATTTCTGGAATATTAAAAAAATGCTTCCCTAAAAAATCTTCTTTAAATTGTATAATTGTTTCTGAACCATTTGTGGTGAACCTGTCGGCAAAACCACTATGCGGCAATCCTGAGCCTATTAATAATAATTGACTATTATTGAAATAGGACAAATGACTTCCTATATGCCTTTTTCCTTTTGCTTTGTTAACGTACACCAATTCAAGTTCAGGATGAAAATGCCAAAACGGTAAATTGTTTTCCACCATTTCCGTATGTCGCTTAACGTGAAGCGAACTTCCAAACTCGGGATTTATCTTTTCAAATGCGGGCTTTGTGTTTTTCATTTTAGCTTTCTTTTAAACAAATTTAAAGATAATGCCATTAGTAAATATATAGTTATTTCACCTATTTATGTTCTAAATTAACTTTATATTAATTTAATATGGAATAAAGTGTTAAAATAGCATATAAATTGGAAAAATTAGAGGTGGTTTACTTAGGTGTTTGTGTATACTTTTGTTTTGTACTAATTAAAAAATATATATAATTATGAAAAATTTAATCAAAAGAAGTCTACTGATTGCGGCCATTTTTACGTTACCAATCAGTAATGCAATGAGCAATGAACCTAACCCAAACTCTAATATTATTATTATTGTTAACGGGAAATTAATTGATTTAACTTTAGATTATGCTGATGGTGATATAGAAGTTAATGTTCAAGATAGCTTTGGATTTGTTTTGTACAGAGAAAAATACACCGGAGCATCGTTAAGCAGAAAATTTGATTTAACATTATTGCCAAACGGGAACTATTTTCTTGAAATAAACGGGCAAACAAAAATTGAAATTATCCCATTTACGGTGACTTCAAACAATGTTGATTTCGAAAAAGAGAAAGTAACAATTTTCTTTAAGCCTATTGTTCGATTTAAGGATGATGTTGTTTATATATCTAAACTGGCTTTAGAAAAAGAAGCGCTGAATATAAAAGTCTATGACACCAATTTTAATTTGTTATATTCAGAGAACTTAAAAAATAACATAAACTTAGGTCGTAAACTTAGTTTTTCCAAACTAGAACCAGGTAATTATATGTTGGTTTTAAAAAGTGAAGGAAGGGTGTTTGAAAAAACAATTAAAAAAATATAAATAAAATTGTTTGAAGATAATAAGTAATTTAAGAATAAGAGTATGAGAATGTTTAAAAAAGAGGTTATTTATATAACCTCTTTCTTTTTACTAATATAAGTAACAAAGCTGTAATCGTACTTGTTATTTTCGTCTGCTTTAAAATTTTTCCGAGAAGTTTCTTTCCAAATGGTTTTATCTATTTCAGGAAAAAAAACATCAGCATCAAATTGATGGTGAACAAAAGTGATATCAAGCTTGTCTGTGAACGGCATTGCTTGTTTGTAAATTTCTGCACCGCCTAAAATAAACGGATTTTCATCAACTTCCGCAGCAATTTTAAGTGCTTCTTTTAATGAATTTACCACCACACAGCCTTCATCAGCTTTGTAATTTTTATCGCGGGTAATGAGGATATTGGTTCTGTTAGGAAGCGGTTTTCCTAACGATTCATAGGTTTTTCGACCCATAATAACCGCGTGGTTTAAGGTCGTTTTTTTGAATCGTTTTAAATCGGCAGGTAAATGCCAAATCAATTGATTGTCTTTTCCTAAGGCATTATTTGCTGCTATTGCAGCTATTATTGTTACCATTCTTCAGTTGCGTTGTCTAAATCACTCTTTCTTTTTTCTTTTTCAAAATTATACAGTTCTTGTGCTTTTTCGGCCCTTACTGCATAGTCATCTTCCATTTCTTTTTTTAATTTGGCTATTTTCACTTCTTGCTCCAACACCAATTTTTCGGTTTGTATGCGTTCCCAATCTTTTCCCATAAAACGATGGGTGACAAATACATTTATAAAATGCAACACAAAAAAGAAGAACCATAAAACAATGGCCCAAACAAACCAATTTTCAACAACATTTTCGCCAACTTTTAAAAATTTGTTAAGCAATATTAAAAAAACAGCGCCAACCAAAAACACGATAAAATGATAGTAGAGTCTCTTTTTTTGTTTTGCGCGCAATCTCGCATTTTCGTATAATTCGTGTTGTTCATTCATAGTGTTCATATGTTACATGTTTTTAACCCATTCTTTAATATAGGCGGTGAAATCTTCCGTTTCATTTTCATTTTCTTGTTGCATTTTTTCATTTGCCAGCTCCAAAAATTTTGAAATGTTTTTATCAGAAGTGCTAAAAAGACTTTCAAGGGATTTTAATAGGGCAATATCATCAATTTCAATGATTCTATTAATAAGGTTGATTTTAAGTTTTGGTGCATTCATATCTTTTTTTTTAGGAATCTTAAATATAATAAATGTTTCACAAATTGTTTATTAAAGAAATATTAAATTTTAAGAATTCCTTTATAAACATTGTTCGCATTTATTTCTTGAAAATGAAATTTATGCTGAATGTTAAACAGCCACATCTCCTTTAATATGCGGATCCGGATTGTAATTTAGCAAGGTAAAATCTTCAAACTTGAATTCGAAAATGTTTTTCACTAACGGATTAATTTCCATTTTGGGCAATTCTTTTGGCGTTCTTGACAATTGCAATTTAATTTGTTCGCTATGGTTGCTGTAAATATGCGCATCACCAAAAGTATGGATAAAATCTCCCGGTTTTAAGTCGCAAACCTGTGCCACCATCATCGTAAATAAAGCATAGGAGGCTATGTTGAAAGGAACTCCTAAAAATATGTCAGCGCTGCGTTGGTACAATTGGCAGGATAATTTTCCGTCGGCAACATAAAATTGAAAAAACGCGTGACAAGGAGGCAATGCAGCTTTTCCGTTGGCAACGTTTTCTGAAAATGAAAGCGAAGTATCAGGCAAAACACTCGGGTTCCATGCAGAAACCATCAGTCTCCTGCTGTCGGGATTTGTTTTTATGGTTTGGATAAGTTCACCAATCTGGTCAATGCCTTCGCTGTTCCAGTTCCGCCATTGATGTCCGTAAACCGGACCTAAATCGCCGTTTTCATCTGCCCACGCATCCCAAATTTTCACGCCGTTCTCATTCAAATATTGAATGTTGGTATCGCCATTTAAAAACCACAACAATTCATAAATAATGGATTTTAAATGCAGTTTTTTTGTGGTCAACATCGGGAATCCTTCATTTAAATCGAACCGCATTTGATAACCAAACACACTTTTTGTTCCGGTTCCCGTTCGGTCTTCTTTAAGCGTTCCTTTATCTTGAACGTATTTTATAAGGTCTAGATATTGTTTCATCTTGTTGTTTAGTCGTTTATTTTTTATATTTTAATTGTAATAAGTACAACAATTTATAGATAGTTTTTTTGGGACTGTCCGCCATTTCGGTAGGCCTGCCCGCCATTTCGGTGGGCGTTACCCGCCAGCTGGCGGGTCGGGCTTTTCACTATATCTTTTTTACTTCGCCGAAGAGGCGAATCAAAAAAGGATATCGTTGCAATCCCTAACGCAAATGCTGATGTAAATAAAACTTGATCTTTTTTATAAACGATACAAAATGTTTTTTATTTAAGACATCAAATCAAAAATTCCCTTTTTTCAGCAATGGAGTTTAACCAATAATCATTCCCGCAATGGTTGCTGATAACAATGAGGCAATTGAACCACCTATTACTGCTTTTAAACCAAATTCCGACAATGTTTTTCTTTGTCCCGGCGCCAAGGAACCAATGCCGCCAATTTGAATGCCGATAGAGGCGAAGTTGGCAAAACCGCACAACATATAAGTGGCCATAATAACCGATTTGCTGTAAGTAAGATGGGTGATGTTGGCCATATTTTTTAACTCAGCCAATTGAATATATCCCACAAACTCACTTGCGGCTAATTTTACGCCCAATAATTGTCCCATCAGCATCATATCTTCTCTGGCTACACCAATCAACCACATTAAAGGGGCAAAAATAGTTCCTAAAATTGATTCCAAAGAAAATTGTTGGTAGGGCGTATAGGCAACAACCCAGTCGTTTAAATAAGTCACAGATCCAACCCAGCCCAAAATACCGTTGATCATCGCGATTAAAGCCACAAAAACCAACAACATCGCAGCAACATTTGCGGCTAATTTTAAGCCTTCGGTAGTACCGTTGGCGATGGTATCTAAAATATTTGAGCCTATTTTTTCTTGGGATACATTTACGTCGGTATTAATTTCCTCGGTTTGCGGATACAACATTTTTGAGATTACAATAGCTCCAGGCGCGGCCATTACTGAGGCTGCCAATAAATGTTTGGCAAACTGGAGTCTCAATACGGGATCGTTTCCGCCTAAAAATCCTATGTATGCGGCCAAAACACCTCCGGCAACAGTGGCCATGCCGCCTATCATCACCAACAATATTTCTGAACGGTTCATCCGTTCCAAATAGGCTTTTATCATTAAAGGCGCTTCTGTTTGGCCCAAAAATATATTTCCGGCAACCGATAAACTTTCGGCACCTGAAATTTTCAATAATTTGGTCAATGCCAATGCCATTCCTTTCACAATAATTTGAATAACACCCAAATAAAACAAAAGTGAAGTTAATGCCGAAAAGAAAATGATGGTAGGCAAAATTTGAAAAACAAATATAAATCCGTAGGAGTCAATATTCATTAGGCCTCCAAATAAAAACTGACTTCCGGCAGCGGTAAAATCCAAAATACTGGTGAAAATTCCACCAACAAATTCGAAGATGCGCTGAACAAAAGGAACTTTTAAAACGCCAACACCAATAAGCAATTGGGCGGTTAAACCTGCGCCAACCGTTTTCCAATTAATGGCTTTGCGGTTATTGCTGAACAAATAGGCGATTAACAGCAATGACACCATTCCCAAAACCCCGCGCCACAAGGATGTTGTTGTGAATCCTTGGTTGTCTATAAGTGTATTTTGAATGGTTTCTTGTGCGTTTGCTGAAAATATACTGAAGAAGATTAGGGTAGCTAAGCTTATTTTTTTTACCATAAAGTGGATTGTTATGCGGTGCGTTTGGTTATTTCATCACGAATTTTTGCAGCCAATTCATAATCTTCATTTAGAACTGCTTTGCCTAATTTTTCATTTAATTCTTCAAGCGTATCTTTTGAAAACGAGCTTGCTTTTTCAGGCTCCTCAATTAATTTTTCAATGCTTAAGGTCCCTTTTTCGTCCGATAATTCGTCTTTGGCTTTTAAATAAATCCCGGCCTTGTCCAAAATATTTTCATAGGTGTAAATTGGTGCATTAAAACGTGTTGCCAAAGCAATGGCGTCTGAAGTTCGGGTATCAATAATTTCCTCAATTTTATCACGCTCACAAATTAAGCTTGAATAAAACACGCCATCAACCAATTTATGAATGATTACCTGTTTAATTGCAATGTGAAATCTGTCGGCAAAACTTTTAAATAAGTCGTGTGTAAGCGGGCGAGGAGGTTTAATTTCTTTTTCCAAAGCAATGGCAATGGACTGTGCTTCAAAAGCTCCAATTACAATTGGTAAGGTTCTGGATCCGTCCACTTCACTCAAAACCAATGCGTAAGCGCCGCTTTGCGTTTGGCTGTAAGAGATCCCTTTAATATTTAGTCGAACTAAACTCATAAGTTAAAATTAACAAAAAAGACTGTCTAATCAAAGGAATTTATCCCAATAATTAGGCAGCCTTATTTAGAGGCACAATTTAATAAAATTATGCGTTATTTGCTTTAAATTCTTTTAACTTTTCAATTAATTTTGGAACCACTTCAAAAGCGTCACCAACAATGCCATAATCTGCCGCTTTAAAGAAAGGTGCTTCGGGATCTGAATTGATGACTACTTTAACTTTTGAGGAGTTTACGCCGGCCAAATGTTGGATGGCGCCTGAAATTCCAATAGCAATGTAAAGGTTTGAAGAAACCGGCTTTCCAGTTTGTCCAACATGTTCACCGTGGGGTCTCCAGCCCAAATCGGAAACTGGTTTTGAACATGCGGTCGCTGCGCCCAAAACGCTGGCCAATTCTTCTATCATTCCCCAATTTTCAGGACCTTTCAATCCTCTTCCTCCGGAAACTACGATATCCGCATCTGCAATTGTCACTTTTCCTGAAGTTTGCTCAATGGAAGTTGAAACCAAATTGCTTTCAACCAAAACAGGCGAAAATTCTTCTGTTGTTCCTGAAACTTTGTTTTCAACCAAACCATAAGCGTTTTTAGCGAGTGCAATCACTTTAACATCAGTTAAAATTTGTGTGTTGTTAAATGCTTTGTTGGAAAATGTTTTTCTTTTCACTGTAAAAGGCGCAGTGGAACTTGGCAACGCAATCACATTGCTTGCAAAACCCGCATTTAAATTGGCGGAAACCATAGGTGCAAAGTACAATCCGTTCGCATTTGAATCGATGATCACAACTTGTGCACTTTCTTTTTCTGCCGCTTGTTTTACAATATTTGCAACTATTTTAGCATTAAAAGGATTCAATGCTTTATTTGCAATTGTTAATACTTTTTCGGCTCCATAATTATATAATATTGACGCGTCACTTGAATTTATGGTCAATACCACTAAATTGGTTCCCATTTGCTCAGCAACTTTTTTTCCGTAGGAAGTTACTTCTAACGCAGTTTTTTTAAATTTTCCTTCCGATGATTCGGCAAAAACCAATACTGACATATTATTTGTGGATTTTTAGATTTTAGATTTTAGATTTGTTTTTCTATCACTAAAATGAATTTATATTTTTAATTCTTCTTGTACAGTTAAACGATTAAACAATTAAACGTTTAAACGATTTTATTAAATAACCTTTGCTTCGTTGTGCAATAAATTAATGAGTTCACCCACATTGTCGGCATCCACTAATTTACAAGCCGATTTTGCTGCCTGTTTTTCAAAAGAAACGATTGCTGTAGTTGCAGCTCCATTGGAAGATTCAACAATGGTCAACGGTTTTTGGCGCGCCATCATAATGCCGCGCATATTTGGAATTCGCAAATCTTTTTCTTCAACCAAGCCTTTTTGTCCGGCAATAATTAAAGGAAGATTTGACGAAAGTTGCTCTTTACCGCCATCAATTTCACGTGAAATAGTGGCTTTATCGCCTTCAATTTCTAGTCCGATACAGGCATTTACAAAATTGAAATCTAACAATGAGGCAAGCATTGCAGGCACCATGCCGCCGTTATAATCGATGGATTCTTTTCCGGCAAGCACCAAATTGTACCCGCCATTTTTTACCACTTCGGCCAATTCTTTTGCAACGGTGAAACCATCTAAAGCTTCTGTATTTACCCTTATGGCATCGTCGGCGCCAATGGCCAAAGCTTTGCGTAAAGTTGGTTCTGTTGTAGCGTTTCCAACTGTGGCAACGGTTACCGTGGCTCCTTGTTTTTCTTTAAACCACATAGCCCTTGTCAATGCAAATTCATCATAGGGATTTATTACAAATTGCACTCCGTTACTGTCAAATTTTGAATCATTATCAGTAAAATTGATTTTTGAGGTCGTGTCCGGAACGTGACTGATACAAACTAATATTTTCATGAAATCTAAGTTTTTTGGATATTTGGTATAAAATTACACGTCTTTTTAATTATTATGCTACGAATATAATATTTTTTTTAAATATATTATGCACGCATAGCAATTTTTTTATTAAAACATTATTTTTTTGATAGAACTGTTATAATTGTTTATTTTTGCAAATCCTTAAAAACAGATTAAGATGAAGACTATACAATTTAGAGAAGCCATTTGTGAGGCAATGAGCGAAGAAATGCGAAGGGATGAAACTATTTACTTAATAGGAGAAGAAGTTGCTGAATATAATGGAGCCTATAAAGCTTCAAAAGGAATGTTGGATGAGTTTGGCGCAAAACGCGTAATAGACACTCCCATTGCAGAATTGGGTTTTACCGGAATTGCCATTGGATCTGCCATGAACGGAAACCGGCCAATTGTGGAATATATGACTTTCAACTTTGCTTTGGTAGGCATTGACCAAATTATAAACAACGCCGCAAAAATCAGACAAATGTCGGGCGGACAAATAAATTGCCCTATTGTGTTTCGTGGTCCAACAGGATCAGCCGGCCAATTGGGAGCCACGCATTCACAAGCATTTGAAAACTGGTTTGCAAACACGCCAGGATTAAAAGTGGTGGTACCATCAAATCCTTACGATGCAAAAGGATTGTTAAAAGCCGCAATCAGAGATGATGATCCGGTTATTTTTATGGAATCGGAACAAATGTATGGCGATAAAGGTGAAGTGCCAGATGGTGAATATATTGTGCCAATTGGCGTTGCTGCCATTAAAAGAGAAGGAACGGATGTTACAATTGTGTCTTTCGGAAAAATAATTAAAGAGGCATATATTGCTGCCGATATTCTGGAAAAAGAAGGAATCTCGGTTGAAATTATTGATTTGAGAACCATCAGACCTATGGACAGCGAAGCCATTTTTAAATCGGTTAGAAAAACAAATCGCTTGGTTATATTGGAAGAAGCCTGGCCTTTTGGAAGTGTTTCATCTGAAATTACGTTCCAAGTTCAGGAAAATTTATTCGATTATTTAGACGCTCCCATAAAAAGAATCACCACTGCAGATACCCCTGCTCCATATTCACCGGTTTTATTGGAAGAATGGTTGCCAAATGCAAATGATGTGGTAAAGGCTGTAAAAGAAGTATTGTATAAAAAATAAGGGCATAATATTTGCGCTGCAACTACCTTTCAAAATTATCTTGAAAGGTTTTTTTATGATGACTAAAAAATATATTTTCTTAAGTTTTATGTTTACGCTCGTTTTTTTCTCAGGGTTTTCCCAAGTGAAAATAAGCGGCGTTGTGAAGGACGAAAATAAACAATCGATTCCTTTTGCCAATATTGTTTTTGTGGGTTCTTCTACAGGAACAGTTTCTGATGAAAACGGAAAATTTTATCTGGAATCCAATAAAACCTATACCCAAATTGAAGTTTCTTTTTTGGGCTACGAAAACAAAACAATTCCCGTAAAAAGCAGGGATTATAATTTAACCATTGTGCTAAAAGAAGCCGCCGCACATTTGGATCAGGTTTTTATCTACAGCGGAAAAGTTAAGAAAAAAGGGAATCCGGCCATCGCCATATTGGAAAAAATTTGGGCTAAAAAGCGTGAAAACGGCATCTATTTATTTGATCAATACCAATACACCAAGTACGAAAAATTGGAATTTGATATGAATAATATTGACAGTGCGATGATTAAAAGCAAACTTTTTAAAGGAATGGAGTTTGTTTTTGACGGAATTGACACCTCAAATGTAACAGGAAAAGCGTTCTTGCCCATTTTTATCAATGAATCAGTTTACAAATCTTTTGGAAAAAACAAGGGCGGAAAAAAACTTCGGGATGATTTGGTGGCCAATAAAAATTCGGGATTTGAAAACAACCAAAATGTTATTGCTTTCATTAAAGATTTATATGTAGATTATAACGTTTACGATAGCTACATTAAAATTTTCGACAAAAGTTTTGTGAGTCCAATTTCAAAAGCCGCTGGCGTTTCAACCTATAATTATATTTTGGCCGACAGTGCTTTTATCGACAATAAATGGTGTTTTAATATTTTATACTATCCGCGAAGAAAAGGAGAACTCACTTTTAAAGGCAATTTTTGGGTGAATGACAGCACTTTTGCCATCAAAAAAATTAATATGCAGGCCAATAAAAGCGCCAATATTAACTGGGTAAAAGATATTTATATTGAGCAGGAATTTGATGTGTTGAATGATTCGGTTTTTTTGCTGAAACGCGATTATATGATGTCCGATTTCAGTTTGAACAAAAAAGATAAATCAAAAGGCTTGTACGGAAAAAGAACCACGATGTTTAAGGATTATGTATTCAACGAAAAAAAATCGGATGCCTTTTATAATGAAAAAACAAACGTTTACGATAAAAACATTTACGCAAAAACCGATGATTATTGGAGTGAGAACCGACAAGAAAAATTAAATGAGAATGAACAGGGAATCTATAAATTGTTGGACACATTAGCAACCGTTCCCAAATTTAAACGCATTTATAATTTGGTTTCCATTTTGGGATCGGGTTATATAGAGATGAATAAATTTGATTTTGGCGATGTTTTTTCAACTTTCGGAAAAAATGATGTGGAAGGCTGGCGATTGCGCGCCGGAGGAAGAACATTTTTGGGCGGAAATGAGCCTTGGCGCGTTCAGGGATATACCGCTTACGGATTTAAAGACGATAAATTCAAGTATGGATTTTCGGGAAAATGGATGTTAAACCCAAAAAGCAGATTCACTGTAGGATTGGGAAACAGGCGTGATGTGGAACAAATTGGCGTAAGCTTAACCACCACAAATGATGTGATGGGCAGAAGTTTTGCTTCATCTTCGTTGTTTTCATCGGGCGATAACAGCAAACTGACTTCCATCAATTTATCAAATTTCTTTATGTCCATTGAGCCCCGACAGAATTTAAATTTCAAAATTGGCGCATCATACAGAACCTTGGAATCTGCTTCGCCCCAAACTTTTAATCTGGATTATTGGGTTGATAAAGAAAACAATATCAAAAAATCGGAATTGGCACAATCTGAAGTCGATTTTACAGTGACTTATACACCAAACAGAAAAACAATTGGTTTCGGCGTTGAACGCAATGAAGTAACCGACACCTATTCTACTTTGTTTTTGAATTATTCGAAAGGAATTAAAGGGTTGTTTAACAGCGATTTCGACTATCAAAAAGTTCAGTTTTATTACCGTCAGCCTATATTAATAGGAGGTTTAGGACGAATGTTCACCACTTTTGAAGTTGGAAAAACATTTGGTGAAGTGCCGCTTGGTTTGTTAAATGTTGTTCCGGGAAACCAATCTTATTTTACCATTGAAAACACTTATTCACTGTTGGATTATTACGAATTTGTGACCGATACGTATGCATCTCTTCATGTAGAACACAATTTTAGCGGAAAATTCTTTTCAAGAGTTCCATTACTCAGAAAATTCAATTTGCGTGAAATTGTTGGCGCAAAAGCCGTTTGGGGTGAAATTTCGGACAAAAATATCGCACTGAGCGCTTCAAATATTAATTATGTGGCACCATCAAAAGTGTATTATGAATACAGCGTTGGCGTTGGCAATATATTTAAGGTTTTTAGAATTGATTTTAGCTGGAGAGGAAACTATAGAGATGTTCCAAACGCCAATAATTTTGCCATAAAAGGCGCCTTCGGATTTCATTTCTAAAATTTACCGCAAATAGGCGTTTGTTGGAATATGATTTTTGTATTTTTGAAAAAAATTTAACTATTTAACTAATAGAAAATGAGCAATAAAACTGAGAAAACATTCGACGTATTAATTGAAATACCTAAAGGAAGCAGAAACAAATATGAATATGATTTTGTGTTGCATAAAATTAGATTCGACAGAATGTTATTTTCTTCTATGATGTATCCGGGAGATTACGGATTTATTCCTGAAACATTGGCCTTGGACAAAGATCCGCTGGATGTTTTGGTATTGGGCGGCGAACCAACATTCCCAATGTGCGTGATGGAAGTTAAACCCATTGGTGTTTTTCATATGACCGATGAAAAAGGACCGGATGAAAAAATTATCTGTGTGCCAATTTCAGATCCAATCTGGAATGCGTTAAATGATATTTCAGATATGAATCCACACCAAGTAAAAGAAATTGAACACTTCTTTCAAGTATACAAAGATTTGGAAAAAAAGAAAGTTGATGTTGGCGGTTGGGGAGATGTTAAAGAGGCTTATGAGATTGTTGCCAAATGTGTAGAGCGTTACAATTTGAGCGAACATAAGAAAAAAAGGACGTTTACCATTTAATTGATAAAATAAAGACATAAAAACCAAACCATCTTTAAAAATTAGAGATGGTTTTTTTTATCTGTCTAAATTTACTTATTTTTGCCTCCACAAAAAAATAACTAATAACAAACATTTAAATAATGGAATTAATCGTAAAATTTTTACCTCTATTTGGTATTGCGGCACTTGTATTTGTGTTTTTCAAAAATTCTTGGGTTACAAAACAGGATGGAGGAAATGAAAAAATGGCAAGAATTGCCAAGAACATTGCCGATGGTGCAATGTCGTTTTTGAAAGCCGAATATAAAATACTTTCAATTTTCGTTGTTGCCGTAGCAATTTTGCTTTATTTCAAAGGAACCTATGAAACCGGATCAAACGGTATGGTTGCAGTTTCCTTTATTGTAGGCGCTTTTTGTTCGGGATTGGCAGGTTTTATAGGAATGAAAGTTGCCACCAAAGCAAACGTAAGAACCACGCAAGCCGCCAGAACTTCCTTGGGAAAAGCATTAGAAGTTGCTTTTGCAGGAGGTGCAGTAATGGGATTGGGCGTTGTTGGTCTTGGTGTTTTAGGATTGAGTTCGTTATTTATGTTGTATAGCGGACAAGGATGGGTTATTTCTGAAGTGTTGAATGTGCTTTCAGGATTCTCTTTGGGAGCGTCATCAATAGCATTATTTGCACGTGTTGGAGGCGGAATTTATACCAAAGCTGCCGATGTTGGAGCAGATCTTGTTGGAAAAGTTGAAGCCGGTATTCCTGAAGATCATCCTTTAAATCCTGCAACTATTGCAGATAACGTTGGAGACAATGTTGGAGATGTTGCCGGTATGGGTGCCGATTTATTTGAATCGTATGTAGGTTCTATTATTGGAACGATGGTATTGGGCGCTGCTTTTGTAACCATACCAGCTTTTCAGGCTTCTTTTGATGGTTTAGGCGCTATTTATTTGCCATTGGTTTTAGCCGCGGTAGGTATTGTAATGTCAATTATAGGAACATTTTTCGTAAAAGTAAAAGATGGCGGAGATCCGCAATCGGCTTTAAATATTGGTGAATTTGGTTCAGCAGGTTTAATGGTTATTGCTTCATATTTTATCATTGAGCAAATGCTTCCCGAAACTTGGATGTTTAAGGGTGTTGAATACACTTCAATGGGCGTTTTTTGGGCAACAATTGCTGGTTTAGTCGCTGGTTTATTGGTAGGAAAAGTAACAGAATATTACACTGCAACAGGCAAAAAACCGGTAATGTCTATCGTTAGACAATCGGAAACCGGTGCAGCAACAAATATTATTGCAGGTTTGGGTGTTGGGATGATGTCAACCGCCATTCCAATCTTATTGATTGCAGCTGCAATCTTGGTTTCACATCATTTTGCCGGTTTATATGGTATTGCTATTGCAGCAGTTGGGATGTTGGCAAATACTGGAATTCAGTTGGCTGTTGATGCTTACGGTCCAATTTCTGACAATGCCGGCGGTATTGCTGAAATGGCCGAATTGCCAAAAGAAGTTCGTGAACGTACAGATAAATTAGATGCTGTTGGAAACACAACAGCAGCCATTGGAAAAGGATTTGCCATCGCTTCTGCCGCTTTAACGGCTTTGGCTTTGTTTGCCGCTTTTATGCAAACAGCAAATTTAACGTCTATTGATGTTTCTCAGCCTAAAATTATGGCCGGACTTTTAGTGGGTGGTATGTTGCCATTCGTTTTTTCAGCCTTGTCTATGAATGCCGTGGGACGTGCAGCAATGGCGATGATTGAAGAAGTTCGTCGTCAGTTTAGAGACATTCCCCAGCTTAAAGCTGCTTTGGAAGTGATGCGTAAATATAATTCTGATATGTCAAAAGCAACTGCGGAAGACAGAAAAATATTTGATGAAGCCGATGGTGTTGCAGATTATTCAAAATGTGTTGAAATCTCAACAAAAGCTTCCTTAAGAGAAATGGTTTTACCAGGTTTAATGGCGATTACCGTTCCGGTTTTGGTAGGATATGTTGGTGGCGCCCAAATGTTGGGAGGTTTATTGGCCGGTGTAACAACAACAGGTGTTTTAATGGCTATTTTCCAATCAAATGCCGGTGGCGCTTGGGACAATGCCAAAAAAACGATTGAAGAAAAAGGACTAAAAGGAACCGATACGCATAAAGCGGCAGTGGTAGGTGATACCGTTGGTGATCCATTTAAAGATACTTCGGGACCATCATTAAATATTTTATTGAAATTAATGTCGGTTGTAGCCTTGGTGATTGCACCTAGTATTGCACTTTCTGCCGATGAAGTTGCAGAATATGCAAGAGAAAATGCACCAACCGAAATGGTTTCTCACGAAATTTCCAAAGAAGTACAAGTGATGATGACTACCAATGAAGACGGATCTGTTAAAGCGACAGTAACTACCACAACAACTGATAATGGAACAGTTACTACTGACGAAAAAGTTTTCGAAGGAACAGAAGAAGAAGTGAAAGCTGAAATTCAAAATCTTAAAAATGTTAAAGTTGAGGTGAAGACTACAACTCAAGAGTGATTCTTAAGAAATTGATTAAATTATAAAAAAACCTGCAATTTGCAGGTTTTTTTATGCTTATTTACGAAGTGGCATATTCGATTCACGCGGATTTATTTAAGCGGAAATCCAAAAATTATTCCGGTTGCAAGGAAACCTGAAGTTGCTGCGGAATCACATGGCATTCGTCCGCAGTTACCGTAATCGATTCAGAGACAAAAATGATGTAACCAACTCCGGAAACAGTGATAATATAAGTTCCTGCGCGTTCCCAGGCTCCAGAAAAAACGGGATTGTTCACATCAAAAAACTCTAAGGTTTCCGTATAATTTCCATCTTTAGCCGTTACGGTAATGCCATTGCCTAAAACCTGATTGGTGACAGCATTTTTAACGGTAATGTTTAATGCTGCCCGTGCTTCTTCGGTGCACTGAATTTCATTTGTATTGTTAAAAGTGCAGGATAATAAAAGAAAAATACTGCATAAGTATAGTGTTTTCATCATAATAAGGATTTAAATTTTTTTGATTTATGTATAAAACGTTGCTTTAGCCAGTAAATTTTTTGTTTGATCTTTTTCATTTCCATTTTTTTCTATATTTTCAGGAGAATCGATTGAAGCTTTATATGTTGTCTTCTTTGTTTTCGAGATTTAATTTGTCAATTAAATTGTACTTTGCTTGTCGGGTTTTCCAACGGTCACGCGCAAATTTTTGCATATCGGTAACGGTATCTTTTTCATCGGTTATTTCAAGTCCAAGCAATGTTTCAATAATATCTTCCAAGGTTACAATTCCGTCCATACCGCCATATTCATCAATAATTACAGCAATATGTTCCTTTCTTTCCAAAAGAATTTCCCAAACGCTAAACAATACTTTTGAATCTTGGACAAATACAATTTCGCGTTTAATATCCTTTAGTTTTAAATCAAGTTGCCCTTCGGCAAGCTTTTCAAAAACCGTTTGTCTGAACACATATCCTGTAATGTTTTCTGTACTTTCTGAATAAACGGGAATCCGTGAGTATTTCAGGTAATCTTTATTTCTTAAAAAATCATTTAAAGTTAAATTTTCATCGGCAACCGCAACAACCACTCTTGGAGTCATAATTTCAGTAACTTTTACATTTTTAAGACGAAGTAAATTTTGAATAATCTTGTGTTCTTTTTCCGAAAAAATACCTTCGTCAGCACCAATGCTTGCCAATGCCGAGATTTCTTCCCTGCTGGTAGATTGCTCATTTTCATTTCCTGAAATGGCTCTTGTAATATAGGCCGACATAATCACCAACGGATAAGTTACAATAATCATAATCCTTATGGTTTGAGCTGATATCTTGGCCAGTCCTCTCCAATAATTCGCCCCAATAGTTTTAGGAATAATTTCTGTAAGCACCAATATTAAGATGGTTAAAATTGCTGAAACAATCCCAAAGGATGCTTCGCCATATACTTTGACAGCTTGTGCGCCAACGCCGGCTGCGCCAACGGTATGAGCCACGGTGTTAAGCGATAAAATTGCAGATAAAGGCTTGTCGATATTGCTTTTTAAGTCGATAAATACCCTTGCCCATGCATTGCCTTTTCCTTCTTTCACAATGAGGAATGAAACGGGTGTAGAAAGCAATACCGATTCCATTATTGAACACAAAAAAGAGATAATTAGTGCAAGAAATAGGTATATTAAAAGTAGTGTCATTTTTTCTTCAAATATAAAATTTAATTTTGATAAATATGTTGAATGCTGAAAATCGCTTGAAATTCCCTTTTTTTATGAAATATGTTTATGAATGATGTTGCACCAAATTTCTCAACTAATTTTTTGGATCATTGGGTTGAAGGCTTTTGAAGCTACCATCACTTTTGTCCCAACTTTCAAGGTGTTTATTTCATCTTCCGTTGCAATCACTTTAATGATATTAGATCCGGAAAGTACACTGATGATATACACCACATCACTTTTTTCAATGGCAATAATTTCTCCCGTAAGTTTA
>JAUXPH010000057.1 GCA_030683995.1 Lutibacter sp.
AAAGAAAATGAACAGAAACATTGATTGAAATACGAATTACTGAATATAAAAAAACACAATGAGTAACATCATTTTAAAAGTTGAAAACTTAAGCAAACAATACCGCCTCGGCCTCGTCGGCACCGGCACAATGGGCGATGAGGCCCCCTAACCCCCAAAGGGGAGGACAGAGCGTAAAGAAAATGTATAGTATACATTTTTAGCGATAGGGCCAGCTGGCGCGTAGGGCTTATTAATAAATTAAAAAAAGCAATTTGTAATAAATATTTTACATTGGAAAAGTCAAAATATGAATTTATAAAAATCAATTTTTTACCCCAGCCCTAAAGCATGCCTGCCTACCGGCTGGGGAGAAAATTGATTTCATATAATTCCATTTCAAACTCGGTCAACGTTATTTAGGAATCGAAAAAGTAGAAAATAAGTTCATTCACAATTAGAACATAAATCAAAAAAGAAGCGTCATATGAGTTTTCCTGCTTGTCAGGAGGTAAGCTTGGCAGCCGAACCCCGTTCAAGCATAAGGGCAGAGCCATCAACTCATGGGGATTTTCGTTTTTATAAGATTTCTCTTTTTATTTTTTTGGGGTTCTGCCTTGTATCAAATATTGTTACAACATTAATTTGCTTAGAATTATATCTATAGTATAAAGTTGTTTGTTTTGTAATGACACATTTTCTCAATCCCTTTACTTTTTTAGATTCCGGAAATATATTTGGTTGATTTTGGATAATGAAAATCGAGGAATCTAATTTTTCAATAAATTCCTTTTTAACAGTAACAGACCAGTTTTCTATTAGATAACCTAAAAGCAATGCTAATTTTTTTTCAGCCGTTTTTGAAATAATGACTTTTCTGCTCAACTATCTATGTTTATGCATAAAAGATTCATAATCTGTCACTTCTCCATTTTCTATTTCTAAAGAAGCATTTTCAATTTCTTTTTTTTGCTGCAATGATAGTTCGTCCCAAAAATCAGAAATTTTCTCTTTTTTGAAAATCTTTTTAATGGATTCAATTATTTTCGGATTCTCTGTATCCAAAAGCATTTTAGCCAATTGTATTTTATCCGCTTGAATATTCATATCAAATCATTTATGCTCAAAAATAGCAATTTAAACTTTAATTATTAATGTAAAAATGATTTTTTTTCAATTAAGCCCAATATGGTTTAGCCCTTCCAATGATTGGAGAAATCCCATCAACAAAGCTGTGCAGGCAAGCTCAGGGTGACAAGGGAGAGAAAAAAATCATAATGATTTAGATGAAATCGCCATAAAAAAAATTTGCTTGCAAACACCAATGAAGATAAGCGATTCCATATGACCTTTAAAAAACAAATAATGATCTACATATGAAAAAGATAAAAACTGTTTCGGGTAAATAATATAGTTTTGACAACGACTACCAATAACCTAATACCAAATACTTAAAAAAGTTAAAAGCTGAAAGCTTGCCTGCTGGAGGTAGGTCTAAAGCCAAAATTTTGAATTAAATTTGACCGCACGACAATTCTCCTCTAGTGCTCGTTTGCAACGAGTACCTACGCTTCTGATGCTCGTTCAATGTCATTAAGTTAAGACATTTATTCATTATTTTTGTCATTCCGAGGTATGAGGAATCTCATAATGATAGCCGGTTTGATGCGATTCCAACTTTGTCGGACACGAGCGAAAGCGAACTGGCGAAGCAATGACAAATATTTCCTTAACTTAATGACATTGGGCCGCAGGCTGGTTCAAAATTCCCTTGACCGCAAGACCGCACGACTGCAAGACAAACATTAACGCCAATTTAACAGCCTTTTATTTTGCATATAATCAATTAGTTACTTAATTTTACTGCAAATTGAAAATAACATTTACAATATGCACGATTTTATTCAAAGAACTATAGAAAAAAAGGTCAATCAATATCTTAGTGTGTTTCCGGTGGTTGCGATACTGGGGCCAAGGCAATGCGGAAAATCTACTTTGGTTAAAAATCTTGCTAAAAATTGGTCCAATTCCATATATCTGGATTTACAAAATGATGGAGATCTGAATAAACTTTCTGAACCAATGTTGTTTTTTCAGTCAAATGAAGATAAAATCATTTGTATGGATGAAATTCAATTGGTTCCAAAATTGTTTTCAATTTTAAGAAGTGTGATTGACAACAACCGAAGAAACGGGAAATTTATAGTATTGGGTTCTGCATCAAGAGATTTAATTCAGCAAACATCAGAGTCCTTGGCAGGCAGGATAGGAATGATTTATTTGGCTCCTTTTTCCATAAATGAAGTGAACAAGAGAGATGATTTTTCCTTAAATAAATTTTGGTTGAGAGGTGGCTTTCCAGATAGTTATTTGGCAGAAGAAGAGGATTACAGTAAAATTTGGAGAGAAAATTTCATTAAAACCTTTATTGAAAGGGATATTCCCCAATTGGGGTTTCAAATACCGGCGCTGCAACTTAAAAGATTTTTGATCATGTGTGCGCACCTGCAGGGACAATTACTCAATGCCTCAAAATTAGGCGAATCTTTAGGATTGACACACCCAACAATTAGGCGCTATATCGATCTATTAGAGCAAACCTTTATTTTAAGAACCATCATGCCCTACGAAGGCAATGTAAAGAAACGGTTGGTTAAATCACCTAAAGTATTTGTGCGTGATGCTGGTTTGCTTCATACCCTGTTAGCGATAAATAGCTACAATGATTTGTTAGGAAATCCGATTTTTGGCGTTTCATGGGAAGGAATGGTGATAGAAAACATTATCGTGAATATGCCGGATTGGAATTATTTTTTTTATAAAACTGCTGCTGGCGATGAATTGGATTTAATTTTGGAAAAAGGGAACCAAAGAATTGCCATTGAATGTAAGGCAAGCGCAGCACCCAAACCTACAAAAGGTTTTTGGAGAGCATTGGAAGACATCAAACCTCAAAAAACATATATTATTGCACCTATTGCAGATTCATACCCAATTAAGGAATCAGTGATGGTATGCGGTTTGACTATTTTTCTGGAAATGGAGCATTGACAATGAGAAGCGGTAAGACGGAAGCCGGAAGTTCATTTACATTTGAAAAGTTAAATATGAATTTATAAAAATCAATTTTTTACCCCAGCCCTCCCTTCGACAAAACCAAAGCATATTATGATTAAATATTTAAAACCAAAACCTAGAGACTGTCTTGGAACAAATTTTGATATTTGAATTAAATGTAATAACTTTGTAATAACAAATAAGAAAACTATGGAAATAGCCATTATTAAAATCGGCAATTCAAAAGGACTTCGTCTTAGCAAAACGATTATGGAAAAATACAATATCAAGGACAAAGTGGAACTCATTCTTGAAAAGGACCAAATCATTATAAAACCAATAGACGCGCCCAGAAAGGATTGGGAAAATGCTTTTGAGAAAATGCGGCTTCATAATGATGACAAGTTACTTATGAATGATGTGTTTGATGAAGAAAATTTTGATGAATGGAATTAATACAGTACTCAGTCGTTCTGGTAAATCTTGATCCAACCATTGGAAGTGAAATACAAAAAACCAGACCTTGCGTCATTATTTCTCCAAACGAAATGAATAAATATTTAAACACCATTGTTCTGGCTCCTTTAACAACGAGTTTAAAAAAATATCCAACAAGAGTTTTAGTCAAGCATCACGGTAAAAAAGGAATGATGGCCCTGGATCAAATTAGAACCGTAGATAAAATGAGAATCATAAAGGTTTTTGAGAAACTGGAAGAATCGGAAATAAGCAAATGCAAAGAAGTCATTAAAGAGACTTTTGTGGATTAAAAAGTTAAAAGTTTAAAGGTGAAAGCTGAAAGTTCAATTTGTACGGTATTAAAAATAACTATGTCTATCCTTCTTGCTAGCTAGTTCAACATTATAAAAATCAAAGAACTTAACGTAAACAACAAACAGATAAAATGATTGAATTTATTTGTGTAAATTTGAATAATTAAATATTTGAAAAATGAACCAACTACAAGCATTAGCACCCGAAATAATTAAACTTTGTAAAGAACACAAAGTAAAAAGTTTGTACGCTTTTGGCTCTGTGTTGACCGATAAATTTAATGATGAAAGTGATATTGATTTAATCGTGGATTTTGTAAATATGGAAGTTGAAGATTATGCAGATAATTATTTCGATTTCAAGTTTTCTTTGCAGGATATTCTTAAAAGACCCATTGATTTACTTGAAGAACAATCCATAAAAAATCCTTATTTCAGAAAGGCAGTTAATCAAAAAAAACAGCTTGTGTATGGATATTGAAATTAAAGTCTGGTTATTTGATATTTTAAACGCCATTACAGAAATTGATAGTTTTTTTGCAAACTCACCAAAAGAATTTACAAAATATCAAGGGGATATAAAAACTAAAAGAGCCGTTGAAAGAAACATCGAGATTATAGGGGAGGCAATGAATCGTATTTTGAATAGAAATAAAACTATTAAAATTACGAATTCAAGAAAAATAGTTGATGTAAGAAACAGAATTATACACGGATACGATACTATTTCTGATGAAATTATTTGGGGAATTATCATAAGGCAGCTTCCTGTTTTGAAAATAGAGATTGAAAGAATGATTAATGAGTGAAGGATTAATGAGTGAAGGTTAATACTAAAAGGTAAAAGTAAAAAATAAGTTCATTTACAATTAGAACCCAAATCAAAGAAGAACCGTCATATGAGTTTTTCCAGGACAGAGCGTTAAAAAAATATTCAGTAAACATTTTTAGCGATAGGGCCAGCCGGCGCAGCGGATGGCCCCCTAACCCCCAAAGGGGGAGGACAGAGCGTAAAGAAAACAGCTGGTAGCTGTTTTTAGCGATAGGGCCAGTCGGCGCGTTGGGCTTATTAATAAATTAAAAAAGGCAATTTGTAATAAATATTTTACATTTGAAAAGCCAAAATAGGAATTTACAAAAATCAATTTTTTACCCCAGCCCTAAAGGGAGAAAATTGATTTCATATAATTATCTACCATATTCGGTCAATACCAATCAAGTAATTTAAAATAGTTATATTATTATATGCCAAAATTTTGAATTAAATTTGACCACAAGACAATTCAACATTCAACATTCAAAATTCCCTTGACTGCAAGACAAAAATTGTTTAAAGCTCAAAGTCTGAAGACCGAAGACGGAAGACGGAAGTTAAAATAGTTATATTATTATATGTCTAAATTTTGAATTAAATTTGACCGCAAGACAGCAAGACAATTAATAATCAACAATTCAACATTCAACATTAAAAATTGTCTTGACCCCACGACTGCATCCCGATATCAGGACCAAAGCCTTAAACCAAAAAACATGTTAAATAATTTTTTATTACGTAATTAAATTTTAAATTTGTACGTAAATCAAATAATAATGAGCACGAAACTAACATTAAACATCGACGAAAACGTCATTGAAAAGGCCAAGTCCTATGCAAAAAACAATAGTGTCAGTCTTTCAAAACTCATTGAAAATTATCTGTTGTCTTTAACCAAACAGAAAACGGAAAAAAGAAAAGTGAGTCCGCTTGTCGAAAGTTTGACGGGGGTTATTTCTCTTGAATGCAATGACTATAAAAAAGATTATGTTGATTATTTGGCTAAAAAATATTCTTAATGGATAACATATTGGTTGATACGAATATTGTCATAGACTTACTTTCTAAACGAGAACTATTTTATGAAGAAGCGCAGGAACTATTTACTTTGGCTGACCATAAGAAAATTAAACTTTATATATCTTCCCTTACGGTTGCCAATACACACTATTTGTTGGCAAGAAATCATAAGTTAAATGAAGCGAGAAAAATTCTAATAAAGTTTAAAGTTTTGGCGCAAGTTTTACCAATGGATGACAAAATTATTGAATTGGCCTTGGTATCCGATTTCAAGGATTTTGAAGATGCCATTCAATTCCATACAGCATTGGAATATAATTTGGATATTATTATAACGCGAAATAAAAAAGATTTCAAAAACTCCATACTGCCGGTGTTTACGGCAAAAGAGTATTTGTTGAAGTTTCATGGGGAATAGTTCAAAGCTCAAAGTTCAAAGCTGAAAGTGTAACTCCGCCACTAGCGCGAGCTTCCAGCTCGTGACTGTAGTAACAAATGCTAAAGTAGTTGGCACGAGCGAGACGCTCGCGCCAGTGTATGAATTCCTTTTCAAAAGATACTAAAATCGAAGATTCACGAACTCCAAAAAATAATAAAAATAGTGAGTAAATAAATTCAGCATAACGATTGTTTAAAACATAATTAAATATAAAACAACCAATCAATTAAGTCATATAAATATACTAATGAAGAATCGCAAGATTGCACGACAGCAAGACAAAGAAATATTCCTAATCCCTCATCCCCAACCAAAAAATCAACATTAAATTTTTTAGCACCTAATTTTATTTTATTTTTGTGCAAACAATCCTTTATGTACAAACTTCTCATTCGGCCGTTTTTTTTTCTTTTCGATCCCGAAAAAATCCATCACTTTACTTTTTCCCTCATCATAACAGCCTGTAAAATTCCTGGAATCTCTTTTATATTCAGAAGCTTGTATCAGGTAAACGACAAGCGGCTGGAACGAAAAGTATTCGGACTCACCTTTAAAAATCCGGTAGGACTTGCGGCAGGTTTCGACAAAAACGCGGTGTTGTACAATGAACTGGCGAATTTTGGATTTGGCTTTATAGAAATTGGAACCGTAACCCCAAAAGCACAGGAGGGAAATCCAAAAAAGCGTTTATTCCGACTTATAGAAGATAATGGCATCATCAACCGAATGGGATTTAACAATTTGGGCGTGGATGCGGCCATAAAGCAGCTTAAAAAAAACAAAGGCAATGTACTCATTGGCGGCAATATTGGCAAAAATACCGATACGCTTCCCGATAATGTTATTGAGGATTATAAAATTGTTTTTACAGAATTGCATCCTTACGTGGATTATTTTGTGGTGAACGTGAGTTGCCCCAATGTGGGAACTTTTGCAAAGCTGCAGGACAAGGATTACTTGTTGGAACTATTGAACAGTCTGCAAAAAATCAACCGCAAATTTTCAAAACAAAAACCCATTTTACTTAAAATTGCACCCGATTTAAACACGATTCAATTGGATGAAGTGATTGAATTGGTAGCAGAAACTAATATCGCGGGCGTGGTTGCTTCAAACACCTCTATTTACCGAGATGGGCTGAAAGCTTCTGAAGCACAATTGGCAGCAATCGGAAATGGCGGATTGAGCGGAAAACCCATCAAAGAACGCAGCACGCAGGTCATTAAATATCTGGCCACCAAGTCGAACAAAGCATTCCCGATTATCGGCGTTGGCGGTATCCATTCCCCTGAAGACGCCCTCGAAAAAATAAACGCCGGTGCCAATCTTATCCAACTTTATACCGGCTTCATCTACGAAGGTCCGGCCTTGGTGAAGCGAATTAATAAGGCATTAGCCCCCTAACCCCCAAAGGGGGGATAGAGCGTTAAAAAAACAGCTGGTAGCTGTTTTTAGCGATAGGGCCAGCCGGCGCGTTGAAAGCCCCCTAACCCCCAAAGGGGGAATTATTATTGGAACGGATAAACACTAAAGTTGAATAGAAAACAAATTTCATCATCGCGAGGCGTTATTGAGCGCTAGCGATAGAACAACGTGGCAAACTGCTGTGAACTAATGAAATCTCACAAGAAACCTGTTATCAAAAAAGTTATCCTCGTTGCAAACGCTACATTTTATAGGCTAATTTAAGTAGCTACTCGTCGCAGACAATCACCAGTGGCGCAAAGAAAATGAACAGAAAACATGGATGGTATTTAAAACATTCCTTTTTAAATGAAATAAAACAATTCTAAACATTATTTTTACTGCGTAAACAGTAAATTTGATTAAAATAATCCAACAATCTAACATTCCAACCATCAAACCGCTAAAAGTCATACAACTCATAGATTCCCTAAGTCCCGGAGGCGCAGAAATAATGGCGGTTAACATTGCCAATGCTATGGCTAATAACGGGTTGGAATCACATATCTGCGCCACTAGGCAGGAAGGGGCGTTAAAAGCAAAATTAGGTTTAGAAGTAAAATACTTGTTTTTAAACAAGAAAAACACGTTGGATTTAAAGGCACTTAAAAAATTGGTTCATTATATTAAGTTCAACGAAATTTCCATCATCCACGCGCACGCAACGTCTTATTTTACAGCTTTCTTGGTCAAATTAGGACTTCCTAAAGTCAGGATTGTGTGGCATAATCATTTTGGAAACAGCAAAAATTTAAGGCTGGACAAAAAAAATATTTTGTCCCTAGTTTCTAAAACTTTTTATACGATAATTTCCGTAAATAATGAGTTAAACCAGTGGGCACAGCTGAATCTAAAAGCAAAACACTTTCAATATTTGCCAAATTTCGCGTTATATGGCGCTATAAATTCCAAGGAAACGCTGCTGCAAGGCTCAAATGAAAAACGTATCGTTTGTCTGGCCAATTTAAAATCACCAAAAGACCATTTAAATCTGCTGAAAGCTTTTGAAATAGTTCACAAAAAACATAAAGACTGGACCTTGCACTTGGTGGGAATGGATTTTAAGGATGTCTATTCAGAAGAAATAAAATCATATAGATTGGCACATCATTTAGAAGCTTGTGTATTTTTGTACGGCAGTTGTTCCGACACCCAATATATTTTAGAACAAGCATCAATTGGTGTATTGGGATCAAAATCGGAAGGATTGCCAGTGGCATTGCTGGAATACGGTTTGGCAAAACTGCCGGTAGTGGTTACAGATGTAGGGGAATGCGGAACCGTTGTCAACAATATGGAAAACGGTCTGGTGGTGCCGCCTGTTGATGAAGAGAGGCTTGCAGAAGCGCTTGTTTTTCTCATAGAAAATGAAAATAGACGAAAAGAATTCGGAGAAAATTTATACATTAAAGTAGGTTTAAATTACAGTGAAAATGCTTTTATCACCCAATTAATCACCATATACAATTTTGAATAAAGGTTCGTCATATACCCGTTTAATTTTAGCCGCCTTACATTTGGTATTGGGGGTTTTGGTGCTTTCCGGACTGATTGCCAAAGCATATTCCTTATTAATTATTTTTTTCGGCGTTTTGTATATCATCAGAAATAAAAATGAAAATAATGAAGCCATTTATTGGAGCGCCTATTTGGTGGGTGCGGAAGTGTTGTTTAGAATGTCCGGCGGTATGATTTTTTACGAATTGCCAAAATATGCCGTATTGGTTTTTCTTTTTGTGGGACTGGTTGTGGAAAAACGACAACATCATATTTCCTTAAGTTATCTCATTTATATCTTATTATTGCTGATAGGAATTGCCTTTGTGGACATCCCGTTTACTGAATCCA
The DNA here is from genome assembly GCA_030683995.1 of Lutibacter sp. Taxonomy (GTDB): domain Bacteria; phylum Bacteroidota; class Bacteroidia; order Flavobacteriales; family Flavobacteriaceae; genus Lutibacter. The sequence goes on from JAUXPH010000057.1 coordinate 9,395, forward strand.
TCAGAAAAGCCATCGCCTTTAATTTAAGCGGCCCCATTTTGTTGGGGGTCTCAGCCATTTATTTTTATAAGCGGTATTTGTCGCTTTCAGCTATAATGGATATGCTGTTTTATATGCTTTTACCCATTATATCAATGCTGACATTGTTGTATTTCAGAACACCGTCTGCGAGTGAAATTGCCTTTGGAGGAGGGGCCAGCTTTGAAGCGTCGGGCGGTTACGGACCAAATCAGGTGGCCACCATATTGGGCGTTGGGGTATTTATTGTAGGGGCGCATTTGTTTTTAAAACGACGAATTTTTACGCTTTTCGGCATCGATATAGTTTTATTTACCTATTTAATTTACAGGGGTTTAATCACATTTTCTAGAGGAGGGATGATAACGGCGGTGCTGGTCATATCTGTGTTTACCTACTATTTTATTCTTTCTAAAGAAAATAAAATCTTAAATTTAGCCAAATACGCAGGTTTGGTGGCTTTGTTTGGGTTTGCATTATTTGTGTACACTTCAAATGTAACCGGTGGAATGCTCGAAAATAGGTATGCCAACAAAAATGCGGCGGGAGCCACAAAATCTGATTTCACCACCGGAAGGGGAACGTTATTTATTAGTGAGATGAGCGCTTTTATGGAGCACCCATTTTTTGGCATTGGCGTTGGTGGCGGAAAATTTTACCGAATGGAAGAATTGGAAATTCAGGCAGCTTCCCACAATGAAATGAGCCGTTTAATTGCAGAACACGGATTGATAGGGATTGTGGCGCTTTTTTTGCTGATTATGGTTCCAATTCGGCATATGTTTAAACAACCCTATTTGGCACGGGCGTTTTTAGCCTCTTTTTTAATATTTTGGTTTTTAACCATCAATCATTCCGCTATGCGAATCGCATTTCCTGGTTTTATATACGGATTGAGTGTTGCAATTATTGTGTTTAACGAAAAGGAAGATGAAGAAAGTGGGTTATAAGTTATAAGTTGTTAATTAACCTCGATTAACTCCCCTCTCGAGAAACCTGTCCCGTCCCGATAGCAATCGGGACTGAAACAAGAAACTTGAAACAAGAAACTTGAAACAAGAAACAAGAGTTTTAAAATTTGAAAAAAATAATTTACATAGGTAACAACCTGTCCGAAAAATCAAACTACCATTCTGCAATGGCTTCCTTAACCAGGCTTTTGCAAAACGAAGGGCATTCGGTTATTTGTGCTTCTGACAAAACCAATAAAATTTTTCGTTTGTTGACAATGTGTTTTACCATCATAAAGCACAGAAAAACTACTGATTTGGTGCTGATTGACACTTTTAGCACCTCAAACTTTTATTATGCACTGATAACCTCGCAATTGTCAAGAATTTTATCATTGAAATACATCCCCATCCTGCATGGCGGAAACCTGCCAAAAAGATTGAAGCATTCCGAACATTTTTCGGCATTGATTTTTAAATATGCGGAACTAAATGTGAGTCCGTCTTTGTATTTGGTCCGTGAATTCCAAAAATACTATTATGAAACGGTTTACATTCCCAACAGCATTCCCATTGCGGAAATTCCTTTTAAATTGCGCACATTGATTGGACCAAAATTGTTATGGGTGAGGGCTTTTGACAAAATATACAATCCGGCGATGGCCGTTAAAGTGCTTGCCTTGCTAAAAGAAACCCATAAAAATGCAAGTTTGTGTATGGTGGGGCCCGACAAAGACGGCTCATTAGGCGAAGCAAAAAGTCTGGCAAAACAATTGGACGTAACGGAAAGCGTTACTTTTACAGGCGTATTGAAGCAATCGCAATGGCACCAATTGTCGGAAAAATTTGATATTTTTATCAATACCACCAATACAGACAATATGCCGGTTAGCGTCATAGAGGCGATGGCTTTGGGTTTGCCCATAATTTCTACCGATGCGGGCGGAATACCTTATTTGATTGAAAATGGGGTGAACGGACTTTTAATTCCCGTGAAAGATGAAAGGAAAATGGCGGAAACCATTATTACTTTGATTAAAAACCCGGAGAAAGCGATGGAATTATCCGTAAATGCCCGTGAAAAAGCGGAAAATTTCGATGAAAACAGGGTGAGAACACAATGGCATAAATTGTTGGAAAATGTTTAAACGGATGTATAAAATAGGAGAACGATTGCGAAATCCTTCCATTGCATTATGGCTTTCGTTTCTGAAAACATCGGAAACTTGGACTTTGGCTTCTTTAGAGGCTTATCAATTGAAAAAATTACAGGAATTGGTGGCGGTTGCTTATGCAAATTCAAACTATTATAAAAAAAGTTTTGATGCATTGGGAATGAAGCCTGCAGATATCCAATCGCTTGAGGATCTTAAAAAGCTGCCAATCATCACCAAGTCTGATTTGTTGGCTCATAACAAAGATATTCACACCAACCTTAAATTTAAAAAACATTTTCAGGCAAATACTTCAGGAACTTCGGGAGAATCTTTAAAATTTAAAAGGGAAGAATCGGCCGACTCATTCAATCGTGCTTCTATTTATAGAGGATATTCCTGGTACAACGTAAATCCTTGGGAGCTTAACGGATATTTTTGGGGATATAATTTTTCAGAAATGGCGATGCTAAAAATAAGGATTTTGGACAGTTTGCAAAATCGTTTCAGAATATTCAATTACAGAAAAGAATCCATCGATTTTTTTATAAAAAAGCTTAAAAAAGCCAAATACCTGCACGGATATTCTTCGATTGTTTATGAAACCGCAAAAATAATCAACACCCAAAATTTGGACAAACCTATAAACTTAAAAATGGTTAAAGGCACTTCAGAAAAAATATTTGAATCCTACCAGGAAGAAATTCAAAAGGCATTTGGCCGTAGAATGATTAGTGAATATGGGGCCGCAGAAACTGGAATTATCGCATTTGAATGTCCAAAAGGAAATATGCACCTCAATATGGAAGGGGTGATTGTGGAAGAAATTGACCTTGAAATTGTGGTCACCAATTTACAAATGCGAGCATTCCCAATCATTCGTTATCAATTGGGCGATTATATCAAGTTGGCGCCAAAAAAGGAAACCTGTGAATGTGGTATGAAGCACGCTATCATTGAAGAGGTTACTGGACGAATTGGCCAGACTGTTTATGGAAAACACCATACATATCCGAGTTTGTATTTTTATTATATCTTTAAAAATTTAGCATTAAAACTATCGTTATTGTTAAGCTATCAAGTGGTCCAAAATGAAAAAGGAAAATTAAATTTTTTGATAGAACAGCATTTGGACAGCAGTCAATTGTTACATTTGGAAAATGAAATTGCCGTTTATTTTAAAGAGGATATGGAATTTACGATTGAACATTCACAAAATATAACAGCCCAACACAAAAAGCTAAAAAGTTTTATTTCTAATATTGCCTAAATGATTCCACTGGTATCCATTATAACTCCTTGTTTCAACGCTGAAGAATTTATCGCAGAAACCATTTTGTCTGTGCAAAATCAGTCTTTTGAAAATTGGGAATGGTTTATTATGGATGATTTTTCGACAGACAATTCTGTTTCCATTATTGCGGAATATGCTAAGATTGATACCCGAATTAAACTCTTGCCGCTTAAAAATAACTCAGGAGCAGCAATTGCAAGGAATATGGGAATTGCCTTGGCCAAAGGAAAATATATGACTTTTATTGATGCTGATGACGTGTGGAAACCTCAATTTTTAGCGGAGAATATCGCCAAAGTCGCGCAAAGTGAAGGTTTTTTATGCTCCTCTTATGAAATGTATGACACAACGCTTACCCAAAAATTAGGGGAATTAATTGTTCCGCAATACGCGACCTATTCGGATATTTTAAAAACGAATACCATCAGTTGTTTAACGGCCTTTATCGATATTTCACGTTTGGGAAAGGAGTTTATGCCCGAAATAAAATATAGGCAGGATATGGGTTTGTGGTTAAAATACCTAAAAAAAATAAATAGGGTGGAAGGCATTCCTCAAATTTTGGCCATTTACAGAATCAGAAAGCAATCGCTTTCCAACAATAAAATAAATTTGTTAAAATACCAATGGATTTATTACCGAGAGGTTGAAAATTTATCTTTACTAAAGTCGTCTTATTATTTTGGCATTTGGATGTATTATGGGGCGAAAAAATATTGGATGATTAAAAGTTAATCTAACACCTTTGGATTTAGCGTTAAATATTTGTAGCCGAAAACGGATCCGGTTTTAATAGTTTATGGCCTATTTTTTTGAGACACATATGACTGTTTTATTGGGTCATAACTTTTTTAACTCCTAGTATTCCAAACTTTAGGCAAATAAGTACTTTTTTAAATTATTAGACTCTAATCATAAAATGTTGTTTTTCTTGTTCTTTTCTGAAAAAAACCAATCCCCAAAAATAGGTATCGATGGTGATGGTGACTTTTGGATGCATTTTTATTTCGTCCCAAGCCAGATGCATATCCGGTGACCAATGGATGTCGTCAAAAATAAAAAAGGAATTGTTATGCGCTGTTTCAAGGCATTGATTGAAATAGTTGAGCGTTGCTTCCTTTTGATGATTGCCATCGAAATAAATCAAATCGAATTGCTTATTTTTTAAAACATCAGAAAGTGTTTTATTGAAATTTCCAACAACCAGCTTAATATTGTTTAAATGATTTTGGCTGAATAAAATTTTTGCAATTTCCGCAGTGTTTTTGCAGCCTTCAAGCGTCACAATTTGTGCGTCAGGGTTCCCGATGCTTAATACGGAGGTTCCCAATCCAACGGAAGTTCCTATTTCTAAAATGTTATTCGGATTAAAATAGTCAGCCATCCGAAGCAGAAGTGCTGCTTTTTTTTGGGTGATGCCCGCTATTTTTGCAATATCAGACACTTTTCGTACGTTACTTTTAAAAACCGATGATCCTTTGCCATAATCGGTAATATTTATGCTGTTTTGATTTGTAAATAACAACTTTTGAATTTTTTTAAATGTTGCTGTTTTCGAAGTATTTGTTGGCGCATTAAAACAATTGATCACCAAATCATAAATAAAAGGGGAGTGCACGCCGTGCTTATTTGTTGAAGCCCATAAAAATAAGAAAAATGACCTAATTTTAAACCAAACCATAACAATTCAATTTTAATGCGAAAATAGTTGAAAAATTATTTTAATACGCTATTTAAAATTATATTTGTCATAGCCTGACTAAATATTTATGAAGAAATTTTTTTTATACGCGGCAGTTTTAAGTCTGCTATCGTCCTGTATTTCAACGAAGCAAGTGACTTCATTTCAAGGAGAACCGATCAGCAAATCGGAAATCACAAAACTTAACAGCGAACCGTATCGCTTACAGGTAAATGACATTTTATACATCGATATTAAAGCCGAAAACCAGGAATTGGTGACGCTTTTTAAAAACAGCGCAGGCGGCGGCGGAGCGGGCGGCCTTTATTATAGCGGATATACGATTGACAGTCACGGAAATATCAGAATTCCTTATATTGGGGAAGTCAATGTTTTGGGCTATACCGAAAAGGAAACCAGAGAAAAATTGGAAGTGGAACTGGGCAAGTTTTTAAAGAATCCCGAAACTGTTTTTGTGACGGTAAAATTGGGAGGCATCAACTTTATTGTTACCGGTGAAGTGGGTTCACCCGGAACAAAAAACTTGGCGCAAAATCAGGTTTCCATTATTGATGCGATTGCCAATTCAGGGGAAATTTCAACTTATGGGGATCGTGAAAATGTATTGATAATCAGAAAATCGCTTGACGGAGTTAAAAAATACAAGATAAACATGAATGAAATGGCCATATTTGAATCGGAGAATTTTTATATTCAACCCAATGACATTATTTATGTAGCGCCGTTGAAACAAAAATCCTGGGGTATTGGAACTACGGGATTGCAGGCATTTACTACCGTTGTTTCGGTATTGTCTTTTGTGGTAACTTCTGTATTGTTAGTTAAAAATTTATAATATTTTATGGATCATAAATTCAAATTTATTGAAAATCCAAGTGAGCAAATCTCAAATATTAAAGATTATTTATTTCGAATTTTAGCCAATTGGAAATGGTTTGTGGCAACAATTTCCATTGCCCTTGCTATTGCCTATTACATCAATATTTCCACCCAACGAATTTATGGATTAAAAACAACCATTGCCGTAAACGAAAAACAAAATCCACTTTTTTCATCAGGAACAAATATTGCTTTTAACTGGGGCGGCGTGAGTGACAAAGTTGAATCCATCAGGAAAGCGTTAACTTCCAGATCCCATAATGAAAAAGTGATCAGCAGGCTCAATTTTTATATTGATTATTTAAAAGATGGGCGTTTCAGAACTGAAGATGTTTATGGAGATACGCCATTTAAAGTCATATTGCAGCCCAATCAGTACCAATTGCTGAATACCTTCATAAAAATTGATTTCTTGGATGATGATCGTTTTGAACTTTCGATCGATTTTAATGAAAATGGAAATTACAAATTGAACAATTATAAAGACGATACAAAAATTGATTTTGAGGGCTCTAAAAAACGTTTTTCAAAAGTATTTTCTATTGATGAATATATCAATCTTCCGTTTTTAAAAGCTCAGATTGAAAGAAAAAATGACGCAAAAAATTTAAAAGGCCAATCGTATTATATTCAGATGCGAACTGTTGACCAGGTGGCGGGTGAATATCAAAATGTAAGGGCGACCGGACTTACAGGCACTTCTTTAATAGAATTGAGTTTGTCGGGCCCAAATAAAAACAGGCTGGTTGACTATTTGAATGAAACGGTGATTGTTTTGGCTGAGCACGAATTGGAGGAAAAAACAAATTATGCCCGAAGCACCAAAGAATTTATTGACGCACAGTTTAGGAATACTTCAGACAGTTTAAAATTAATTGAAGATAAAATTGGAAAGTATAAACAGGAAAATGATATTTACCAATTATCGGCTGAAGGGGGTGAAATATTTTCCCAAACACTCAGTTTGGATAAAATGCAAGAGCAGTTGGGAGACCGAATCGCGTATTTCAACAATTTGGAAAAATACATTAAAACCCATACAAATTTCACCAATATTCCCGCACCTGCCATTATCAATATTGAAGATGGCTCCATTTCAGGAATGGTTGGGAAATTAACGGAACTTTCCATCAAAAAGGACAAATTATCGAAAGAAGTCACGCCAAATCATCCAACAGCAATTGCGGTTGAGCAAGAAGTTGAAACCACAAGAAATGTATTGCTTGAAAATCTTTCCTCCTTAAAAAAGGAAACTACAATTACGCTGAATAATAGCAGAAATCGTCTAAGCAACTACAACTTTGAGTTAAACAAGTTGCCTGGTAAAGAACAGAAACTATTGAATTTTCAACGAAAATACAGTTTAACCGAATCAAATTATGTTTTCCTGATGCAAAAGCGTTACGAAGCCGATATTGCAATTGCTTCAACGGTTTCGGATATTTCGGTATTGGATACCGCAAAAGATACCGGACAAGGTTCCATTTTACCGAGAAAAGAGTTTAATTATATGGTGGCCTTATTGTTGGGGACCATCTTGCCATTATTTTTGATTATTGCCAAAGAATTGTTGGATACCCGAATCCATTCAACTGAAGATATTGAAAAAATTTCGCCAATCCCAGTTTTGGGAGTGGTGGGAAATAATGGCACCGACAGTAATTTGGCGGTATTTGCCAAACCGAAATCAGGCGTTTCCGAATCATTTAGGGCATTGCGTTCTAACATCCAATTTTTATTCACAAGAAGCACAAAAGACAAGTGCAAAACAATTATAGTGACCTCGTCTGTTAGTGGAGAAGGAAAAACTTTTGTGTCAATGAATATGGCTACGGTCTTTGCTTTGGGTGGCAAAAAAACAATTTTGGTTGGATTGGATTTACGCAAACCGAAAATTTATGAAGATTTTGAAATTTCCAATAAGAAAGGGGTGGTAAATTATTTAATAGGCGAAGAAAATATAGCTGCGATTATCAAAAAAACCAAAATCCCCAATCTCGATGTTATTATTGCCGGACCGGTACCGCCAAATCCTTCAGAATTATTGATTGGTTCAGCAACAGAAGAATTGTTGGCTTATTTAAAAGAAAATTACGATTATATTATTTTAGACACGCCGCCAATCGGATTGGTGAGTGATGCTCTTGAATTATTGAAATATGCCGATTCCATGTTGTATATCGTCAGACAAGACTATACCCAAAAGGGAATGCTTAAAATGATTAATGAAAAATATATCAAAGAAGAAATTACAAACGTTAGCATTGTGTTGAATGATTTTACAATGAAATTGCGTTATGGAGGTTATGGAAATGGTTATGGCTACGGCTATGGCTACGGAAAATACGCCCTTGGATATGGTGTTGATGATGATAAATCATCTAAATCATTTGTAAAAAATATTTTCAAAAGGAAAAAAAGAAGTTAAAAGGTAAAAGTCGGAAGATCTAAGACTGAAGTTTTTTAAACCAAAACAAACTCCCTTTCCTTTGAAAGGCTGGGAATAGGATTCCCTAAGAATACATTTGATCCCTTAATTCCTTAATTTTTGGATCTTCCAAATACTCATCAAATGTTGAATATCGGTCTATGATTCCGTTTGGCGTAATTTCAATAATTCTGTTGGCAACAGTTTGCGCAAATTCGTGGTCATGGGTGGTGAACAGCACCGTTTCTTTATAGTTTTTCAGGGAATTGTTAAAGGCCTGAATCGACTCCAGGTCTAAGTGGTTGGTAGGCTCATCCAGCATCAATACGTTTGCTCTCACCATCATCATTCTCGATAACATACATCGTACTTTTTCGCCACCCGAAAGCACATTGCATTGTTTTAAAGCTTCTTCGCCGCTAAAAATCATCTTTCCTAAAAACCCGCGTAAATAAACTTCTTCTCTTTCTTCTTCGGTTTTGGCATATTGACGCAGCCAATCTACCAAATTGAGGTTTGGATTGGTGAAAAATTCCGAATTGTCCAAAGGTAAATAAGATTGGTTTGTGGTTACGCCCCATCGAAATTTACCATAATCGGCTTTTTGGCTTCCGTATAAAATTTCATAAAAAGTGGTCACGGCTCTTGAATTTCTGGAAATCAAAGCCACTTTATCCCCTTTATTCAAAATAAAGCTGATATCTTTAAACAACACGCCATCTTCAGCAGATTTTGACAAATGTTCTACGTTGAGAATTTGGTCTCCGGCTTCTCTTTCCAATTCAAAAATAATGGCCGGATATCTTCTGCTTGAAGGTTTTATTTCATCAACATTCAGCTTTTCAATCATTTTTTTACGGCTGGTTGCTTGTTTTGATTTTGCAACGTTGGCAGAGAAACGACGGATAAATTCTTCCAATTCTTTCTTCTTGTCTTCGGCTTTTTTGCTTTGCTGTGCTCTTTGACGGGCTGCCAATTGGCTCGATTCATACCAAAAAGAGTAGTTCCCCGAGTAATGGTTTATTTTTCCGAAATCGATATCCGAAATATGGGTACAAACCGCATCTAAAAAGTGACGGTCGTGGGATACCACAATCACGGTATTGTCATAATTTGCCAAAAAGTTCTCCAGCCAGCCAATGGTTTCAAAATCCAAATCGTTGGTAGGCTCATCCATAATCAACACATCTGGGTTGCCAAACAAAGCCTGCGCTAATAAAATTCGCAATTTTGTTTTTCCGTCTATGTCTCCCATTAAGGAATAATGTAAATCTTCTTTAATTCCTAAAGATGACAACAAAGTTGCCGCACCGCTTTCTGCGTTCCAACCACCCATTTCCTCAAAATCACCGCCCAATTCACCAGCTTTTATGCCGTCTGCTTCAGAAAAATCCTCTTTTGCATAAATGGCATCCAATTCTTTTTTAAGGTCGAATAATTTTTTATTGCCCATCATCACCGTATCCAGCACCTGATATTCATCAAAGGCAAAGTGATCTTGGGAAAGCACTGACATCCGCTTTCCTTTATCTAAAATTACTTGTCCTGCTGTCGGGTCAATTTTTCCTGAAATGATTTTTAGAAATGTTGATTTTCCTGAACCATTGGCGCCAATAATTCCGTAGCAGTTTCCAACGGTAAACTTGGTGTTTACATCGTCGAATAAAATACGTTTGCCGAATTGAACAGATAAATTTGATACTGAAAGCATTATGAATGGTGTTTTTAAAATTTTTGCAAAAGTAGTGAAATAGATTTAGAACTCATCTTGAATTTTTTGATTGAAGCGAAAAATAGGGATTTTTGTCTCAGATATAGCCTTTTTTGTGCTGCATAGCCTTAGCTACGGAGTAAGAAAAAGGTGAAATATGGGGCAAAAAGACTCCCGATATCTATCGGGATTAAAGCCAATTAGAAAAAGTCAAGAAGAGTTCTTGGAAAAAACAGCAAACCAAAAGTTAATTTTTGCGCTTTAGTTGTTTTGCTGCCATATTTAACAACTCATTAACTAACGGGGCATTTAGATGTGCGTATTTTTGTTTCAATTAAACTTTTATGAAATGGGTTTAACATGCATTCGTCACAAATACGAATGATAATAAGCGAATTTCACCAGCCTGCCGAAAGACAGATATAACCTTAAAAAAGAAATAATTAACGCATGAAATACATAATAGTTGGCATATTGGTATTTTTAACGATGGGTTGTAAAAAGATCCAAGAGCAGGGCGTTACTTATTTTGGGGGACAAATTATCAATCCTGAAACCAATTTTGTGCTGTTTTTAAAAGATGAGAAGGTTTTAGATACTTTATTGCTTGATGAAAACTACCGATTTTTAAAGAAAATTCCCTCACTGCAGGAAGGTTTGTACACGTTTAAGCACGGAAATGAATTTCAATATGTTTATTTAGCGCCATCAGACAGTGTTTTGGTGCGGCTGAATACGTGGGATTTTGACCAATCACTGGTGTTTAGCGGTAAAGGAAGTGCCAAAAATGAATTTTTAATCAATTTGTTTTTGCAAAATGAAAAGGAGGAAAATATGATGTACCAAAATTTTGATTTAAATGAACAAGATTTTCACGCTAAAATTGATTCACTTTCAAAAGATAGATTTGCCATTTACAATGATTTTTTCGCCAATGAAGGCAAGGTTTCAAAAGGATTTAAAAAATTAGCCAATACTGCCATTTATTTTCCTTTATACAGGTTGAAAGAAATTTACCCCATTTTTTATAAAGGTGTTTACAATTTGGAAGAATTTCCCGAAGTTTCCGATACTTTTTACGATTTTAGAAATAAATTAAGTTTAAATGAAGAAAATTTGGTTTCGTTTTATCCTTACCAAAACTATGTGGTGAGCTATCTATACAACATCAGTTCTCAGCTTAAACAAAAAGACAGCACCAAAAATGACTTGACTGTGAATATGTTAAACGCGATTAATGAACATATAAAAGCGGAATCATTTAAAAATTTGTTGTTAAAAAGAATTTTAATCAACGATTTTTTAAAAAGTGAATCGGCGTGCCGCATCAATGAAGAGGCGCTGCAGCTGTTTTTGGCGAACTGCACCAATAAAGATGATGTTGAACTGGTGAATAATTTGGTGAATGATTGTAAATATATTCCACTTGATGAACCACTGCAAGATTTTGAAATTGTTTCTTATAAAAACGTTTCTTCAACCATCAATGAGCTTATTAAAAATAAAAATGCAGTAATTTACTTTTGGTCTGCAGCATATATGTCTGTCGATTATTTGGTAAGTCGCATAAAATTTCTGGAGAATAAGCATCCCCATTTGCTCTTTATTGGCATCAATATGCAAACTTCACCACAAGATTTAGACTTGGAGTCCAGCGTTAAATTGCGCAACATTCCCCACCAATATTTGTTGCCGAAAGACAGTGATGCGCATCGCTATTTAAGCAGCAAATATCCTCGAACCATTTTAATTGACCATTTGGGAATGGTAAAAAATGGATTTATCAATTTAGATTCCAAAAAATTGGATTCGGAATTGGGAAAATTAATTCTTAATGAATAGTTAAACGGCAGTTGGTTATGAAAAATTATTACTCCGCCCTTTTAATCAACGCCATATAAAACCCATCAAAACCTGATTTGGCAGGTGAAACTTTATGTTCCTTTTCAAATATAAATTCCGGGTGATTTTTCAAAAAGCTATGCACCTGTTTTTCATTTTCAGAAGGAAATATAGAACAAGTTGCATACACTAATTTTCCGCCCGGTTTCACCAACTGTGAATAATTTTCTAAGATTTCTTTCTGAGTTTTAATAATATTTTCCACAAATTCGGGTTCCAATTTCCATTTGCTGTCGGGATTCCGCCTCAAAACGCCAATGCCACTGCAAGGTGCATCAATGAGTACACGATCTGCGGTGCCTTTCATTTTTTTCATCACTTTAGGGGAATCAATTTCTTTGGTGGTGATATTGAAAACTCCAGCCCTGCGGGTTCTTATTTTTAGTTTTCGCAATTTGCTTTCATAAATATCGGTGGCGATGATTTGGCCTTTATTTTCCATAAGCATCGCGAGGTGCAATGATTTTCCGCCGGCGCCGGCACAAGTGTCGATTACCCTCATTCCCGGTTTTACGTCTAAATATTCTGCAACCAGTTGAGATGAGGCATCCTGCACTTCAAAAAAGCCCAATTTAAAACATTCTGTTTTAAATACATTGGCACGTTCCACCAATTTTAAGGCATTGGTATAACCCTGAATAAATTCCGTTTCAATGCCTTCATCCATCAATTTCTTTTGAAGGTTGGCTTTGGTGGTTTTTAGCGTATTGGCACGCAAAATAACATCTGCCTGCTCATTCAATTGATGAATTTCTTTTGTCCACTGCGCTTCGCCTAATTCTTTCACGCCCATTTCATCTAGCCAGTCTGGGATAGATTCCTTAAAAACGCGTACTTTTTGAAGCTCGTCGAACTTTCCTTTGATTCTTCTTTCGGGAACGCCTTGTAGCTGATTCCATTCTGGTAATTTAATTCCTTTTAAGATGGCCCATACCGAAAAGTTTTTCCAGACATTTTCAGTGGTATAATGTTCTTTTGTTCCTGCAATTTCATTGTACAAGCGTTTCCAGCGCACCATTTCATAAATGGTTTCCGCAACAAACTTACGATCCCTAGCGCCCCAGCGGGCATCACGTTTTAATGCTTTTTCAACCGCTTTGTCAGCATATTCCCCTTCATTGAATATCGACTTTACAGAGTCAATAACCGTAAATACTAAATTTCGATGTAATCTCATTATAAAAAATTATGGGCGCAAAGATAGGTAAAAGTTAAAAGTTAATTGTTTAAATGTTAAATATTAAAACAATGTTGTCCGATAAAAAATTTATGACAACTAATCAATCTCAATCTATATGGGACTTGACAAGCAGGTCGACCTTATGGGGTTTGTTTTGAAAATTTATTTGGACAACAATGGTAAAAAATCATAAAAATCAATTCAATTGAAATTTATTTAACTGCAACAAAACGCAAAGAAAATACGCAAAGAGCAATTTTATTTTGATTAACATTTGATTAAAGCATCGAAAAATCGTAAACCTGCCTGTCAGGAAGGCAGGTCAAAAAGCGTATATCAAAAATCGACAAATTGTACATCAAAAATTCAAAAGAAAAACAATTAATTTACAAAATAAACGTTAGAAATTTGTTAATAATTAGCCTAACTTTGACTACTAAAGCGAAAATAAAAAAACTGATTACCAATGCACGCCGATAATTTTTATTTCAATATCTCTGAGCGCCGACTTTTTCTGCGCGTTCTTGATATTGGATTTACCGTATTGGGCTTATATATGCTCAATGTTTTTTTCAATTTCAACTATTTTGATTTTTTCGGTCCAAACTCCGCTTTATGGATTTCAACTTTAATCATTTATTTGTTGGTATTTGGTGAAATTTTTGAAATGTACGATTTAAAGGTTGCGAGCGATAAATATTTAACCTTAAGAAGTGCGGTAATAACGGTATTTTTTGTCACTATATTTTATGTATTTACCCCTGTAATTTCTCCGCAATTACCATCGAACAGGCTGCAATTGGCATATTTTACACTGACCATCCTTTTATCAATTCTTCTGAATAGATTGTTTTACATACACTTGATTTTTTCTCCACGTTTTTTAAAAAACATATTGTTGATTGCTGAAGACAGCCAATTGGAAGGATTGGTTGCAACGATACAAAATAAGGAATCAAACCGCATTGTGGCGTATGTGTCAAATGCAGCAATGGCCAACAATATAAAGCAGCTATATATTGCAGTTTCTGAGGCCAATTTGGAAAAGATCGTTAAAGAAGAAGGCATCAATGAAATCGTAATTTCTTCAAATAACTTTCAATTTATAACCCCTGAATTGAACAAACAGCTTATTTTGCTGTTTGAAAAAGGAATGGCAATCAGAAGTGCCGATAATTTTATTGAAGAAGAAACCCATCGCATCTCCGAAACAAAATTAACCAACGATTTTTACAATCATTTTACCTTCAGTAAAAGCCATCAAAACAATTTATATTTGGCATTCAGGCGTGTTTCGGATATACTTTTTTCACTTATTGGCATTGTGTTTTTCATTTTGTTGATCCCTTTTGTGTTTGTGGGAAATATGTTAGCAAATAAAGGTAAATTGTTGTACACCCAAAAAAGAATAGGGAAAAGGGGTCAAAAATTCAGAATCATTAAATTTCGGTCGATGGTTGCGAATGCCGAGAAAAACGGAGCGGAATGGGCACAAAAAAATGACAGCAGGGTAACGGTTTTTGGCAGAATTCTCAGAAAAACCAGACTCGATGAAATACCTCAGTTTATCAATGTGTTAAAAGGAGATATGAGTTTGATTGGCCCGCGGCCCGAACGACCTGAATTTGTGAAATTATTGGAAAAGGAAATTCCTTTTTATGCCATTCGTCACGTTGTGAAACCGGGTTTAACGGGCTGGGCGCAAGTGATGTATCCTTATGCGCATTCGGTGGATGACCAGCATAAAAAATTAATGTACGACCTGTATTACATCAAAGAGCGAAATTTATTGATGGATTTAAAGATAATCATCAAAACCATCAGCACCATTTTATTCTTTAGGGGAACTTAAATTATGTTATATGTTGATATGTTGATATGTTGATATGTTGAAATGTTGATATGTTGAAATGTTGATAGTTAAGTCTGCAACTATCAGGGACGTACAACGCATAACTTATAACGTATAACATTTAACATATAACGTATAACGTATAACGGTTCTCAGCTATACGCTGGCAATTATTCATTTTTTACCGCCTTGATGATGTCATTAATCTCAGGTTTGTCCGGAATATTCTGATTTGTTACGTAATAATGTTCAAACACAAAGTCGCCCAATTCATTACACTTTTTTATTCCGGTTTCGATGAGTGTCCCCACAGCTACGTCCATTGGCACCAAAACTGTGAGCCCGACAAATGTGTCCGAGTGGTCAACGGATTCTACAATACAGTTCAAGTCCCTGGCTACAAGGTTTAATTCTTCCTTTATTATGTTCTTTTGTGTCGCGGTGAATGCTTTGTCAGATGACGGAAGAACGAGAAAATAGTATCGCAGTTTGTCTTGAAGTCCACCGAGTCCACTTGAGATAAAGCCGGTACTTTCGTCAGTCAGTGTCCTTTCAAGAAACATTTTACATTCCTGTAATGCCAAAGCAGTCCACTGTTTCAGGTTTTTGTCCGGATGTTTGTAATATTTTTCAAGTTGTCTGAATGCAGTAATTGTGCCCAGATGCGCTAATAAAGCCAATGCTTTTTTCTTTGCTTCTAATGTCTGGATGTTGTCAAATAAGATGTTGCCCAAATTCAGCATCTCTTTTTCAGTCAGTTTCCCACTGTCGAATGAATGGGAGTAGTCAATGTATTCTTTTTGTGTTTGAATATTAATTCCCTCTTCTATGATGTCATATTTGTCAGGGAGATTGTTTAAAAATTCTCGAATGTCTTCTTGTTTGTCTGTCATGGTCGTTTTGTTTTTTTTGCTTACGCATAACATATAACATATAACTCATAAAATATAACGCATAACATTTAACTTTAGTTAAAATTCACTGGTAAAGTGCAACTTAACATTTGGATATTTTTCATGTGTCATTTGTATTGAAAATGCAGAGTCGGCCAAAAACACCAGTTGTCCTTGTTTGTCGTATGCCAGATAACGTTGTTTTACGCGTTTGAAATCTTTGAATTCCTCGCTTTTTGGATCTTTTGGATCTACCCAGCAAGCTTTGTGCACGTGTAAATTTTCGTAACTGCATTTGGCGCCGTATTCGTGTTCCAAACGGTATTGAATCACTTCATATTGCAGCGCGCCAACCGTTCCTATTACTTTTCGGCCATTCAGTTCCAAGGTAAACAACTGCGCAACGCCTTCGTCCATCAATTGGTCCAATCCTTTATACAATTGTTTCGATTTCAGCGGATCGGCATTGTTAACGTAACGGAAATGTTCAGGAGAGAAACTAGGAACGCCTTTAAAGTTCAACACTTCGCCTTCGGTAAGCGTATCGCCGATTTTAAAGTTTCCGGTATCTGGCAATCCTACAATGTCGCCCGGAAATGATTCTTCAACAATCTCTTTTTTCTCGGCAAAAAAGGCATTCGGACTCGAAAATTTGAATTTTTTATTCAACCGCACGTGTAAATAGGGTGCATTTCTTTTGAAAGTGCCCGATACAATTTTAACGAAAGCCAGACGGTTTCGGTGATTCGGATCCATATTGGCGTGAATTTTAAATACAAATCCGGTAAGCGTTTCTTCTTTCGAATCCACCAAACGGATATCGGACATTTTTGGCTGTGGCGATGGCGCAATTTCAATAAAACAGTCCAGCAGTTCTTTCACCCCAAAATTGTTTAATGCCGAACCAAAAAACACGGGCTGTAACTCGCTGTTCAAATAGGCTTTTTTATCAAATTCAGGATACACTTCCCTTAAAATTTCCAATTCGTCACGTAAGGTATTTGCCGATTTTTTGCCAATAATTTCATCCAGTTGCGGCGTAGAAATATCGTTAAATTCAATGCCTTTCGAAACAGTTTGTTTGTTGTCGCCCGAAAAAAGGTTTAATTTCTTTTCGTAAATATTGTAAATGCCTTTAAAATCGTAGCCCATTCCAATCGGGAAACTCAAAGGCGTCACGGTCAGTCCCAGTTTTTGTTCCACTTCATCCAGCAAATCGAAAGCATCTTTTCCCTCGCGGTCCATCTTGTTGATAAAAACAATGATGGGAATTTTGCGCATTCGGCACACTTCCACCAGTTTTTCTGTTTGTTCTTCAACCCCTTTCGCCACATCAACCACCACAATCACACTGTCAACAGCGGTCAATGTCCTAAAAGTGTCTTCCGCAAAATCCTTGTGGCCGGGCGTGTCCAAAATATTTATTTTTTTGCCTTTATAGTTAAAAGCCAATACAGATGTGGCCACAGAAATTCCCCTTTGGCGTTCTATTTCCATAAAATCGGAAGTCGCACCTTTCTTAATCTTGTTGCTTTTAACTGCTCCGGCCTCTTGTATGGCGCCCCCAAACAGCAATAATTTCTCGGTTAAAGTGGTTTTTCCCGCATCAGGATGCGATATAATTCCAAAGGTGCGTCTGCGTTGTATTTCTTCTAAAAAAGTCATCACTAAAATTTTGAGGTGCAAATATATGGCTAATTACACGATTTGCCAATTACAATTTACAGGCAATCAGTCGCGAAAATTTGTCAGGTTAAAATAGCAGTCCTGTAACAAAAATAATCTGAAGGGCGTCCCCGCCAACTGGCGGGTCGGGTTTTCCGTTTCAAACTTTTTTCGCTGAAAAAGCGCAAAAAGGTTTTCCACTGCAACCCCTAACGCATTCTATTTACGATTTTTGATTTACGATTTTAGAATTAAAAATTTCAAATTCGGTCAACGTTATTTAGGCATCAACAATAAACAAATCGTCAATCATCAATCGTCAATCATCAAAGATTTAATCCCTAATTTTATCGAGTAAATTATTAAGTTGAAATACCTCATCAAGCGTTAAATGCTGCATTTTTTGGTCGAGTTCCTTTTCTTGATCATCAATTTTAGACAGATAATCCAAACCAAGCTGACTGATCTGAATGTCTTTTTGCCTTCTGTCCTGTTTGCATTCTTTTCTGATTACCAGTTTTTTGGTCAGCATTCTGTCCACAACCCTGCTGATATCCGAGTTTTTGTCGAGCATCCTTTCTTTCAGCAAACCAATGCTTGAAGCTTCAGGATGTTGTCCCCTTAAAATGCGAAGCACATTAAATTGCGTTGGCGACAAGTCGAGCGGTTTGAGTATTTCAATCAATTGTTCAGAAAGATAATTGTTGGTAAAATGGATGTTTATCCTAGCTTTCTGGTACTCATTGTTAAATTTGCTTTTTATTTCGTCCTGAATTTTCATAGGCTGTAAAATTTACGTAAAAGTACAAAAAAGAACGTGTGAAAATCAATAGTTAACTAATCGAATTTCACACGTTCCAATTAAAAATGTAATTAAATTTTTGCCAATTCCACTTTTGCGGTAATGGTCACTTCTTCACCAATCATAAGGCTTCCGGCTTCCAAAACTGAGTTGTATTTTAAGCCGAAATCTGTTCTGTTGATCACGCCCGTAACTTTCAATCCGGCTTTTGTGTTTCCCCAAGGATCTTTGGTAGTGCCACCGTAAGTCATCATCAATGCAATATCTTTGGTAACGCCGTGCAAGGTTAATTTTCCTTTTAAATTGTACTTTCCGGTTCCTGTTTTTGTAACAGAACTGCTTACGAATGTCATTTTTGGAAACTTTTCAGTTTCAAAAAAGTCGGCGCTCCTTAAATGCTCATCTCTTTTTGCATTGTCGGTATTCACGCTGTTTACATCAACAGTGAAGTTAATTTTTGCGTTAGAAAAATCATCTTTTGTGGCGATTACAGATCCTTCATACTTAGAAAAGATGCCTTCAACTTCAGAAATTACCATATGGTCAACGGCAAAACGGATAGAGGAATGTGACGGATCAATTTTCCACGTAGTTTGTGCTTGCACCAAGGCAACACTTAATAAGGCAATTACGATACTTAATTTTTTCATCATTTAGATTTTTTAATATTGTTAATAAATTAGACTGCAAATATATGTTAAAACAATGTATGTTGCAACATATAATATGAATTATTTTAAATAAATTCAATATAAATAATTTATATTGTTGAATATCATATAATTATATTTATAAAATTAAATTTTATTTACCGCCTAAAAAGCGTAAATTTGCGGTACATAAATGAAGGATGCAAGAAGAGCAAGTCATATTGGTAAACGAGAAAGATGAAAAAATTGGGTTAATGCCAAAAATGGAGGCGCATAAAAAAGCGATGCTCCACAGGGCGTTTTCGGTATTTATATTCAACGCTAAAAACCAATTGTTGTTGCAGCAACGCGCTGCGCATAAGTACCATTCGCCTTTATTGTGGACAAATACCTGTTGCAGCCACCAGCGTGACGGGGAAGGGAATACAGAAGCCGGCAAACGGCGTTTGGAAGAAGAGATGGGCTTTGTCTGCGAGTTAAAAGAAGTGACCTGGTTTATCTATAAAGCGCCTTTCGAAAATGGGCTGACAGAACACGAATTGGACCATATTCTGATTGGTTATTATAATGATGATCCAATTTTGAATAGGGAAGAGGTTGAAAGTTTTAAATGGATGACCATAGAAGAGGTAAAACTTGATATGGAAAAAAATTCAGAAATTTATACCGAATGGTTTAAAATCATTTTCGACAAATATTACAGTTTTATAAGTCATTAAAAACCACCGATGAAATGAGCCATAACAAATTTTGGTACACACAGAAATGATTAATGGCGAACTGCATCTGTACCAAAAAAATAAATAATAAACAGATGAAAGTAACCGTAAACAGAAAAGCCCATTTTAACGCAGCACACCGTTTGTACAATGCAGATTGGACAGATGCGCGAAATGCCACCGTGTTTGGGAAATGCGCTAACCCACATTATCACGGACATAATTACGAGCTCATTGTTTCGGTGAAAGGAGAAATTCATCCAGAAACCGGTTTTGTGATGGATATGAAAATTCTGAAAACTTTGATCGAGACAGAAATTGAAGAACAATTCGACCATAAAAATTTAAATGAAGAAGTTCCGGAATTCAAAACACTGAATCCAACCGCCGAAAATATTGCGGTGGTAATATGGAACAAACTGCATCAAAAAATTGATAAAAACCTGCAACTTTCCATAACATTGTATGAAACCCCGAGAAATTTTGTCACTTATTCAGGAGAATGAAAAAAAGTTAAAAGTTATATGTTATACGTTATTGGTTGATTTTAACATATAACATATAACAAATAACACGATCTATTTAGCCTCTTTTTTACAGGTATTGATATCGAAAATTACGTAAAGCGGACAAAAACTGAACAAGCTTGTCACTAAGAAAATGAGCGAGAAAGCCAAAAGCACTAAGGCAAGTGTGCCTTCAATTTTACCCAAATAATACAAAACGGCAATTACAACAGCGATTAAAACGCGTATCAATTTGTCGGCTGAACCCATGTTTTTTTTCATTATTTCTCTTTTTTAAAATTAATAATGAATAAAGATAACATAAATTTAGGAATCCTTTTTATTTTTATTCAGCTCATCCTGAAGCCTTCTCATTGCTTTTTGTTCTCTTTCCAACGCTTTTTCTTTGTAAATGGCAAATTCTTCTTCTGCCTGTTTTAAAGAAACTTTACAATGTGTGGTGATGCTGTTGCTTTGTTTAAATTTGGTGATAAAAAATAGGAGTGCGCCTAGTAAACCTAAAACAATTAGAAAAAACAAAGTCTTAAATGCAGATTTGTCTAATTGCATCCCAAATAGTGATATACTTTCTTTTTCGGCGATTAAGCTGCCAATCGTGGTTTCTGCTTCAGACAGTTTGGTATTTAAACTGTCGATTATCATTTTTTGTGAATTCATTGTGCCTGAATTGTCAAAAATCCTCTTTTTTGAGGCTGAAAGTGTATCGAGAACATTCGATTTTAACTTCAGCAGCCAAGCCGTTCGCACAACTTTATAATCCTGTAAACTATTTGATTCGTTTATAAGATATTCAAACTGACTTTTTACAGAAACAGTATCTTTTAATTTATTGGCGGTCTGGCCATAAATGTTTGAAGTTATAAATAATACGGTCATCACCGTGAATGCTATTTTGTTCATATTAAAATTCTTTGATTGCATAACGAACTTAAAAACTAGTTATTGTTATTATAGTAGACTTCCAGTTCATTTAAATAGGCTTGTTTTTTATTTTCTTCTAATAATGAATATTGAAAAGAATTTTTAGCCAGCTGGTAAAGATCAAATTTAGAAAGATTTAAAGCCTCTTGAATGGCTTCATAATTTTTATTTATTTGTCCGCCAAAATAAGCCGGATCGTCAGAATTTACGGTAACCTTCAATCCCAAATCCATCATTTTTTTTAACGGATGATTTTTTAAATCGTCCACCACCTGAAGCGCTGTATTTGAAAGCGGGCAAACCGTTAAGGCCATATCTCGGCTGATGATTTCCTGCACCAAAATTTCATCCTGCAATGAATTGTTGCCGTGGTCAATGCGTTTGATGCCCAAAATATCGATGGCTTCCCAAACATAAGCCGAAGAACCTTCTTCACCGGCGTGTGCCAAAGGGATATAGCCTTCTTTTACGGAAGCTTCAAAGACCTTTTTGAATTTGGAAGGCGGATTTCCTTTTTCTGAAGAATCCAATCCAACCGCAATAATTTTATCCTTAAAAGGAAGCGATTGTTTCAAGGTTTTAAAAGCAGCTTCTTCACTTAAATGGCGCAAATAACTCATTATTAATAACGAAGAAACACCCAAATTCTTTTTGGCATCAGCACAGGCTTTTGATATGCCTCTGATGACCGTTTCAAAGGCAATGCCACGATCGGTATGCGTTTGCGGATCGAACATAATTTCTGTATGTCTTACATTTTGATCCGCACATTTTTGCAGATAGCTATAGGTTAAATCATAAAAATCCTGTTCGGTAACCAAAACGCCGGCGCCCTGATAATAAATATTTAAAAAATCCTGCAGGCAATTGAATTGATAGGCATCTTCAATCTCTTTTACTGAAGTATATGGAATCCTGATGTTGTTTCTTTGGGCTATTTTAAACATCAGTTCAGGCTCAAAAGAACCTTCAATGTGCAAATGCAATTCAGCCTTGGGCAATTTTGCTATAAATGTTTTCATCCTGCAAATTTACATAAATCAATATTTTTTTTGGATTTTTGTTTGAAAATTTATGATGAAATTTATTTGGCCTATTTTTCATTAAAACAGGAATGAAATACCAATAATTTTATTGGATTTGATCTGATTAAGATGGCATCAAAAAAAGCAATAAGGCGGCATAAAAGCGACCTTATTGCGCTATAAAATATTAAGAAGCATTTGAAATTGATGTAATTAAATTGAATTTAAATACGGCATTGCAGATTGGATTTTCTTCTAAATGATTGTGATTTATAACGGAGATTAATAGTTGTAATTCCGAATTATTGAATTTAATAATTTTAGATTTAATCAGCAATTGGTCGTTTAAGGAGGCGTTTTTAAAAAGTTGCAATTTATATAAGCGAGG
Organism: Lutibacter sp.; assembly: GCA_030683995.1. Classification (GTDB taxonomy): domain Bacteria; phylum Bacteroidota; class Bacteroidia; order Flavobacteriales; family Flavobacteriaceae; genus Lutibacter. The sequence goes on from JAUXPH010000057.1 coordinate 32,055, forward strand.
AATAGGATAGGTAAAATAAAAGTTATCAGAAATGATATTTGAAACAAAATTTTCTATTTCATTGTACAAGATATTCAGGTGTAATTCATTTTTTGTGTTGATGTCTTTTTTAGTTACGGTAAAATGTTTTTCCGGACTTTTATAAGTATTTTCTATTGTTTTCATATTAATTCAGTTAAGGATTTTTAAATGGCAAACTGGGTTTGTGTATTTTGTTGACGGGTAAATTGCGCTGGCATTGCACCATAATTTCTTTAAAAATCTGCTGTAAAATGTTTAATTTTTTCATAATGATTGTTTTTAATTAATAATTAGTTCATAAAAAAAGGTGCTTTTCGAAAAAAGCACCTTTTAAAATTTGGTTTTATAATTTTAAATATCTTCAATAATAATTGAAAGTGCTTTTTTGTGTCCATACTTGTTGCTGTTGCACAAGATTGCAAATCGCATAACTATTTAATGCAACTGAAAACAAGGACTTCACATCCTTTAGAGTTTCCATCATAATAGTTTGTATGTTCAAAATTTCTTTCATAATTGAATCAAAATTAAAAATTTATTTCAATAAACGAACATTATTTGAATAAAATATTAAATAATTACGCATTTTCTTGTAAATTTGCAGTCAAAATAAACCAATAGAAATTTTATGGCAAGTATTAAAAATTTAAAAAAGGATATTAATTACGTTCTGGGAGATATTATTGAAGCGTGTTATACATGGGAATTGTACAATCCTAAAGCCGGTTCAGCAGGGACAGAAGCAATTATAGATGAAGCAATTGAATCATTTGATGTTTTAATTGAGAAAGTGAATGTTAAAAAAGTTGAAGACAAAAAAGCTTATTTTAAGGCTATTAATTTAGAATTGGAAAAAACAGCCCACGATTTAATTGAAAAAGTTAATAAACTTTAATTTTTATTTAACATTTTTTAGGGGTGTTTTTTGTTAATAATGAAATTTATTGCGTAAATTCACACAATAATTAACGGAATACAACGTTCTTTAATCACCAACTAAAAACCTATTAACTTATGGCAAGAGCAATGTTTGAGTACACTAAAACCATACTCGAAAAAGTCAGCTTTAATAAAGAGTTATTTAAAAAAGAATTGGAAAAAGCAGTAAACAGATTATTACCCTATGAAATAAAAGAATTATACTATTGGCTAAAGGAGTTCACAGTAAATAAACCGGAACTTCAATTGTGTTTAGTCGTAGTGGAAAATAAAAAAAGGAGCTTTTAGGCTCCTTTTTTTTGTGCCAAAGGGCTAATTATTTGAACATCGTTAAAGGCGATAACGCCTCTTATTACACTATCAATCACGTTTTTTAGCGTTTCAATTAACTGTATTTTTAATTGGGACTTGTGATAAATTAAACTTATTTCCCTGGCCGGAACCGGCGCATTAAACGGACGTAAATACTTTGTGTCTTTGTCGCCCAAGTCCAATGTTTGTAAATAGGGCAGCAAGGTCATACCCAAATCTTCTTTGGCCAATTTAATTAAAGTGTCAAAACTGCCGCTTTGGATTTGAAAATGCTGATTTTTATAACCAATGGCACTGCATAAATTGATGATGTTTTCTTTAAAGCAATGACCGTCCTCCAATAACAGAATATCTTCAATCTGCAATTCTTCCACAGCAATGGATTTGTTATTAAAAAGGCGATGTTCGGAAGGTACAAATCCAACAAAAGGCTCATAATATAAAACGCGCTCTATAATTTGGTCATTTTCCAGTGGCGTTGCGGCGATTGCCACATCTAAATGGCCGTCGGTCAATTTTCTCACCAGCTCTTCCGTGGTAATTTCTTCAATAATGAGATTAACTTTCGGATATTTTTTAATAAATGTTTTCAAAAACAGCGGCAGTAAAGTAGGCATCACGGTGGGAATAATTCCCAATCTGAAATCGCCGCCTATAAATCCTTTTTGTTGGTCAATAATATCGTTTATCCGGTTGCTTTCATCAACAATAATTTTTGCCTGCTCAATAATCTTTTTGCCCACTTCGGTAAGCTGGATGGGCTTTTTGTTTCTGTTGAAAATTTGCGTGTCAAATTCCTCTTCAAGTTTCTGAATCTGCATACTCAAAGTGGGCTGGGTAACAAAGCAATGTGTGGACGCTATTGTGAAGTTTTTGTGCTCTGCCACTGCCAAAACATACTTTAATTGTGTAATTGTCATAACTATCAATATTTGTGATAAAGATATTAAAACTATCAATAAAGATTATATTTATAAGGTTTTATTTTTTACCACAATTTGAAATAGTTAAGGGAAATAAATATGAACACAGCCAGCATATATTTCAACAAAGAAATAGCTTAAATTTATTTAATCAAATAGGTTTAAGGTAATTATTTAAAACCTGCTTTTTTTAATACATATCCCAAAAGTTACGTTGTTTGTCAAGCTCCTCTTCCTGTTTTTTATATTCAGCCACAGAAATAACCTTTAAAAATGAAGGATGTTGCTCGATGCCAAACTCAATTTTTTTAACAATTTCATCAACAGTATCATTTTCATAATCTATTTCAATAGGTTTTTTTATCACCATAGATTGCAATACATTCCGCTTTTTGATGAGCAGTCCTTTCTTGTCGTACGCTCTTCTGAAGCCGTCAATTACAATAGGAATCACAATGGGTTTGCACGTTTTTATTATATGTGCGGTTCCGCGCCTGATGGGTTTAAAAGGTTTGGTGGTTCCTTGCGGAAAGGTGATCACCCATCCGTCGTCCAATGCTTTTTTGATATTGCTGATATCCGACATTTTTACTTGTCGGTTCACATTTTCCCCTGCGCTTCTCCAAGTTCTGTCTATGGAAACTGATCCTACATAGGCGAATATTTTTGGCAACAAACCCGATTTCATAGTTTCAGCGGCAGCAACATAATAAATATTTAATTTTGGATTCCATATATAGCCAATGTTTTTTAAAGAATCAACCCTTCCTTTTAACGAAGCGTTAAAAACGTGGTACATTGCGGCAACATCGGCAAAATAGGTTTGGTGGTTGGAAACAAATAACACATTGGTAGGGGGAAGGTCTCTTATAATTTCGGAACCATCAATTTGAAGTTGGTTGAAACGTCTATACCTTCCGTGAGAAACAACTCCAATAATTCTAACCAGCCATCTTTTTAAAAATAAGATATGGCCAAAAGGATTTCTTTTAAAAATTGGCATTTAGGTGGTTTAGTTTTGAATGAAGAGCAAATTTAATAAAAAATAAATTAAATTTCTTTTAATAACAATTTGATTTCATTTAACATCATTGCAGTTGCGCCCCATACCATAAAATTGCTCAGATTAAAACAAGGAACTGGAATATTTTCAGCATAGGATGTGGTTACGACGGCTGTTGAACAAGCGCGGTCATCAAACAAATCTTCCAGCAAAACCGAAATATTTTTTGCCACTTCCTCATTTTTTGTCAGGGTAGGCGTATAGTCCAACAATCCTAGAAACGGGGTGACCATAAAATTGCTGGGAGGGATAAAAACATCGGTCATTTGTTTAAAAATATACACATCATCCTTATATATACCCACTTCTTCGTGAGCTTCTCGCAAAGCGGTATGTTTCAGGGAAACATCAGATCTTTCGAATTTTCCGCCTGGAAAACTTATTTGCGATGCGTGTGTTCCGTCATAGTTTGCGCGTAAGGTTAACAAAAAACAAGTTTTTCCTTGGTCATTCGGATAAAACAAGGCCAACACCGCCGCTTTTTTTGCATTTTTGGATATAAGAAATTCCTGTGTATATTTTTCCCTGAATTTTGGCGCCAATTCAAACTGCGCCTCAAGTCCGCCTAGAGGTATTTTTTCCAGCTTTGAAACGCTATTTTTAAAATTATTGAAATCCATTAATTTTTGGAATAAAAAGTGGGTAAAGTCAACTGATATTTTACGGCTACCAGCCTTATGGCAATGACAATTAATGATGTTGACACATAGACAATGCTTTGGCCAATATTAAAATGAACTAAAATAATGAAGGCGACTGACCCAAAAATACAGGCAGTGGCATAAATTTCTTTTCTGAATAGAATAGGAACTTCATTACATAAAATATCGCGGATTACGCCCCCAAAACAAGCCGTCATTGTTCCCAACGCTATTGAAATTATTGGGTGAAAATTAGCGTTGATCCCAATTTCTGTTCCCGTAATGGTAAATATACCCAATCCGATAGTGTCGAATAGAAACAAAGATTTGTGTAAGTATTTCAATTTTTTTCGAAATAAAATAGCGATGAAAACAGAAAAACCAATTAAGAAAATATACGTAATGTCATTCATCCAAATTACGGGTTGCCTGCCAATTAAAACATCTCGCAAAGTGCCGCCGCCAACAGCTGTGACAAATGCAATAATAAACACACCAAATGGATCCATTTTTTTATTAATTGCAACCAATGCGCCTGATATGGCAAATGCTATGGTTCCCAATATATCCAATGCGTAAAATAAGGTCATAAATGATAATTTGTGAAAATGTCAAAAAATATTTATTATAATTTAATCATAATCAGGTAGTTAATTTAAATAGAGTGAATTTGCTTTAGTCAATTCCAACTTTGGCAGCCATTGCAGCACCAATAATTCCAGCCTCATTTTCTGCTTCTGCTGGAGCTATAGGCGTGTCAATCTCAATTTTGTGCATAAACTTATGAATCCTTTTGCTGGCACCGCCGCCAATAATAATTAAGTCGGGAGACATAATGAAATTGATGTGGTCAAAATATTTATGAAGCCTTTTCCCCCATTTTTTCTGACTTAATTTTTCTCTTTTTCGGGCAGAATCGGCTGCATAGCTTTCAAAACTTTCGCCGTACCGATTGAGCAAATGGCCAAATTCTGTATTTGGAATTAATTTTCCGTCTAAAAATACGGCCGATCCAATTCCAGTTCCCAAAGTAATCATCATAACCACTCCTTTTTTATCTTTTCCTGCGCCAAAGTTTATTTCTGCAATTCCTGCAGCATCGGCGTCATTTACAACGGTAAACTCATTTCCTGTGGCATTTTTAAAAAGTTCGGCAACATTTACGTCTTTCCAATCTTCGTGCAAATTTCCGCCCGACATACATTTGCCGTGTTTTAAAGGCGTGGGAAATCCGCAGCCAACCGGACCTTCCCAGTTAAAATGCTTCACAATTTTTTGTATAACTTTGGCGATAGCCTCGGGTGTTGCAGGTCTTGGTGTTGGGATTCTTTTTTTTTCGGCAGAAAGCGCGCCAGTTTCAACAGTGACCATAGCGGCTTTTATTCCTGTGCCTCCAACATCGATACCCAATATTTCCATAATGCTAAATTTTAAGTGTTTGCCAATTTAAGGATTAAAATATAAAATATTAAAAGTTAAATATTAAAAGTTAAAAGTTAAATGTTGAATGTTAAAAGTTAAATATTTAAAGTTTTTTTAAACAGTATACTTTTTTCAGATCAAACGCCCTTTTTTGGAATGGGTGAGGGATAGGGTTGAATATTAGAGTAAAAAGTTTGAAAAAAATCGCACTTATATAAAAAGCAACCAATCAAAATTACACCCTTTGTTCAATCCATTTGCTGAATTCGTAAAAATTCTTTGGAGAAACCCCGTGTCCAACCGGAAATTCCTTATAACTGTATTTAATATTTAACCGGTCTAAAAATTCGGGCGCTTTATTGGCCCATTCTACAGGAATCACCTGATCAACGGTTCCGTGGGAAATATAAAAATCCAATTTGGAGTAATCTTTTAAACTTAGATCATCCGGCAATAATTCGCTGTTTACATAACCGCTCAGCGCAATAATTTTCTGCACTTTTTCTGGATAATTGAAAGCTACGGCATAACTTAAAATGGTGCCCTGACTGAATCCAAGCAGGAATGTTTTTTTTGGTGAAACGTCATATTTTTGTTGCACTTCATCAATAAAAACAGCAATGTTTTCTCTTGCTGAAATGGCTTCCGGCATATCGGAAAATTTTCCTTGCGGACTGTTAAAATGAATGGTGTACCAGGAATAACTGCCAAATCCCAATGTTTGCGGCGCTCTTGCGCTCACAATAATCAGCTCGTCGGGCAATTCACCGGCAAATGAAAATAAATCTTCTTCATTGCTGCCATAACCGTGCAGCAAAATGAGCAATGAAGTTTTTTCTGTTATTATTTTAGGTTCTCTGACAATATAATGCAATGATAATTTTTCCATAATTTAAATATAAAAGTCGCGTTTTTTGGCGCGACTTCAAAAGTAAATTAAAAATTCGGTTAACCTATTGCTTTAAACCAATCTTGAAATAAATCGCCTACAAATGGCACTTTTTTCTCTTCGCCATTTATAGCGCCAATCAAACCAATGATCCACAGTACAAACAATATGATGGCTAAAATTCCGGCAACGAACCAAACATATTTTCCAATAAAAGAAACGCCTACCGAAAGAAGGGACAAGCCAACCATTTGGCGAATATGAAAAGCCGCAAAAGAATTGTGTTTGTCATTGTTCATCACAAAGGCAATTAAAGTGCCGATCCAAGTAATATAGCTGATAATAGCCATTGTTTTTCCTTCTTGAACAGTTTGATTTTCCATAAATATGATTTAATTAATGACGGTTACTTGATGATTTACCATATATAAATGTCAAAATAAGCAATTCACCAGATTATTTAATTTTTTTCTTAGCCCAACATTTCCAAGGCAAAGATAATAAATTTAAACACTGAAATTAACAACTCATTTAATGGCGGCTTGTGCTGCAGCAACTCTAGCGATTGGGACTCTAAATGGCGAGCAGCTCACATAATCCAAACCGGTTTTGTGGCAAAATGCAATAGAGCTTGGCTCGCCGCCGTGTTCGCCGCAAATGCCGACTTTCAGATTTGGTTTTGTGCTTCTGCCTTTTTCGGTTCCCATTTTAACCAATTGACCTACGCCTTCCTGATCTAAAACATCAAAAGGATCAACAGTTAAAATTCCTTTTTTAATATAAATAGGTAAAAATTTACCTGCGTCGTCGCGCGAATATCCAAAGGTCATTTGGGTTAAATCGTTGGTGCCAAAGGAGAAAAATTCGGCGCGTTGTGCAATTAAATCGGCTGTTAAAGCAGCTCTTGGAATTTCAATCATCGTACCAACCAAATACACAATGCTGTCGTTTCTTTCCATAAAAACTTTGTTCGCAGTGGCTCTTATGATTTCTTCTTGGGCAACATATTCTTTTAGTGTGCCAATTAACGGCACCATAATTTCAGGAATTGCTATAATTCCTTTGGCTTTTAAATTTAAGGCAGCTTCAATAATTGCCCTGGTTTGCATTTCGGTAATTTCTGGGTAGGTATTTCCCAATCGGCAACCTCTATGGCCCAACATTGGATTGAATTCTGCCAATTCGGCCACTTTATGAATAATAGCATTTAAAGAAACATTCATTTCCAGCGCAAGTTCTTTTTGATGCACCAATTCGTGGGGAACAAATTCGTGTAAAGGCGGATCTAACAAGCGGATTGTTACAGGAAATCCTTGCATTGCTTCAAATATTCCTTCAAAATCTGTGCGTTGCATTGGGAGTAATTTTATCAATGCGGCTTTTCTGCCGTCTACATTTTCGGATAAAATCATTTCGCGCATTGCCTTGATGCGATTTTCTTGAAAAAACATATGCTCTGTTCGGGTTAGCCCAATTCCTTGGGCACCAAAATTGCGGGCAATTTTTGCATCTTTTGGCGTATCGGCATTTGTGCGAACTTTCATCGTTGCAAATTTGTCGGCCAATTCCATTACCTCCCCAAATTCACCACTTAATTCTGGCTCAACCGTTGCTAAATTTCCTTCATAAATATTTCCTAATGAACCATTTAATGAAATCCAGTCGCCTTCATTGTATACTTTTCCATTAATTCCCATTGTGCGACTTTTGTAATCAATTTTTAAAGCGCCAACGCCAGAAATACAACATTTCCCCATACCGCGTGCAACAACTGCCGCGTGGGAAGTCATACCGCCTCTCGCCGTTAAAATACCTTTAGCAATGTTCATTCCTTCCAAATCTTCGGGAGAAGTTTCAATACGTGCCAATATGGCATTTTTATATTTGCGTGCTTCGTCTGCAAAGAAAACCAACTGACCGCTGGCTGCGCCGGGTGAAGCCGGCAATCCTTGAGCTATGACTTTTGCTTTATTCAATGCTTTTGGATCAAAAACGGGATGCAATAGTTCATCCAATTTATTTGGTTCAATGCGCAAAAGGGCTTCCTTTTCAGTAATCAGACCCGCTTTTAACAAGTCCATCGCAATTTTCACCATCGCAGCGCCAGTGCGCTTGCCGTTTCTTGTTTGCAGCATCCAAAGTTTGCCTTCCTGAATGGTAAACTCCATATCTTGCATATCCCGATAATGATTTTCCAGTTTTTGCTGATATTCATTAAGTTCTTTAAAAATTTCAGGCATTAATTCTTCTAAAGAAGGATAATTTTTTACCCTTTCGGCTTCTTCAACCTTGGCCAATTTTGCCCAACGCATAGAACCTGTTTTGGTGATTTGTTGCGGCGTTCTTGCACCGGAAACCACATCTTCCCCTTGCGCATTGATCAAATATTCCCCATTAAACAAATTTTCGCCGGTTGCGGCATCACGGGTAAAACATACGCCTGTACCCGATTGGCTGCCCATATTTCCATATACCATCGCTTGTACGCTTACCGCGGTTCCCCAATCATCAGGATAACCGTGCATATTCCGATAATAAATAGCTCTGTCACCGTTCCAACTGTTAAAAACGGCGATAACTGCACCCCAAAGCTGATCCCAAGGATTTGTTGGAAAATCGTGGCCAGTGCGCTTTTTTACCGCATCTTTAAACGCTGTTACTAACATTTTTAAATCCTGCACCGTAAATTCAGTATCCAATTTAATGCCTCTTTTTTCTTTCAAATCCTCCATAATTTCCTCAAAAGGATCAATGTCTTCTTTTGATTCGGGTTTCATTCCCATAACAACATCCCCATACATTTGAACAAAACGGCGATAAGAATCCCAGGCAAAACGTTCATTGTTCGTTTTTTTGGTGATTCCAATGACTGCGTCATCGTTTAAGCCTAAATTTAAAACCGTATCCATCATTCCCGGCATAGAAGCTCTTGCGCCAGAACGCACAGAAAGCAATAAAGGGTTTTCTTTGTCGCTAAATTTAGTGCCCATTATTTTTTCAATATTATCTATGGATTGTTTAACTTCAGAATGAATTAAATTTATTACGGCCTCTTTTCCCAATAGATTATATTCCGTACAAACTTCTGTAGTAATGGTAAAGCCAGGAGGAACAGGTATTCCAATTAAACTCATTTCTGCAAGGTTGGCGCCTTTGCCACCTAACTGATTTTTCATTTTACTGTTTCCGTCGGCATTGTTATTTCCAAATTTAAATACCCTTTTTTTGACTTTTTCCAGAGATTCCATAAGAATATGATTTTAAATTATTGACCTTCTTTATGATATGATTTACACAAAATTAAATGCTAAAGTTTTTAATTTAAATGATTTATATCATTTTACGTTATCTGAGCATTCAATTTTTAATACTTCAAATTTTAAACAAATACTAAACAACCTTGGTTATAATCGAATTAAACGATCTTATGCTATTAAAGTATTTGACAAGCTTTTTGATTTTCAGCTTAGGACTTACTTAATAATCATATTTGTAACGGTTTAAATCAGTTTTATTGATAATTAAAAAAAACAAACAAAACGTAAAGAATAATTCAAAGAAATAATTAAAAATTTTTATAAAATTAACATAATAAGTGTATTTGTTAAATATAATGAAAATTAAATACAGTTTATTTTTGTTTGAAATTTTTTTCAATCTTTAGCATTTTGATAAAAATTCAAGAAGAAGAATATTTTTTAAATAATGATCAAATATTTTGTTGACTGATCGGAATTTCATTCTATATTAGCGCTGTGAAAAAACTGTTTAGAATCCTAGGAATTACATTGTTAACCGTGCTTTATTGTTTTGCAATAAGTTTGGTTGGCGACACTTTTCAAAATTCGGGTTTCACAAATAAATCAACAAACGAAAAGGGAAGTGATGATGTAACAGTATCCATAAAATTTTTCAGCAATACTTCTCAAGCTGAAAGTTTGGTAAATCCTTTCAGCAATTCACTGCCAACTACGTTTAAAGAATCAAAAAACGAGTTTTCTGCAATTTTGAAATTCAGAGAATTATTTTTTGCCAATGAATTTTCTCAATATATTTTCAGTGCAAGAAATTTTCTTATCAAGTATGGGAAAGTCAACATTATCTTCCCCTTCCATTATTTTTGGTAACCTGTCCATTTTAAAAGCATAATTGCCCATAAGCGGCAATTTAATTGATTTTTTGCTGGTTTTGTATCACAACAAAATCCGTTCAATATTCTATAAAATCAAAAAAAATTTAAAATGAATTTAGGAACCGCTATTGTAGGTGCTATTTTTATAGCCATTTTTATGCTGCCATTTATATTTATGCTTAGTGGCAGAAAAAAGAAAGAAAAACAACTAAGGCAATCGATTTTAGCCATTGCGAACAATCACAATTGTAAAATTTCGCAACAAGAAATAAGTGATGAATTTGCGATCGGACTCGATGAATCATTGAACCAACTGTTCTTTTTTAAAAAAACATCAGAAAAAGAAATCGCACAACACGTTAATTTAGCTGAAATTAAATGGTGTAAAGTGATTAAAACTGAACATTACACTGGAAATAAGCAAGATAGCGCTAAATTAATAGACAAACTTGATTTGCATTTTTCGTTTTTGGACCGAAAAAATCCGGATATTTCATTGGTGTTTTACGATTCGGAAGAAAATTTTGGAATGGATGGTGAAATTCAGATGATTGAAAAGTGGTCAAGAATTGTGAATGACAGGTTAAAATCGTAAAGAAAAAAATATTATTAGAGAAAAAGCCCTGTTACAAACGTAAACAGGGCTTTTTTATATGCAATAAAATTATTTAAAATAAAGCCATCCAATCAAACTATAAATCAGTTTTTAATAAAAAAATCAATTTTAACTTGTTGATTTTCATAAAATAAGCACCGCCAATTCCAAAAAATCGCGTTGATAATATTGTAAATATATTTAATAATTATGTAATGCTTTATTGCAATAATTTATCCATATTTATGCCCAAAAATTCAGTATCTTAACCCCATATATTTTAAAGCAATATTTTATCAAACCAAATGAAAAAAAACGAAGAAAAAACAAAAATTTTGAAAAGCAGGTACGTGCCTACAGCAGAATTTTACAGTCAGATTATAGATAGTTTGCAGGATTATTCAATTTTAACATTGGATAATGAGTTTATAATTAACAGCTGGAGTTCGGGTGCCGAAAAAATATTTGGTTATAAAACGGAAGAAATTATAGGCGAGCATTTTGATATTATTTTTACGGATGAAGATAAAAAAAGTGGCGTCCCTAAAGTTGAAATAGATACATCTTTAAAAGAGGGAAGGGCAGTGGACAACAGATGGCATACTTGTAAAGACGGAAGCAAATTTTACGCCTACGGTTTGGTTTTTCCATTAAAAGGCCTTGAGGGAGAATTGTTGGGTTATGTTAAAATACTGCGCGATTTAACCGTGAGAAGAAAAAATGAAGAAGCCATTAAAAAGTATGTAAAAGAGCTGGAAGAGCTTAACAATCATAAAGAAAATATTTTGGCCATCGTTTCCCACGATTTAAGAAGTCCGTTATCAGGCATCATAGGTGCCGCAAAATATTTGAGTGCAAATTTTGAAAAGATGCCTAATAATGAGGTGAAAGAAATGCTTGACCTTCTTTATAAATCATCAAAAGATGAGTTAAATACGCTTGATTATTTGGTGGAATGGGCGAGAATAAAATATGCCACAGAAGTTTTTTCTCCTAAAAAAATCAAACTTATTGAGTATGTGCAAAAAGTTTTCGAAAAGCTAAGCGATAATGCGCAGTTGAAAAATGTAAGCCTTCACAATGAAATTGATGAAAATGAAGGTGTTTTTGCCGATGGAAAAATGTTGATTTCTGTGCTGCAAAACATTGTTTCAAATGCGATAAAGCATTCAAAACCAGATGGAAAAATTACAATTTCCGCAATAAAAAAAGAAGATAAAATAATTGTGGAGATTAAAGATAATGGCGTAGGCATGTCAAAAGAAATCAAGGAAAAGCTTTTTACGCCACAAATGAATGTTTTAGCAAGTGCCAGAGAAAAAGATAAAGGCGCCGGAATTGGGTTGTTGTTGGTGAAGGGGTTTTTAGAAAAAAATGATGGAGAAATATGGGTTGAAAGCACCGAAGGAGTGGGTTCTTCATTTTATTTTACTTTGCCAATAGAAGAGCCGTTAGATAAAATTGTGAGTGCAGATAAAATTGAATTTGATGAAAGTGCATAAATAGCATCATTCATAAATACCATTAAAAAATGACTGAACATTTTAAAGGGGTGGGTTCTGAAAAACCTTAAGAGTGGGAATAAAATTAAAAATATATAAAAATGAAATCACTTATAAATTTATTATTCGTAGTCGTTTTGGTGTTATTGACATCTTGTGCAACAACGGCAAAATTTCCGGTATCAAGTGTTACGCCCGCTGCAGAAATAACAGCTAAAAAGAAGCAAGACAAAAATAAAAATTATGTTATTGAAGTGACTGCCAAAAATTTGGCAAGTGCCAATAGAGTTGATCCTACTAAAAAAAATTACAATGTGTGGATTGTAACTGATAATAACGGCACTAAAAATGCAGGAATGTTGGTAAATAAAAATGCAAAAACAGCCTCATTAAAAACAGTTACACCTTTTGATGTGAAAGAAATATTTATCACTGCCGAAGATCAAGGTGATTATTCTTATCCTGTAGGAATTGAAATTGCCAGAACATCTTTTAAATAAAAACAAAATATCATAATTAACCAACCTCTCTTAAAACGTTTTAGGAGAGGTTTTTTTATGAAATTTGTGCTTTTTCTACGTTTTTTATTGTTATAATAAGTATCCTGCTTGACCAAAATATTTAAGAATAAACTACTTGAAACCAACCTAATTTCTTAGGTTTTTTTTCTTACTTTTGGTGCATGCCGATTATATTTTATCCGTTTTTAAATATTCTTGTAAAACCGTAAATAATTTCGAACATTAGCCATAAAGATTCATCATATTTTAATAAATAATATCAAACTAAAAAAATTGAATGAGGAAATTTTTCAGAACACATGACAACGAATTGGTTAGACAACTGATCCTTAAAAGGAACTTAAAGGATATTGCTTTTATATGCGTTGGTGTAACACTGGCAAGTATTGGTTTAAAAGGATTTTTGTTTCCAAATAATTTTTTGGATGGCGGTGCAATGGGCGTTTCTTTGTTACTGCAAATTTTAACGGGAATTAACCTTTCTGTTTTAATTATTTTAGTCAATTTGCCATTTATTCTATTGGGCGCCAAGCAAATTTCCATATCATTTGCTGTTAAAAGCAGTTTGGCGATTTTTGCATTGGCTATATTGGTGCATTTTATTCAATTACCTGTAATTACGGACGATAAACTTTTAATTGCTGTTTTTGGAGGGTTTTTTCTAGGAGCGGGCATAGGCTTTTCCATTCGTGGCGGTGCTGTAATAGACGGTACTGAAGTGCTTGCCATTTCCGTAAGCCGAAAATCAAGTTTAACAGTGGGCGATTTTATTGCGGTGTTTAATGTTTGCCTTTTTATACTTGCAGCTACCATTGTTAGTGTAGAGACAGCCTTGTATTCCATGCTTACGTATTTTTCTGCTTCCAAAACCGTAGATTTTATCATAAATGGAATTGAAGAATACATTGGAGTTATGATTATTTCTAATGATTATGAATTGATAAAAACAATGATTGCGACAAAACTAGAGCGTGGAGTCACTGTTTTTAGATCTGATGGCGGATATGGCACTCAAGAAAATGCAGTACCCGATCGAAAAATACTTTTTTGCGTGGTTACGAGGCTCGAGGTTTCCAGAGTGCTCTTAGAAGTCGATAAAATTGACAGAACGGCATTCGTAATTCAATATCCAATAAATGACACCAAAGGCGGAATGATTAAGAAAAGGCCTTTACATTAGATAGGGAATGTTATAATTCTGTATTTAACAATTCTCCCGTAAGCTGCAACAATTTCAACTCCGCATTTTTTGCATCGTAAGTTGCTTGGTTTAAATTTGATTGTGCATTCAACAAATTTACCTGTGCCTGCCTAAATTCAATTGAGGAAATTTGGCCAAGTTTAAAAGCTTCCTCGGTTCTTAAAAAATTGCGTTTATTGGTTTCCACATTTTTTTCTTCCGCTGAAAGAATAAATAAAGCATTGTTGTAAATTTCAAGAAAATTGGCAACATTTCGTTCCAATTCATTTAAAATAAGTTCTTTTCGAATGATTAAATTGTCATTGTAAATTTTTGCATTTTGAATGCGAACTTTTGTGCTTCCGCCGTCAAATAAATTCCAGTTTAAACTAAGTCCGGCGTTTAACCCTTTTGATAATTGTTCGGCATAATTAAAACTTGCGTCATTATCGGATTTATTGAATCCGTAAGAACTTTTAAAATCTAAGGTTGGATATAAATTTGATTTGTTGATTTTTATGTCAAATTCACTCAATTCAATACTTTTTGTCGCTTTTTGCATTTCAATATTGTGTTGTTTGGCTTTTTCCAACAGACCTTCCAATTCAAATACCAGATTGAATGTAATGTTGGTTTCAACCTTAAAATCGGTTTCAACACTGCGTCCCAACAGCAAATTTAAATCGCGTTTTGAATTTGCCAAAAACCGCTGCGCATTGATATAGCGAATGCTGTCATTGTTTACGTCAACTTCTGCATTCAGCAATTGAAGTTTGGTGTTTTGCCCATAATCAAACCCATATTGTGTTCGGGTTAAACGCTGTTTTGAGATGTTTAAGGATTCCAGAATATTTTTGTTGTTTTCCAGCAATTGCGCCACTTCATAATAGACCGAAAAAATTTGCAGCACGGAATTTTCAATAATTGCCTGCGCTTCAAGTTCAGATAAATTAAAGGATTCTTTTAATTTTTTGTAATTATAGGATCTTCCCAAACCATCAAAAAGCGTGTAATTTAATCCGACAGAAGCATTGTACAGTTTGGACTCGGCATCATTAATTTCTGTTTGCGTTCCGTTTTGAGCGGTAAATTCGGTTGTTGCATTGCTGTAATTTGCACCGGCATTTACGGCAACTCTCGGCAAATAATCGCTGTTGAAAATGCTGGCATTATTTTCAGCGGCTTGCACATTGTTTTTGGCGATTTTTATGCCGTAATTATTTTCTAGGGCAATGCCTATCGCATTTTCTTTTGTAAGCAGTTCTTGCCCAAAAATACCGGAAAAACTTAACAGAAATAAGATTGACAGTTTATTCTTGTAATTCATCATTTTCACTTTTTAATTCGATAATTGCCCTTTCAACTTCTTCTTTTGTGACTTTTTCGCCTGTTCGCATCCACTTGATAAATACTTTAATGGAGTTTGAAACCGACAATAATAATGGCAACATCACCAATGTTAAAACGGTTGCAATGAGCATTCCGTATGAAATTGAGATTGCCATAGGTTTTAAAAATTGTGCTTGTCGGCTTTTTTCCAAAAGCAATGGCGCCAATCCGGCCACCGTTGTTAAGGTTGTGAGCAAAATTGCCCTAAACCTTGAAATTCCTGCTTGTATAAGCGCGTCATCATATTTCATCCCGGCTTTTAAATAGCCGTTAAATTTTTCGATGAGCACCAAACCGTCATTCACCATAATTCCAATCAATGCAATGATTCCTAACCAAGACAAAATATTAATTGGAAAATCGTGAAGCCAATGGCCCCAAACCACGCCAATTAAGCTAAAAGGAATAAGTAATATTAATAAAATTGGTTGTTCGTAAGATCTAAAAGTAAAAGCAATCACTATATATATTAACGCTAAAATAATAAGTCCAACTTTTTTTACGGATGTAATTGTTTTTTGCGCTTCCCTGTTTTGGCCTTCATACATTGCGCTAACCGTAGGGTATTTAGATGAAATTTCGGGCATAACATTTGTCTTAATGTCATCTAAAATGTCCGTAGCGCTTTCAGTTGGGGATTTCGTGTCTGCAGTAACCTGAATTTCACGTTTGCTGTTTAAATGGTTGATCAAAACATCACCGCGTTCAATTTCATAAGAGGCAATTTCAGAGAAAGGGACTTTTTGGTTGGTTGGCGTTGTAATCCACATATCGTCTAAATTTTTAAGCGATGACCTGTCTTCTTTTTTATAGCGCACCCAAACTTTAATTTCATCCTGTCCGCGCTGAAAACGTTGTGTTTGCAATCCGAAAAATCCAGAACGAACCTGGCTCATCACCATTTGCAAATTTAAACCGAGCAAATGCGCATTTTCTTTAAGTTTAATTCGCACTTCTTTGATACCGGCAGGATCATTGTCGGAAATATCTTTAAGCATTGCATTGTTGCTTAAAACGGCTTTCAATTCTTCTTTGGCAGCCTTTAATTCCTGAATATTATTGCTTAACAAAGAAACTGCGACCGGACTTCCGCCAAAATTTCCTCCCGAGCCAAAAGTTAAACTTTCTACCCCATTAACTTTTCCCACTTTATCACGAATGGCATTTGTAATTTCGGGCGATGAAAAATCGCGTGCTTCACCGGGCAGCAGGTTAATGGTTAAACTTCCATTTGCAGAACCGGGACCAATGCGTTTGATGATATTTTGAATAACGGCTTCTCCGCTTACTTGCTTTCCGGTAAATTCTTCATTCACTTCCCAGGCAACTTTTTCAATTTCGGAAATGATGGAATCGGTTATTTTTTCATTTGTTCCTTCAAGCATTTTTAAATCAATAGAAACGCGATCGCTGGCAACTGAAGGGAAAAATGAAGTTCTTACAATGCCGCCTTGAATTCCGCCAATACTGATGATTAGCAATGATATTGGCAGCGCAAAACCCAAGGCTTTGTTTCTTAAAAAGAATTTTAAAAAGGGTGCGTAAAAATTGTCTCTTACGTAAAACAACCCTACTTCGGCCTTTTGGTTTATCTGATAAAAAAAGTGGTTGATTTTATTTCTCTGTTTTTCTTTTCGTTCCAAAGCTTTTGAATGCGCAATGTGCGCAGGCAATATGATTAAAGCTTCAATTAAAGAAACCAATAATGTTAAAATTACGATTACGGCAACTTCGCTAAAATTGTCGCCCATCCTTCCGTCCAAAAAGAAAAAAGTGGAAAAAGCGATCACCGTTGTTAAAATAGCGGAAACCACTGGCGGAATAACTTCCAAAGTACCGTCTATTGCCGCCCTAATTGGTGTTTTTCCCTTTTCATAATGGTGGTAAATATTTTCCCCAATCACAATCCCGTCATCCACTAAAATACCAATAACGATAATCATCCCAAATAACGAAAGCACATTGATGGTTACCCCAAAATAAGCAGCAAAAATAAACATTCCAAAAAATGAAATGGGAATTCCCACAGCAACCCACAAAGCCAATCGAACATTTAAAAATAGTGCCAAGAAAAACAGCACTAAAATAATGCCCATTACTGCATTTTTGACCAATAGCTCCGTTCTTTGGTTTAAAGTGGTTGAATTATCGCTTGAAACGTCTAACTGAACGGTATCATGTTGTTGGTTAAATTTCTCGATATATTTATTTACGCTTTCGGCCGTTGACAATAAATCTTCACTGTTGGTGTTGCTTACGGTGATGTCAATCGATTTTTTTCCGTTAAAATATAACCTGTCCGGATTTTCAGACCAAGTGTCGGTAACATCGGCAATATCGCTTAACCGAATAATATTTCCCGACGCATCGGCCCTAACCACCAAATTTACAAACTCGTTTCCGAAGTAATTTTTATTTCTGGCCCTAATTAAATAATCTTCCTCATCGGTTTTAATATTTCCTCCCGAAATCAATAAATTTGATTTGCTGACCGCATTGGCAACTTCTTCAAACGACAGGTTATAGGCAAGCAAATCATTTTGGCGAACGGCTATTTCAATTTCCTGCTCCGGAAAACCCGAAAGCCTGACCTGTGAAATTCCGTCAATAGTTCTTAACTCGTTTTCAATATTTCGGGCATATTGTTTTAAGGTAGCCAACGAAATATTTTCACCGCTTATTGTGAAACTGATGGTTGGCCTAATGTTTTCAATTTTTGCGATGATGGGCGGTTCCATCCCAGAAGGAAAGGAGGGAACCCTGTCCACCGCATTTTTTACGTCGGATAAAACAACATCAATATTTTTTCCTTTTACGATTTCAATATTTATGGATGCCGAATTTTCTCTTGAAACAGAAGTTACGCGGTCAATGCCAACAATTCCTTTTAAATTGTCTTCTATTTTTAAAACAATGCCTTCTTCCATTTCTTCAGGAGAAGCACCAGGATAGGTTAAGTTTATGGAGATGTTTCTTGATTCAACCAAAGGAAAAAAGGAAGATTTCATAGATAAGGCACCCGCCAGTCCGAAACCAATAAAAGCAAGAATAAAGATGTTTACTGCAACAGGGAATTTAATAAAATAGGTGATTATATTTCTCATTATTGCTTTTTGTTTTCAGTAAATACCTTTACCAACATGCCCGCGTGAGCGCCGGGAATAGGTTTTGCCAAAATTTGGGTACCGTCGCTTAACCCTTTTACAACAACAGTTTGTTGATTTTCAAAAATCGGATTTACGGTTACCAAATCTAAAATGGAATCTTTTACAACATACAATTTGGTATTCTCAACCAACAAATTTCTTGAAACTTCAAAAGCATTTTCTTCAGATTTGGCGCTTAGGGCAACTTCCAAATACTGGCCTTCTTTTAAATCGGCGCCGGCAACTTCAATAATCGCTTTTATGGTTTGTGTGGCAGTTTCCACTTTACCGTTTATCCTGATCACTTTGCCCGTCCAGGTTTTTGTTTTTTCCAAATTTTGCAATTCAACCTGTTTGCCAACTTGAAGCAAATCGCGAAATTCGGATTTCACCGAAACCGCAACTTCATAAATGGCCGGATTTATAAATTCCCCCAATTTTTGTCCGGGCCTGATCAATGTTCCCGGATTCACCAATGATTCGGTCAAAATTCCGTTAAAAGGAGCGCGCAACGTATATTTTCCCAATTTAACTTCTGAATTTTTTACGTTGTAGTAGTTTGTGTAAATACCGCGGCCCGAAATAAAGAATTTTTCTTTTTCTGATGATGTTTCCGGCAGTTTTTGGACCGTTTTGTTTAAATCGAAATTTCTCAAATAAGTTTGCCACTTATCGTAACTTTCAGGAAAATCTAACCTAATATCTGGCATTATGGCCGTTAAGGCATTAAAAAGCGTGCTTTTTTGGGCCTGTAAATTTGCGTAAAACTCATCGCTGTTAACCCTAATCAATATTTCGCCCTTTCCGTAAGTAGTGCCGGCTTTAAACTCTTTTGAAGTATTTTCCAAAATTCCCTGAACTTCTGCATACAATTCAATTTTGTTTTTGGCCACCAAATTTCCGTTTGCGGTGATAATAATTGGAATTGTTTTATTGGTCACTGTTTTGGTAAAAACCGTATTTACTACTTTTTCAACTTTTGGTTTTGGTTTTTGCTTAGTAGCAATTAAATATTTTGATAATAAGATGGCGCCTAATAAAAGCAATGCCGCCAATGCTATTGATATTATTTTTCTCATTGTTTTTTTGGATGGTTTAACTTAAACTAAGTTAAGTTATTTTTTGCAAATATATCATTACAAAAAGAATAGTTGCCAATGTAACTATATTTAAAATCAATGGTATTATAAATAAAATTTGTTTGGTTTACAAATCAAAAATGACCATAATTTTATGACTTTTAAGGACAGGAAAAAAATGATGAAACTATTTTATTTAGAGAAAGATTAAGCACGAAATATAATTAATAAAAAAAGAGGCTGTGTGGGCAGTCTCTTTTTCCTAACGTAAATTAATTAATCAAACACTTATTTATTGTGATATATTTAAAATGACTGTGTAATTGGATTTGCAGCTCTTGATGAAACTTGAACCTCATTTAAATTATGGTATTCAAAATTTAATAGTTTAGGCAAATTTTGTATGGATGGATTTATTTTTCCGGTAAATTTATTGTTAAAAAGCAATAAGGTTTCCAGTTTTGCAAGCTGGTTAAGTTCGGTTGGAATTGTTCCTTCAAATGAGTTGTTGGCCAAAGAAAGTTCTGTTAAATTTGATAAGGATCCTATTTGTGCAGGAAGCATTCCAATCATTGCATTGTCAAACAAACTTAAAGTTTTTAGGTTTTTTAAATTTTTAACGGAAGGTGAAATGATTCCAGTTAAATTATTGCTGCTTAATTGCAATATTTCAAGACTTGAAATGTCATAAATTGATTCAGGTAAATTTCCGTTGATAAAATTGTTGAATAACACCAATTCTTTAAGGTTTTTCAAATTTCCAATGGCAGCAGGAATTTGGCCTTCCAACTGATTCATAAACAATTGGATGGTGACCAATGATGTGATGGTTGCAAGTTCGGCAGGTATTGTGCCGCTTATTTTATTGAAGCCTAAATTTAAATGACGCAACGATGTTAAATTGCTTATTGAGGCAGGAATTGGGCCGGTTAAATTATTCATACTTAAATTAATTTCGGTCACTGTATTATTTTCAACAGTTATTCCATACCAAGACGAAACATCTTTGCTTAAATCCCATTTGGTGTTCCAGGTGGTACCTTTGGTTGATTTGTATAAATCCAACAAGGCGCTTTTTTCCAAATCCGAAATTTGTGAGAAAGCGATATGCGATAAGGCCAGGATAAATGCGAAAGTTAGTGCCAGTTTTTTCATCGTCTTTGGGATTTAGGGGTTAATTTTTTTAATTTCCTAGTGCTAAGGTAATTAAACAATTTGAATCCACCAAATTTATTTTACCATTTATGCAAATATTTATACCGTTTGTGCATAATAATACACATTTTATTTAAAATTACAAGATTTACAGGCATTAAATAACTGAGATTTTTGCAATATAACCATCGCCAAAAAATTGTACTATCTTTGCATAAAATTAAATAAAGATATTTATGAAGTTAGCAATTTTAGCCATTGGCGCACATCCGGATGATGTTGAATTGGGATGTGGTGCAACCATTGCAAAAGAAATTTCATTGGGAAAAAAAGTAGGTATTTTAGATTTAACCAAAGGAGAATTAGGTACCAGAGGTTCTGCTGAAATTAGGGACGAAGAAGCAAAAAAAGGTGCAAAAATTTTAGGCGTAACAGTTAGGGAAAACTTGGGTTTTGCAGATGGTTTTTTTGTAAATGATGAAAAAAATCAGATTGAAGTGATAAAAATAATAAGAAAATACAAACCTGAAATTGTGCTGTGCAATGCTTTTGACGACCGGCATATTGACCATCCAAAAGGCAGTAAATTGGTTTCCGACGCTTGTTTTTTATCTGGTTTGTTGAAAGTTGAAACCGAGCTTAATGGCATAAAGCAAGAAGCCTGGCGTCCTAAGTTTGTGTATCATTATATTCAATGGAAGAATTTAGAACCCGATTTTGTGGTAGATGTTACCGGTTTTTTGGATAAAAAAATGGAAGCTGTAAAAGCATACAGTTCCCAGTTCTATGATCCGAACAGCAGAGAGCCCACCTCGCCAATTTCGAGTAAAAACTTTTTAGACAGTGTGCTATACAGGGCGCAGGATCTGGGCCGATTGGTTGGTGTAGAGGCTGCAGAAGGCTTCAATACAGAGCGTTATGTGGCCGTAAATTCTTTTGATAATTTAGTGTAAAAATGTTTGTGGAAAAACAGAAATGTTTTACATTTGCATCCGCAAGTTATATGGTGGTTGTAGCTCAGCTGGTTAGAGCATCGGTTTGTGGTACCGAGGGTCGCCGGTTCGAACCCGGTCTTCCACCCAAAATTAAAGGTCTGTTTTTCAGACCTTTTTTTGTGCTTATTTATTTGTACTGAATAATGATACCTCTTTTTCTGATTTTATTCAATCCCTTCATCAAGTTTATAAACTTGGGATTGAAAAATATCAAATTAATCATTTTTTATTTTCACATCCAATTCCTCCGATTTCAACTCTACACCTTTTTTATCTAAGCTGATGGAAGTTGATTTTGCCGGTGCGTCTTTTTCAACTACAACAGTTTTGGCGGGTACGATGATGACTTCTTTTTCCGCTGGTGTTTCTTTACAGCCCATTATCATTAAGGCAACAGTTATCATAAAAAACCCGATGATATTTTTCATTTTAGTATTTTTCATTTTATTTATTTTTATTGGTTTAACAGTATTTAATAATTTTTTTAGGAAAAACAAAGATGGCCTTATAAAAAATAGGAAGTATTACACAATTAAAATAATAATTTATATTATTCACACATTTATAGAAATTTCTTTAATAAGCTGAATAAATTAACTTCAATGGTTTATTTTTAGTAAATATTCTTGAAGATGTAAAGCAATTGACCTTTTGAAATTTAAAACCATAAATTTTTATCTAGTTAAATACGTCGTTTTTAGCATTAATTTAATATTTTCACTCTTTAATGTTTAAACTTTGATTGATGAAACGTTTTTTTATAATAATTTCTTTTTTTATGGCTGCTGTTTCTATGGCACAAACCGCTAACGGAGTGGCTTTTGAACAACAAAAGATGAAGCAGGCTTTAGCGTTTGGAGATAAAAATGTTGCCGCAAATGCGATGTATTCCATCATTTTATTGGAAGGCCCAAAAAGTGTTTATAAAGACAGTTTGGCTTATTTGTATTTTAACGATCGGAATTTTATTTCATGTTTTTTGGTGACCAACGATATTTTGAAAACGAATCCCGGAAATTTGGATTTGTTGGAAATGAACGCTATTTCCTTAGAGTCTATGGGCGCCACCGAAAAAGCTGTGGAAGCGTACCAAAACTTATTTACAAAAACCAATAACAATTATCACGCTTATAAATTGGCCGGATTGCAATTTGGATTGGGTAAATTTGAGGAAGCTTACGCATCGATAAAAAAAGCGGACAAACTTCCTGACGACGGATCGGTAAAAATAACATTTCAGGTCAATAAAAATTACAACCAAAATGTTGATTTAAAAGCGGCCATCGCTTATTTGGAAGGTATTATTGCCACAAATTTGAGCAAAAATGCCGAGGCGAAGCTGAGCTTTGAGCGCGCTACAAAATTGTTCCCTGAATTTGTGCTGGCAAAAACCAAGTTGGATGCTTTAAATGCTGAAAAGAAAGAGTAATAATTTATAATAATTTCTCGGCCAAATAAGGCGCGGTATAAGATTCCTTACATTTTATAAGATTTTCCGGCGTTCCCTGAAAAATGAGTTCACCGCCGAGTTTTCCGCCTTCTTTGCCCAAATCAATTACATAATCGGCGCATTTTATCAGATCAATATTGTGTTCAATCACAATAATGGAATGTCCGTTTTCAATTAAGGCGTTAAACGATTTTAACAGCTTTTTGATATCGTGAAAATGCAATCCGGTTGTAGGTTCATCAAAAATGAACAGAGACTTGTCTTGTCGCGTTCCTTTCACTAAAAAGGAAGCCAGTTTAATACGTTGCGCTTCACCGCCGGAAAGGGTAGAAGATGATTGTCCTAAAGTAACATAGCCCAATCCCACATCTTGCAGCGGTTTTAATTTTTTGGCGATTTTTGTTTCTTTGTATTTGGTAAAAAAAGTTACGGCATCATCAATGGTGCTGTTTAAAACATCGTTGATAGACAATCCCTGAAAAGTTACCTGCAACACTTCTTTTTTGAATCTTTTTCCTTTACAGGCTTCACATTCCAAATGCACATCGGCCATAAATTGCATTTCAATGGTCACTTCACCGTCACCTTTACAAGTCTCGCACCTGCCGCCTTCCACATTGAAAGAAAAGTGTTTTGGCTGGTAATTTCTTATTTTTGACAATTTTTCTGAAGCAAATAAGGTTCGGATGTCATCAAAAGCTTTTACGTAAGTCACCGGATTTGAGCGACTTGAACGTCCGATTGGATTTTGGTTGATGAATTCAATATTTTCTAGGGTATTTACGGCACCTTTTAATTCGGTGAACTGCCCAACTTTTTCCCCGTAACCACCCAATTGTTTTTGAATTGCCGGATACAATATTTTACTGACCAAGGTGCTTTTTCCGCTACCCGAAACACCGGTGATTACCGTTAAACAATTTAAAGGAAAAGTGACATCAATATTTTTTAGATTGTGTTCTCGAGCGCCAATCACTTCAATGCTTTGATCAGTTTTTCTGCGGATTTTAGGGACTTCAATTTTTAACTGATGATTTAAATATTTTGCAGTTAAGGATTCTGATTTTAAAATTTCCTCGTAATTTCCTTCGGCCACAATTTCGCCGCCAAAAGTTCCTGCTTCCGGACCAATATCAATAATAAAATCGGCCGCTTTCATAATATCTTCATCGTGCTCCACCACAATAACGGTATTTCCCAAATTGCGCAAATCCTTCAAAACTTTTATCAATCTTTCGGTATCTTTTGGATGCAATCCGATGCTTGGCTCATCTAAAATATACATAGATCCCACCAAACTGCTTCCCAGCGAAGTGGCCAGATTAATGCGCTGACTTTCGCCGCCTGATAAGGTTGTGGAAGTTCGGTTTAAGATTAAATAACTCAATCCTACATCATTTAAAAATTGCAATCGGTTGTTGATTTCCACCAGCAATCGTTTGGCAATTTGCTGGTCGTAAACATTGAGTTGTATGTTTTTAAAGAAATCGGCCAATTCATTCAACGGCAAATCAACCAATTCACTGATATTTTTGTGGTCAATTTTTATGTTGTTGGTTTCTGGTCTAAGTCGTTTTCCATTGCAAACCGTACATTTTGTCTTTCCGCGATAGCGTGAAAGCATCACCCGATATTGAATTTTATAACTTTTTTCCTCTAGATATTTGAAAAAATCGTGGATTCCCTGAAAAGATTTATTGCCATTCCAAATAAGCTTTTTTTGTTCCTCAGAAAGTTGAAACCAAGGTTTGTGAATGGGAATATCGAATTTATAAGCATTGTCAATTAAATCATTTTTGTATTGCGCAAACGAATCTGTTTTCCACGGCAATATTGCGTTTTCATAAATGGACAAGGAAGTGTTTGGAATCACCAAATCATCATCAACGCCAATTACGTTTCCGAAACCATCGCAGGCCGGACAAGCGCCATACGGATTGTTAAAACTGAATAAATGGGTGTTTGGTTCTAAAAATTGAATCCCGTCCAATTCAAATTTGTTGTTAAAAGTTGTTTGCTTTTCGGCTTTTACATCTTCAATAATGCATTCGCCTTTTCCTTCAAAAAAAGCAGTTTGCACCGCATCGCCCAAACGGTTATAAAAATCTTCATCATCCTGAACTACAATTCGGTCAATCACCAAATGAAAATCGTGCTCAATTTCCGTATTAACATCTTCAATTCTAATAATTTCGCCTTTGTATTTTATTCTGGAATAACCCTGTTGCGCCAATATTTTTAATGTTTGCAACAAATTTCTTTCCTCTGGAATATGAACGGGCGAAAGCAGCAAAACTTTTGTGTTTACGTCTAAACTTTTGATATAATTGATGACATCTGCAACTGTTTGTTTTTTGACTTCACTTCCTGAAACTGGCGAATAGGTTTTCCCAATTCTTGCAAACAGCAGTTTTAAATAATCGTAAATTTCTGTTGAAGTGCCAACGGTAGAACGCGGATTGGTGGAATTCACTTTTTGCTCAATGGCAATGGCCGGTGAAATTCCTTTGATATAATCTACATTCGGCTTGTTTAGCCTTCCCAAAAATTGGCGTGCGTAAGACGATAAACTTTCCACATAACGTCGCTGTCCTTCTGCAAATAAGGTGTCAAATGCCAAACTCGATTTCCCGGAACCCGAAAGTCCGGTAATCACCACCAATTTATTTCTCGGAATGGCAACATCAATATTTTTTAAATTGTGGAGTTTTGCTCCTTTAATGAGTATATTTTCTTTCGGACTAAGTGCAGCAATATTGTGAGTCATTTTCCTTAAAAACTGAATAAATGCAAAGGTACTCACAAAATTTCAAAATGACTGCAATGGGGTTTTGTATTCTATAAAATATTGGTAAATTTTATGAAACATTTTAGTCAGAAGTCATTATTTTAAATTTTATTCAAAAAAACATTGTGTTTTTAAAATTAATTACTGATATTTGTTATAGAAATCCTTAAAAAAACGCCTATTCTGCAACATTACTTTTTATAAAATTAGATAAATACACATTTAACCAACCCCTATAATGTATTTAAATTATGGAAAGTAAAACTATTCTTGACAGCGTTTTAGTCAACAATTACATCAATGGACACGAAAAATCTTTAGAGATTTTAATAATTCGTCATAAACAACGAATTTTTAGTTTTATACTGTCTAAAGTTTCCGACAGAGAAGTAGCAGAAGATATTTTTCAAGACACGTTTATTAAAGTTATCAACACTTTAAAAAGAGGTGCTTATAATGAAGAAGGTAAGTTTTTGCCTTGGGTGATGCGGATTTCGCACAACTTAATCATAGATCATTTTCGCCGCAACAAACGTTTACCAAAATTTAACAATACCGATGATTTTGATATATTCGATGTGTTAAGCGATGAAATGCTCTCTGTTGAAAATCAGATAATTAAAGAACAAATTTTGGAAGATGTAAAGAAACTTGTTGAAGAATTACCTGAAGACCAGAAGGAAGTGTTGATTATGAGAATGTATAAAGATATGAGTTTTAAGGAAATAGCCGAAAATACGGATGTAAGTATTAACACCGCTTTGGGCAGAATGCGTTATGCACTTATAAATTTGAGAAAATTAATTGAGAAACACCATATTATTTTAGTAAATTAAATAAAAACACAATAAAGGTAAAAATTCATCGTTTAAGTAGTATAAACCAACTATTTATGATGAAACTTTACTCTCAAAAGTCTCCAATGATGGAGCAGCCTAGACCCGAAATAATTCAATATTTGCTCAACTATTCCAGGCAATTGATGATAGTTAAAACCAACAAAAACAACCATATTGAATTACATTTGAATTAATGTTCTTTAGAACCCACTTTATAACCTAAAGTGGGTTTTTTGATAAAAATTCTTTTCTTCCAATTGTTTTTGTAATCAGATCCTTCTCTAAATCCCAGCCTCTTGCCGGAGAATATTCCCGGCCGTAATAGATAATTTGTAAATGCAGTTTGTTCCATAATTCTTCCGGAAATAACCTTTTGGCATCCTTTTCCGTTTGCACCACGTTTTTTCCGTTGGTTAAATTCCAACGATACATTAAACGATGAATATGTGTATCAACAGGAAAGGCAGGAATTCCGAAAGCCTGACACATTACCACACTCGCCGTTTTATGTCCGACTGAAGGCAATTCCTCCAAAGCTGCAAAATTTTGAGGAACTTTTCCGTTGTGTTTTTCAATCAATATTTTCGACAATCCGTGAATTCCTTTCGATTTCATAGGCGATAAACCGGCAGGTTTTATAATTTCACGAATTTCTTCCACCGAAAGTTTTACCATATCATACGGATTATCGGCTTTGGCAAATAATTTAGGGGTGATTTTATTGACGCCAACATCTGTGCTTTGTGCCGATAACAAAACTGCAATTAAAAGGGTATAAGGATCTTTATGATGAAGCGGAATTTGCGGATTTGGATATATTTTTTCCAATGTTTCAATTACAAATTGGACTTTTTCGGCTTTGGTCATTTTTTAATTGGTTAAAGTGTTAAAGGTTGTAAAGTTAAAAGTTTTTAAAGTTATTTTTATAAGTTTTATCCCCATATCATTATTATTTCTGATTTTAAGTTTTTAACTTTCAATTTTTAAACTTAAATACTAAATCCAATGAAAACATTAAAAATTGGCGACGAAGCACCAAATTTTGAAGCACTTGACCAACAAGGAAAACCCATAAAACTTTCTGATTATAAAGGAAAAAAATTGGTATTGTTTTTTTATCCGAAAGCAAGTACGCCAGGCTGCACGACGGAATCTTGCAATTTGCGAGACAATTATCATTCTTTTTTGGCGAAAGGATATGAAGTTTTGGGCGTAAGCGCAGATTCTGCAAAACGCCAGCAAAGTTTTATTGAAAAATACCAATTGCCTTTTCCGTTATTGGCAGATGAGGACAAAAAAGTTATCAATGCTTTTGGCGTTTGGGGACCAAAAAAATTTATGGGACGAGAATTTGACGGAATTCACAGAGTTACTTTTGTGATTGACGAAAAAGGTATTATTGAAAATGTAATCACAAAAGTGAAAACCAAAGAGCACGCAAGCCAGATTATTTGACAGGGCGGATAGATGGTTTGTGTTTTTTATTGATATTTTGAATTGTAAAACGGAATACTCACAACATAAAACCAATTAAATAAGGCCTTCCCGAATACATTTAGCAACCAATTCGGGCGTATTTTTACAGCCCGATTTCACTAAAATATTTTTTTTGTGTGTGTTAATGGTGTGTGGGGAAACAAAAAAATCTTTGGCTATTTCCTTGAAATTTTCTCCTTCAGACAGCTTAACAATAATTTCAATTTCCCTATGGGTAAAGAGATTTTTAAAATCGGTTACTATAAAATTAATAACTTCTCCAGTTTTAATGCAATGATAAGAAGGTCTTACATTACTGATAAAAGACACATTGTGATTGAATGGAATATTCAAAAAAGAAACATCAGTATGAATCCCCAGTACGTGTTGAATTTTGCCGTCATCTGAAACATTTAAAGCTTTTGCCTGATGTAAAATTGTTTTGTAATGACCATCTGTATGCTTCAATCTCATCATATAAACCACTTTGTACAAAAGGATGTCTTCAAAAGGAATTTTATTGAAAAGAAAGTCGGTGGCAGTTGCCTCTTTTTCATATAATTTGGAAAGATCTTCGGGATGCAATAGGTCAAAAGCTGTCTGAAGGCAAAATTGATTGGGTTCTAACCCCAATACTTCACGAGTTCCTTGATGCACAATGTCCATACTTAAATTCTCAAAATTGAGTACATAATAGTAAAAATGCCCAATAGAAAATAAGGAAGCGACCTGATTTGTGATTTCTAAAAACAGCTCTTTTGTATTTGGAATCAGGACTTTATTTCCCGATTCCCATACATCCATAATTTTTACAATATCTTTTTCACTCATTTTATTGAAAATAAACGTAGTTAAATATAAGTAAAAATACTCAATATTAGGTATTTACATTAAATAATTTTGATTCAAAACTTAATTGGGAAATTTTTTAAAAGTTAAGCGCATTCAATAAATGACAATTACAGTCGAAAAAATAAGACGCATTCAGCATTGGGTATTGCTTATAATGCAAGGATAAACTGAACCATTAAAGAAGCGCCATAGATTACAGGAAACCAACAGCCTTTGGGCTGCTAAAAATGCAAAGACAAAATAGTTTATCATTATAACAATAAAAGATTCCCTAATAATATTGGCAAATTAAGTCTTGAGAATTTTGAAAATAAATGGTTAAAAAATCGAATTAATACTAAGCCAATTTTTACTATTTTTGATTACGATAAATTAACAGTAACCGGTCAACACTAATTAAGGAAATGCAAAACAAATACCGGCAACCAAATTATACCAGATACCCAAGAAGCAATGAAAAAAATATTAGTTACCGGAGGCGCCGGATTTATAGGATCTCATTTATGTGAACGATTGCTGAAAGAAGGCAACGAAGTTATTTGTCTTGACAATTATTTTTCGAGCAACAAAAGCAACATCATTGGGTTGACTGCCAATCCGTATTTTGAATTGGTGCGGCACGACATCACGCAGCCTTACTTTGCCGAAGTGGATGAAATTTACAATTTAGCTTGTCCGGCAAGCCCTATTTACTACCAGCACGATCCCATAAAAACAATCCAAACTTCTGTGATGGGCGCCATCAATATGTTGGGTTTGGCAAAGCGGCTGAATGCAAAAATTTTGCAGGCAAGCACCAGTGAAGTATATGGTGATCCAATTGTTCATCCGCAAAAAGAAGATTATTGGGGCAATGTAAATCCAATTGGATTGCGCTCTTGTTACGATGAAGGAAAACGTTGTGCAGAGACTTTATTTATGGATTACCACCATCAAAATAAAGTGGCCATTAAAATTATACGCATATTTAACACCTACGGACCCAATATGAATGTGAACGACGGCAGGGTAGTGTCCAATTTTATTGTTCAGGCCTTAAAAGGCGAAAATATCACCATGTATGGCGATGGAATGCAAACACGTTCCTTTCAATATGTGGATGATTTGGTGGAAGGCATGGTACGCATGATGAATTCCGATCCGCAATTTTTGGGCCCGGTAAATCTGGGAAATCCCAACGAGTTTAGTATGTTGGAACTGGCAAAAACCATCATCGATTTATCAGGAAGCGCCTCTAAAATTATTTTTATGCCTTTGCCAAAAGACGATCCAAAACAACGTCAGCCAAACATTGGACTTGCCAAAGAAAAGCTAAACGGCTGGGAACCTAAAGTTCAATTGAAAGAAGGACTTGTAAAAACGATTGCATATTTTGAGGGAATACTCAAGTAAAGTTGAAATTACGAAGACTGAAGACGGAAGTCGGGAACACTTGCAAACAATTAAAATACCAACAACCAGAAACACCATAAGGCTACTAAAAAAATAAATAAATTAAAATAATTCGCCTTTATGTTTTTTGTAAGCTTTTAAAGTGTACTTTTGCACCCGATTTTAACCGATTTATAGATGGGCATCTGTAGATCATAATATTTACAGAAATGTCGACATTTAAAGAACTAGGGCTTAACAGCCAAATTTTACAAGCATTAACTGATTTAGGGTATGAGAACCCAACTGAAATTCAGAAAAAAGCAATCCCTCAAGTATTATCTTCCAAGCAAGATTTAAAAGCATTTGCGCAAACAGGCACAGGGAAAACTGCAGCTTTCAGTTTGCCAATTTTAGAGCAAATTGACGCTGAAAGTGGTGATACCCAAGCAATCATTTTATCGCCAACACGTGAGTTGGCTTTGCAAATCGCCAATAACATCACCGATTTTTCAAAACATTTAAAAGGCGTTAAAACACTTGCCGTTTATGGCGGTGCCAGCATTGAAGACCAAGTCAGAAAACTAAATAAAGGCGTACAAATTATTGTTGGAACTCCGGGAAGAACGGTTGATTTGATCAACAGAAAGCAATTAAAACTTTCAAATCTTAAATGGCTTATTTTGGATGAAGCCGATGAGATGTTGAATATGGGTTTTAAAGATGAGTTGGATAAAATTTTGGCCGTTACGCCAAAAGAAAAACAAACATTGTTGTTTTCTGCAACGTTTCCAAAAGAAGTGGAAGGCATTGCTAAAGCTTATTTAAAAAATCCGATTGAAATCAGCGCCGGAGAAAAAAACAAAGGAACTGACCAGGTTTCTCATCAATATTATGTGGTTTCAGAAAGAAACAGGTACAATGCCATCAAAAGAATTGCTGACGTAAATCCTGATATATATTGCATCATTTTTTGCAGAACCAGAAGAGAAACACAAGAAGTTGCCGATAAATTAATCAGCGACGGATACAATGTTGATGCGCTTCACGGCGATTTGTCACAAGCGCAACGCGACAGTGTGATGGAAAAATTCCGAAGCAAAACGCTGCAAATATTGGTTGCTACGGATGTTGCCGCAAGGGGATTGGATGTAACGGATTTAACACACGTTATCAACCACAAACTTCCGGACCAGATTGAATCTTACACGCACCGTAGCGGCAGAACTGGCCGTGCAGGAAAAGAGGGAATTTCAATCGCTATTGTAACCGTTAGAGAAAAAAGCAAATTGCACCCAATTGAAAGATTGATCGGCAAAAAATTCATCAGCACCCCAATTCCTACAGGAAAAGAAATTTGTCAAAATCAATTGTTAAAATTGATTGACAAGGTTCAGGATATTCAGGTGAACGAGACTGAAATCAGTGATTTCTTACCTTCTATTTACGAGAAATTGAAAGATTTAGACCGTGAAGAACTGATTAAAAAGTTTGTTTCGATTGAATTCAATACTTTTTTAACCTACTATCAAAATGCACCTGATTTAAATGACAGCGAGCATATGAGAGGTGTTGACAGAAATTCTGATAGAGGAAGCAAACGAAGAGATGATGAAAATATGACGCGTTTCTTTATCAATATTGGTAAAAAAGACAAATTAAATCCTGCCAGATTGATTGGTTTGATCAATGACCAAAGAATTGCCAAAAATATTGAAATCGGACAAATTGAAATTTTAGACACTTTTTCTTTCTTTGAATTGGATAAAACCTATGAAAAAGAAACAATGAGCGCTTTTGAAGGAAATGATGTTGATTTTGAAGGAAGAAGCGTAAATGTTGAAATTACCACCAAACAACGTACCGGCCAAGCAAGAAGCGGCGGTGGATTTCGTGGAGGAGATAGAGACAGAGGTCCAAGA
Source organism: Lutibacter sp. (assembly GCA_030683995.1). Taxonomy (GTDB): domain Bacteria; phylum Bacteroidota; class Bacteroidia; order Flavobacteriales; family Flavobacteriaceae; genus Lutibacter. The sequence goes on from JAUXPH010000057.1 coordinate 64,657, forward strand.
AAAAGAACCGGTGACAGCGATAGAGGAAACGACAGAAAAAGATCTGGTGACGGTGACAGAAAACCTAAAACCGATTTTGGCGGATTTGGAAGAAAACGACCGGGTGCTCCAGGAACAATCAGCAAAAGCACTTTTGGATCGGATCAAAATCCGAAAAGAAGAAAAAGAATATAATTAAAAAAGCCGCGTTTAGCGGCTTTTTTTATGTTCAATTGCGTGCAATACCCCAAGAATTTTTATTGAAATTGTTTGGCAATTTTCTCCGCTTTCCTTGATTCGGAATAATCGTAAAAACCTTCGCCCGATTTAATCCCCAGTTTGCCGGCTTGCACCATATTCACCAAAAGCGGACAAGGCGCATACTTCGGATTTTTAAAGCCGTTGTACATCACTTCCAAAATCGACAAACACACATCCAACCCAATAAAATCAGCCAATTGTAATGGTCCCATTGGATGCGCCATTCCTAATTTCATCACCGTGTCAATTTCATAAACGCCGGCAACACCATTGTACAAAGTTTCTATGGCTTCGTTTAGCATAGGCATTAAAATTCGGTTGGCTACAAATCCGGGATAGTCATTGACTTCAACAGGCGTTTTTTGCAAGTTTTGCGAAAGTTCCATAATGGTTTTAGTCACTTCTTCAGAAGTGTTGTATCCTCTAATGATTTCAACCAATTTCATAATGGGCACCGGATTCATAAAGTGCATTCCTATCACTTTTTCAGGTCGTTTTGTGACCGACGCAATTTTAGTGATTGAAATGGAAGAAGTGTTGGAAGCTAAAATGGCTTTTTCTGGTGCCTCTTCGTCAATTTGCTTGAATATTTTTAATTTTAAGTCCACATTTTCTGTGGCGGCTTCAACCACCAAATCCACATTTTTTACGCCTTCAGCAATAGAAGTGAATGTGGTGATATTGGCCAAAGTTTGCGTTTTAATTTCGGCGGTGATGGTTCCTTTATCAACTAAACGATCCAGATTTTTAACAATGGTGGACAAACCGCGATCTATTGCTTCCTGTGAAATATCAATTAAATGTACTTGGTAATTATTTTGGGCGAAAACGTGGGCAATGCCATTTCCCATGGTTCCGGCGCCAATAACAGCTATATTTTTCATATTCAATATTGGTTGTTTTTATAGATTATGCCTTTTCCCGCCAATGCGGAAGGTGATTATATAATTAATTTCCCTTTTAAATAGGTAACAGCTTGTCCGCTCATTTCAACACGGTCATTTAAATACTCGCATTTTAAAATTCCAGTTCTTTTTGAAAGCTGAACAGCTTCCAGCTTTGTTTTATTGAGTTTTTTAGCCCAATACGGAATAAGCAAAGTATGCGCAGAACCTGTTACCGGATCTTCATTTACGCCAATCTTTGGTGCAAAAAATCGCGAAACAAAGTCGGCTGAATCTCCTTTTGCAGTCACGCCAATTCCTAAATATTCCAATTGTGTCAATAAGTGGAAGTTTGGCGTTAAATTTTTAATTATTGCTTCACTTTCCAACAAAACCAACAATTTCCATTTCCCCTTAAAAGTTTTTAAAACAGGAACATTTAACGCTTGTTTTAAAAGATCAGGCGTTTCAATTTCCACGATTTCTTCTGAAGGAAAATTTAAAGTGTACCAATCTCCATTTTTTGTAACAGTCAATTTGCCGCTTTTTGAATTGAATTTAAGCTGTTTTTCTTTGTAGTTTAATTCGCTGAAGATAATATGTGCCGCAGCCAAAGTTGCATGGCCGCATAAATCGATTTCACAAGTTGGCGTATACCATTTTATGTCGAATGAATTTCCATTTTTTACGAAGAAAACAGTTTCTGATAAATTGTTTTCTTCAGCAATTGCTTGCATTAAGTCATCAGAAATCCATTTTTCCAACGGACAAACAGCAGCGGGGTTTCCTTTAAAAACAGCATTGTTAAATGCGTCAACTTGGTAAATATCCATACTAAAAATCGTTAATGATCATTTGGGCAACACGAAGCGCTTCTGCGCCTTGTTCCAAAGTAACAATTGGTGTTGTATTGTTTTTGATGGCATCGGCAAAAGTTTCCAGTTCATCTAAAATGGCATTGTTTGCTGCGATTTTCGGATTTTCAAAATAGATTTGCTTTTTTAAACCTTCCGCATTTTGTAAAATCATATCAAAATCGCCCGGAGTCTCAGGTGCATCTTTCATTCTGACCACTTCAGTTGCTTTTTCAAAGAAATCAACAGCAATATAGGCATCACGCTGAAAAAATCGTGTTTTGCGCATGTTTTTTAAAGAAATTCTGCTGGCGGTTAAATTGGCCACGCATCCGTTTTCAAATTCAATGCGTGCATTCGCAATATCTGGCGTATCGCTCAAAATGGAAACGCCGCTGGCATTGATACTTTTTACTTTCGATTTCACCACGCTCAAAATAATGTCGATGTCGTGAATCATTAAATCCAATACTACAGGAACATCTGTTCCTCTCGGATTGAATTCGGCCAAACGATGTGTTTCAATAAACATTGGATTGTGAATGGCGTCTTTAACCGCGGTAAAAGCCGGATTAAAGCGTTCAACGTGGCCAACCTGACCCTTTACGTTGTGTTTTTTCAAAAGTTCAATAAGAATTTCAGCTTCTTCAACCGTTTTGGTGATGGGTTTTTCAATAAAAACGTGTTTTCCTTTTTCTATGGCTTCTTTTGCACAGTCGAAATGAGAAAGTGTTGGCGTTACAATGTCAATAACGTCAACGGCATCAATTAATTCCTGAATTGAATCAAAAGATTTGTAGCCAAATTCTTTTGCAACTTTTTCTGCGTTTTCTTTAATTGGGTCATAAAAACCGACCAATTCGTATTTATCTGATTGATTTATTAATTTTAAATGAATTTTTCCTAGATGTCCCGCACCTAAAACTCCTGCTTTCAGCATATTTAAAGTCGTTAATATTTATACAGGTAAAAGTACATTCTTTAGGCATTTATTCCTATTTTTAGGCATTCAAATTTTAGGGAATAGTGAAGGACACGCACAAGCATAACGGGCTTAGAAATCAGCTGGTAAAGATAATTGCACAGAAAGGAATAACGGACAAAAATGTGTTGACTGCTATGGGAAATGTGCCCAGGCACTTGTTTATGGATTCAAGTTTTGCCGATTTTGCCTATCAGGATAAAGCATTTCCAATAGGTTCCGACCAAACCATTTCCCAACCTTATACGGTTGCTTTTCAGACTGAATTGCTGCAAATAAAAGAACATCACCAAATTTTGGAAATTGGCACAGGTTCGGGATACCAAACGGCTGTTTTACTGGAAATGGGCGCCAAAGTGTATACCATTGAACGGCAGCAGGAATTGTTCAAAAAAACAAAATTGTTTCTGCCAAAACTGGGCTACAAGCCTAAAAAAATAATTTTTGGCGATGGTTATAAAGGATTGCCGGAAAATGCGCCTTTTGACGGAATTATTGTAACTGCCGGGGCGCCTATTGTGCCAAAAGCTTTATTAAGTCAGTTAAAAATAGGAGGAAGGCTGGTGATTCCTGTGGGTGATAAAGAACAAATTATGACCTTATTTATTAGAACCAGCGAAAAAGATTTTGAAAAACACGAGTTGGGCAAATTTAAATTTGTGCCTATGCTGAATAAGAAAAATTAGTTTAATTACACCTTTACTTTGTACCAATATTGCGTTCTTCCCAACAAAGCAAAACCCAAATAACCGCGCACTTTTAGTTTGTTAGGCTCTTCTAAGGTTAGGTAGCATTTGTATTCTTTTCCTGTTTTTGGGTCAAGTATTTTTGCGCCATTCCATTCGTCACCGTCTTTTTTTAAGCCATCTATAACTATCAAACCTTTAAGTGGCTTGTTTTTATTGGCGCCTTTACAATTTTCGCAAACCCGATTTTCTTCGCTTTTTTCCAATAATTTTACAATTTTCGCATATATTTTTCCTTCTGATTCGTAAATTTCAACAATGGATCTTTCTTTGCCTGTTTCATCGTCAATGGTTTTCCATTTTCCTGTAATTGATTGAGAGAAACTATTAAAAGATAGCGATAAAATATAGATAAACAGTATGTATTTTTTCATAATAGTATTAAAATAATTTAGCGTCAAATTGAAAATCCCATTTCCCCTGAACTTTCAGCACTTGTTCAATCACATCACGGACACAGCCGTTTCCGCCTTTTTTTTGAGAAATATAGCTGGAAATATGCTGAATTTCGGGAACTGCGTCTTTCGGACAACAAGGCAATCCAACAATTTTCATTACTTGATAATCGGGAATATCATCACCCATATATAAAACTTCCTCTGGTTTAATGCCGTAAAGCACCATATAATCTTCAAACTGATCTGTTTTATGGTGCGTTCCCAAATAGATATCAGTAATTCCCAAAGCCATAAAGCGAGCGCGCACGCCTTCGTTGGTTCCGCCGGAAATAATGCAAACACGATAGCCGGCAGTTAAGGCTGTTTTAAGGGCATATCCATCTTTAATATTCATTTCACGCAACAATTCACCGGTTTCGGTGACTCTTACATTTCCGTTGGTAAGTACGCCGTCAACATCAAAAATAAAGGTGGTGATCTGGGGCATTATTTCTTTATAACTTTTTTCCATAAATATTGTAAATAGATTTGGTGAGCAATGTATAAATTTCTTGTTGATTTTTATTGAGCATTGCTATATGTTTTTCAATGGTTTTGGTGTCGTTTCTTTTTGCGGGTCCGGTTTGTGCTTCAAGCGGCGACAAAGTAGTAATTTTATTTGCCGTTTCAAGTATTAATGGCAACAAAATTTCAAAAGGAACCTTATTTTGCTCGCAAATTTCATGTCCGATGTGGTACAAATGATTCACAAAATTATTGACAAAAACAGCAGCAACGTGCAAACTTTTTCGTTGATCTGAATGAATGCGGTAACAATTTTTCGACATTGATTTTGCCAATGTTTCCAACAAAAATAAATCTTTTTCAGTTTCGGCTTCAATGCAAATTGGCACAGATGAAAAATCGATTTTTCTTTCTTTGGAAAAGCTTTGCAACAAATAAAACACGCCTTTATTGGAAATGGATTTAATCTCGTCCATTGCCATACTTCCTGAAGTATGCACCACCAATTTGTTTTTAAAATTTAAGGCCGAAGAAAGCTCAGAAATGGCATTGTCGGAAACCGCAAGGATGTAAATATCGGCATCTTTCAATTCCGATAATTTATTTGTGATTAAAATGTTGTTTTTAAAGCAGTTAATATTTTTTAAACTTCTATTGTAAACCTGAACAACATTTACCGCACTGTTTTGCAACAATGCATTTGTTAAATGATAGGCCACATTTCCGCCGCCAAGGATTACGATATTAATCATATTGCGAATGTAAATAACAATTGACGATTGATTATAAATAATTAACAATAAATAGAGTTAAAAATAACTCTTTCCAATTAATAAACCACCCTTTCTGGGTTAGTGGATTATCATTTTATTGTTCGAAATAATCCCATACACTTTTCCGTTTAAATTTTTATGCAGGAAAATGGCATTTTTTGAAGTTGATAAGATGTTTTGTTCGGAAAAAGTATATTCAAAATCGGGATTGAAAAGCGTGATGTTTGCTTGTTGTCCTTCTGCAATCGAATAAGTTGGCAACTTAAACCGTTCCCGTGGTTTTGTCGTCAAACAACCGATTAAGGTTTCCAGTCCGATGGCTTTATTTAACGCACCGAACAAACTTTCCAGTCCGATAGTTCCAAATTTTGCATTGCTGTATTCCACTTTCTTATGTTCAACATCCATAGGATTGTGATCGCTGGTCACCATATCAATCACGCCTTCTTTGATGCCTTTTATCAACGCTTTAATGTCTTTTGAAGTTCTTAACGGCGGCAAAACCTTGGTATTTGTGTTAAAGGTTTTTAATTCATCATCGGTCAGCACCAAATGATGTGCGGCAACGCTGCAGGTGACATTTAAATTTTTCTTTTTGGCCTCTTTAATAAGTTCTACCGATTTTGCCGTGGAAATTGTAGGGATGTGCAATTTTCCGCCGGTATATTCCAGCAAAAATAAATCACGGACAATTTGCAATTCTTCCGACAAAGCAGGGATTCCTTTTAATCCAAGTTTTGTGCTGTTGATTTCTTCATTGGCCAAACCGATGCCGGCAATGGAATCGTTCTGCGGGAAACTTAATATTAAGGCATCAAAATTTTGTGCGTACTGCAAACCGATTTTCAACAGATTGGCATTTGAAACTGCTTTGTTGTAATCCCCAAAAGCAATGGCACCGGCATTTTGCATATCATACAATTCCGCAATGTCTTCGCTTTTGCCTATTTTTGTCAGATTTCCTATCGGAAACAGGGCAGTGGCAGCATTGGCGGCTTTATTTTTTAAGAACTGCACGGCCGATTTATTGTCGGTAGCCGGAAAAGTGTTGGGATTTACGGCAACCGCGCTAAAACCGCTTTTGGAAGCTGTTTTTAATCCGTTTTCAATCGTTTCCCGATCCTCATATCCCGGTTCTCCAAAGCACACGCTCGAATCGAACCAGCCTTGCGAAATATGCAGGTTGTCAAGTATAATTTCTTTATAATTTTTTGGGTTTTTAAGCTTTCCGCCAATTTTTGTGATGGTGCCGTTTTCAATAAGGATATCTTTAATTTGAAGGTGAAACGGACTAGAAGAATCGATAATGGTAGCAGACTTTAGCAGTAAATTCATATTTTGAAATATTTTAATAACAGCATTTCAATGAGCAAAAATAGCACAGAAAATGCTAAAAACCATTTAAAAAGCCAATTGATTTTATGTTGATTTTCAATTTCGCCAAAAAGATCGTCAATTGACGTGTAAACACTCACATTTTCAGCATTTTTAACCAAGGATTTTAAATCGGAATAATTGGCTTCGCTCTCTTCCCGGTTGTAATTTAGTGCGATGGTTTTCAGGACTTCATTGTTGCTGGACACTTTGTAAAATCCGCTTTGTAAAATAACATCAGTCAAAATCAGGTCTACTTTATTTTGGAAAACTTTTTGAAGCGGAATAAAAGCATTGGTTTCGTTAGAAATTTTCAATACTTCATCTTTTCTGATGGAAGCATTGATTTCAATATTGTTTTGTGGCGCAATGGTGTAATAAAGTTGGGTTGTTTTTAAGCTTGTTTTGGAAAAATTATAAAATATGGGCACCACCAATGGCGACTGGGTAAAATCGGAAATTCTTTTGTTTAAAGGTGATGAAACCCAATAAAAATTGCCGTTTTTATTTTTTACGGAAGAGATAAACGGACTGTTATTGTCGAATTTTAGAATGGCAGCACTGTTTATGGAATTGTTTTGGTAATGCAAGGACGTTTTCGGGTATTGAAAATTGGTCACTTTCTTTTCAAAAACATCATCAATTAAAGGATGTCCGTAATTTATGGAAGTAATTAAATGTTCATTTTCGATTTTAGCGCTTATTTTTCCCGCCTGAAATGCGTTCAAAAGTCGGTTATAGGAATCTATATTTGCATTTTGTGAAGGAATCACCGCCAAATTTCCGCCGTTTTCCATAAACTCGCTTAAACTGCGTTGCAATTCAGCAGGAATATCGACCAATTCATTCAAAATAATTAAATTCTGATTTTGAATGTTATTGTAATTTAAGTTAGAAAGCGGGGAAGCGGTAAAATTAAATTCTTTTTCAGTATAAATTTTTGATAAAAATTCGGCCGGATTCCCAATACTTAACACGTTTATTTTTTTGGGCGCGGAAATCGAAAAATAAAAGTCGTTGTCAAATTCCAAACCGTCATCAATTATAGAGATTTTTCCATCAAAATGAGCGGAATTTGGTATGGTAAATTGAACATTTTGCTTAATGGAATTTGCAAATCTCGCCGTTGTTTTTCCTATTAAGGTTTCGTCTTGGAATAGGGAAACAGGAATCGTTTCAGTGATCATTTTGCTGCTTTTCACCAATACATTCAAGGTTAATTCTGTCAAAGATTTTTGTTCAACAAACACACTGTCCAAATATATATTTTGTGATGCTTTTGGGGAGAGTTGCAGCAAAGAAACGGGCATTTTTAAAGCGGCGAAATCAATGTTGTTTTGAATGTTAATATTTTGAAAATCAGATATTAATATTATCTTATTTGAGGTGTTTATTTCATCAATATAATTGCTTTTTGCTTTTAACAATACAGTATTCAAATCAAGCTTATTTGGTGAATAATCAAGGTTTATCAACTCATTTTTTAAACCGTTGGCGTCTAAATTTTTTAAATTTTCATCATTGGTGATCATCGCAAAAGCGCTGTTTTGGAGGTTGTTGTTTTCAATGATTTTTTGGGCGGCACTTTTTAACATTTCCCCTTTTTCACCCTTTGCCTGCATGCTGTAAGAATTGTCTAAATAAATGGTGACATTCACATTATTTCCGGCAGACGATTCCGAAAAATACGGCTGGGAAAAGGCTAAAATGATGCAGCTTAAAGCCAGTAATCGACTTATTAAAACAAGCCATTTTTTAATTTGTGAACTTTTTCTGGTTTGCCTTTCTATATTTTTTAGAAAAGCGACATTGGTAAAAGGGACTTTAACGAAACGTTGCAGCTGAAATAAATGAACAATTATCGGGATGATAAGAAGCAGAAGTGCGTAAAGAATTTCCGGATGCTTAAATTGCATTGTTCAAAATGGTTTCTCAAAGATATAAAAATTAGGAGTTACTTATGAAAAATAGTTTTTCAAAATTCCTAAGGCGTATTTGCTCGCAATGGAATTGGCGAATTTCGGAAAATCTATGGTCGCATTGTCATTTGCCTTGTCGGAAATAACGCGAATGATGGAAAACGGCACTTCATATTCAAAACAAACTTGCGCCACCGCGGCGCCTTCCATTTCAACACAAATGGCTGTTGGAAGCTTTTTGTTCAGGTTTTTAATTTTTTTAAGACTTGAAATAAACTGGTCGCCGCTGGCAATGTCGCCATGAACCACTTTTGGGGTTTGGATGTCAAAAAGCTGAGAATCTTCCAGTGCAATATATTGCTGGTAAGTGGCTAAAAACACATTTGTGGCTTCCAGTAATTTTTCTGAATCATTGGTTTCCAGAAACTTCTTTCTTAAAATGGGAATTTCAAATTTTTCGTAAAACGGAAACGCATTTAAATCGTGCTGGTACAAATTTTTGCCAATCACAATGTCGCCAATATTTAAATCTTGATGAATGGCACCGGCCACACCCGTAAAAATGATTTCCTTAACATCAAAATCGTTGATCAATTGCGTAGCAGTCGCTGCAGAAGCAACTTTTCCCCATCTGGAAAAAACGAGCACCACTTTCTTGCCGAATAAAATTCCTGAATAATAGGTTCTCATTCCTTTTTCGGTTTTGGAAACGTGCTGAAGTTCGTGGAGCAACGCCTGAATTTCTTCCTGCATCGCGCTAATAATTCCTGTCATTTTATAAAGGTCTGTTGCTTATTCTGCCGTCAATCATTTCCAGTTTCCGGTCGGCCATCTCCGCCAATTCCTGATTGTGCGTCACAATCACAAAAGTTTGGTTGAATTTATCGCGCAAAGTGAAAAATAATTCGTGCAAATTTTTGGCAGAAGAGGAATCTAAATTTCCGCTGGGCTCATCGGCAAAAATAACATCGGGATTGTTTATTAATGCTCTGGCAACTGCAACACGTTGCTGCTCGCCGCCCGACAATTCGTTTGGTTTGTGGTGCATTCTGCTCGAAAGTCCCAAAAAATTAAGCAATTCCTTGGCTTTGTTTTCCGCATCTTTTTTAGAAGTATTTCCTATAAAAGCGGGGATACACACATTTTCAAGCGCCGTAAATTCGGGAAGCAATTGATGAAACTGAAAAATAAAACCGATATGCTGATTTCTGAACTTAGAAAGTTCGTTGTCTTTTAATTCGAGGATGTTTTTGGTGCTGATGGCAAGCTTGGAATCCTTGCCTTTACTTGGATAATCCAACGTGCCAAGAATTTGCAGCAACGTTGTTTTACCGGCTCCTGACGGACCAACAATCGCCACAATTTCTCCTTTTTTAATGGACAAATCCACGCCTTTTAAAACCTCTAAATCCCCGTAAAATTTATGAATATTTTTAGCCTCTATCATTCGGTAAAAGTAAGCATTTTTGTTTTAAAATTGTTTAACTGTTTATTTGTTTAATCGTTGAACAGTTTGATTCACTGTTTATTTGCCCAATCGATTTACAAATGATTGATTTAATCTTGATTTAACTGAACATATAACTTTTATTGCCAATGCGCAGGCTGGCCTTATCGCTAAAAACAGCTACCAGCTGTTTTTTTTAACGCTCTGTCCCCCTTCGGGGCAATGTCATTAAGTTAAGCGATATACTCCTTTTTTTGTCCTTACGAGGTACGAGGAATCTCATAATGATAGCCGGTTTGATGCGATTCCTCCTTTGTCGGAATGACAAATATTCCCTTAACTTAATGACATTGCCCTTCGGGGGCTAGGGGGCTTACATCCAGGTTTTAACATTGTTATAATCTAGATAATAGATAAATTTAACAGAAAAATTGTTGTTTACAGGTTCTGTAAAAAGATTGTCTAAGTTCTTCTTGAAATTTAAATGCGCTAATTGATCCTCATTAAAAATAGAGTTTCTGTATAAAACCACCAGCTGGCTTCCAGGGGCAAATTCCCAGGAATAGCTTAAATCCAAATTCCAGATATTGTAATTGATATTGTGGTTTCCTTGGTAAAAACTGGTGTTTAAAGTGCCTTCATTGTTCAGTTCAAAAAAATTGGCGTCATATTTCACAGGCGACCAATAATGCCGGAATGAAAGCGCTAAATTTGATTTTATATTGAAACTTAAATTGCCCGTTAAAGTATTTGTCACCGTTTTAACATCCCTGTTCCCAAAAATAATGTTTCCGTTATCCAAATTGGTCACCCATCCTTTATCATTAATAAGTTTGGAGAAATTCAACTTATAAACAGTAGAAAATTTGTCGGAAAAGCGATAGCGCGGAGAAAAGGAAAGTTCTGCAAATTCATTATTGAGCGTATATCTTTTGGCATAAGTGCTTCTGACGTCAATTGCGAATTTTTTTCTGTAATCTGAAGAAATCCAGCCGTTTAGCACATACACCGATTTTTGTTTAAAAAACCGTTGGTCAACCCGAGGCGCATAAAAATCGTATTGGTCGCCTAAATTTGTCGCCAATTCTCCGCCAAAGGCAAATCTGCTCTTAGTGAAAAAGAAATAATCCAATTCAAAATAATTTCCTGCGTAATCATTGGAATTGTTTTGATAATTGAGAACGCCTGTAAATGTAAATTTATAATCGTCAAAAGTTTTTGTGGGCTCAAATATTCTATAGGACATCTGCGTCCAATAGTCGGCATAATTATTTTTGCTCTGATAGCCTAAATCTTTAATGTCATATTTTTTATCGCTTCTTTTGTGGCCAATTTCATATTGATAATTGCCAAATATTTTGCCAGCTTCCAAATAACCGGAATAACCCGATTTGTTTTCGCCATTTTCCAGAATGTTGCTAATTTTAAGATCTCCCGAAGTTTTAAACCTATTTTTTTTGTCGGCAACACTAAAAAGAAATGCTGATACGTTGGCGTCCCTAAAGCTGCCGTTTCGGGTAACATTGGTATTTATAAAACTTACAGAGGAGTTTTTGTTGAATTGCTGATCCAAAACAAGCACATTATAATTGGCAAGCGGTTCTGTAACTATTTCCCGCGTTTCTTGGGTGACGGTATTTTTAATTTCTGCGGATGTTTTTTCGGTGATGGCATTGAAAAAACCGATGCCCAATCCTTTTTTTGTCCTGCCTGAAATTTTTAAGGCATTGATCATATTGACTTTTGCCGGATTGTTCGTAATTTCTTCATTTTCATTTAAATTGGATTGAACATTTCCATAACCTACAGGCGTATTTCCAATTCTTCTGGAATAAAACAGTCCTCCTTTGTTAAAAAGTTCTGTGCCTTCGGTAAAAAAGGAACGTTTTTCTGAATATTTCTGTTCAAACGGACCTAAATTTAAAACCTGGTCGTCAAAAGCTGTTTGCCCAAAATCGGGAATAAGGGTTGCATCCAAAGTAAAACTTTCGTTAATGCCATATTTTAAATCCATTCCAACTGCATAATCTGTTTCTGAATTCCCGTTATAAGAATTAACGGCGGCAAAAGCGTAGGGAGAAAAACTGAGTCGGGTAGGAGGTTTAATGTCTTTTATGCCTGAGATTATTCCTGAATATTGCGTGAATAAACCAACTTTTTTATCAATATAATTCCAAGAGTATTGCTCATTAAGCCTGTTTATTCTTCTGTGAAAATTTACGCCCCAAGTTTGCTCGGTTGAATTGCTGAATCGTAAGGCCGAATATGGGATTTTGATTTCTGCCACCCAACTGTCTCCATTAATTTTAACATCACTTTCCCAAACGGCATTCCAGCTAAAATCTTCGCCTTTAGAAGAAACTTTGGCATCGCCCTGTGCACCTGTGCTCATCACCACAAATTCTGTGTCATTTTGACCGTCGTTATTTGGGTTGATGCTGATTAAAAAAAAATCGACTTGTCCAAACTCGTCTCTTCCGCCAAATTGTAAAGGAATTGCTTTTGGGTTAAAGTCGTACATCGTTGCGCCAAAATAAATGGCTTCATCATCATAGGCAATTTTCACAACCGTTTTCATATTATCCCTTTCTTGGCCACCATCGCCAGGCTTAAACATTTGAAAGTTTTGTGCAGGTTCGGCATTTTTCCAAAAATCTTCATCCAAAACACCGTCAATTGAAGGGGATCTGACAATTCTTAAAGCATTAACCGATTTAATTTTTTCTTGGGAATGGGAGAGGGAGAAAATAAAAAAGCTTATTATTAAAAGGTATTTCTTCATTGTAACGTAATAAACAGACTCAAATTTTGGTTAAAATATTTAAGATGCAAAACAAACCATCTTAAATAAATGCTACTATATAGACGTACAAAAATACACATTGTTACACTATATAAAACTTTTTTTAAATACACTTATATTTTAAGTTAGGATTACTACATTTGTTGATATTTACAAAAACCATTATCTCTAATGAATTTACACGAATATCAAGGAAAAGAATTACTAAGTAGTTTTGGCGTAAAAATACAGCGCGGCATTGTTGCCGATAACCATTTAAAAGCGGTGGAAGCGGCAAAGCAATTGGCTGTAGAAACCGGAACTGGCTGGTGGGTTGTTAAAGCACAAATTCATGCGGGTGGACGAGGAAAAGGCGGTGGCGTGAAATTGGCTAAAAGTTTAAAAGACGTTGAATCAATTTCTGAAAGTATTATCGGGATGATGTTGATCACACCCCAAACTCCACCTCAAGGTAAAAAAGTGCATCAGGTTTTGGTTGCTGAAGACGTATATTATCCTGGAGCGAATGAACCTGAAGAATATTATATGTCGGTTTTGTTGAACAGAGCAACCGGAAAAAATATGATTATGTATTCTACAGAAGGCGGAATGGATATTGAAACGGTTGCCGAAAAAACACCTCACTTAATTTTTACCGAAGAAATGGATCCATTATTGGGATTGCAAGCTTTTCAGGCGCGTAAAATTGCCTTTAATTTGGGATTGTCGGGAAATGCGTTAAAAGAAATGATAAAGTTTGTGACTTCTTTATATACTGCTTTTGTTCAGTCTGATGCCACTTTATTTGAAATAAACCCAGTGTTAAAAACATCGGATGATAAAATTTTAGCGGTTGATTCAAAAGTTGTTTTGGATGATAACGCTTTATTTCGCCATCAAGATTTAGCGGTACTTAGAGATTTTCGTGAAGAAAGTCCGATTGAGGTTGAAGCCAACGCTGCAGGATTGAATTATGTTGATTTAGACGGAAATGTGGGTTGTATGGTAAACGGAGCCGGTTTGGCGATGAGCACCATGGATTTAATCAAACAATCGGGCGGAGAACCGGCAAACTTTTTGGATGTTGGCGGTACGGCAGATGCAAAACGTGTTGAGACAGCCTTCAGAATTATTTTAAAAGACAAGAACGTAAAAGCGATATTGGTCAATATTTTTGGCGGAATTGTACGTTGCGACCGTGTGGCGCAAGGCGTTATTGATGCTTATAAAAATATGGGCGATGCCATTAACATACCAATTATTGTGCGTTTACAAGGCACCAACGCCAAAGAAGCGCAAGAGCTTTTAGACAATAGCGGATTGGATTTAATTTCAGCAACTGAATTTCAGGAAGCTGCGGATAAAGTGCAAAAAGTATTGGCATAACCGAGCATAAAATACAATCAAAAAAAGCTGATGATCAATTCATTAGCTTTTTTTGGTCTAAAAAATGGCTAGCGCGAGCTTACGGCTCATGACTGCGCTAACAAGGTAACAAAAGCACGAGCGAGACGCTCGCGCCAGCAGATGGATTCTGTAACAAGCCTACCGGTTGGATAAGAGGGTTCTAATACTTTAAGGCATAAAAAAAACACTTCAATGGAAGTGCTTTTTTATTTTATCGAAGCCAATTGATTAAATATCTTCAAAATTTACGTCGGTAAAACTTTCTGATCCCGATACGGTTTCTTCAGTTTCTTCGGTTCCGTCAGATGGTCTTTTAAAATCTTTTTGGTGACGTTCAGAAATTACTTCTTCACCTTTTTCATTTAAAATATAATTTGTTGCTTCTTTTAACATATCATTAAACTCTACAAAATCTTCTTTGTATAAATAAATTTTATGCTTTTTGTAATGGAAAGATCCATCGTCGTGTGTGAATTTTTTACTTTCGGTAATAGTTAAGTAATAATCTTCGGCTTTTGTTGCTCTTACATCAAAAAAGTAAGTTCTTCTTCCTGCTCTAAGAACCTGAGAGAATATCTCTTCTTGTTCTAAATGTTCATTGTCATTCATATATAACTCTCTATTTAATTAATCTTTTTATTAGATATTGACACAAATCTATAAAATAATTTGACTTTTTACACTATTTTCAAATTTCTTTTTCCAAAAGTTGCTGTTCATAAAGTTCTTTATAGTAGCCATCAATTTTAATCAACTCAGTATGTGAACCTTGCTGAATTACTTTCCCTTTTTCCAATACCAAAATGCTGTCGGCATTTTTTACCGATGAAATTCTGTGGCTTACAATAATGGTGGTTTTATTTTGGCTTATTTTAAACAAGTTGTTGAGTATAATTTCTTCTGTTTCTGTATCCACTGCGGATAAGCAATCATCAAAAATTAAAATTTCAGGTTCTTTAATCAGCGCACGGGCAATGGAAACCCGCTGTTTTTGTCCGCCCGACAAGGTAACGCCTCTTTCTCCTACAAAGGTGTTGTAACCTTCGTTAAACTCGATGATATTGTGGTGAATGTAGGCATCTTTGGCAGCTTGCTCAATTTTTTCGTCAGAAGCAGCTTCCTCGCCAAATTTGATATTGTTTTTTATGGTATCAGAAAACAAAAAAGCTTCTTGCGGAACAAAACCGATGCTTTGTCGCAGATTGTCTAAATTGAGTTGTTCAATAGGTTTTTGGTCGATTAAAATCACCCCCGATTTTACATCATACAAACGGGCAATTAAACTGATAAGCGTTGTTTTTCCCGATCCTGTATTTCCTAAAACACCGAGTGTTTTCCCTTTTTCAAGTTTGAAATTGATGTGCTGCAGCGCTTCAATATTGGTGTCGTCATAGGTAAACGACACATTTTTAAATTCGATTTCACCTTCAATTTTTGATGGTTTATCGTTGTTGTTAACAATTTCAGGTTCCTGTTTTAAAAACTCGTTGATCCGTATTTGCGATGCTTCAGCCTCCTGAATGATGGAAGTTACCCAGCCCACAACGGCAACCGGCCAAGTAAGCATATTGATGTACATAATAAATTCGGCAATAACGCCCAATTTAATGGTGCCTTCAATATAGCGCAATCCGCCGACATAAATAACCAAAATATTGCTTAAACCAATCAATAAAATCATGGATGGAAAAAACAAGGCTTGAACTTTAAACAAGCTGATGTTTTTTTCTTTGGCTTTATCGGACAAGTGTTCGAATTCATCCATTGCTTTTTCTTCAACGCCATACGATTTTAAAATGCTGATTCCAGAAAAAGTTTCTTGGGCGCTTGAAGTTAATTTCGATAAATATTGTTGTACAACGGTGCTTCGTTGGTTAATGATATTGCTTAAATAATAAATCAATACCGATAAAATAGGCAAGGGCAAAAGCGTGTAGTTGGTTAAAGTGACATCAATATGGTACATTTTAATAATAGCCACGGAAAATAACACCAGCATATTGATGCTGTACATAATGGCCGGCCCGGCGTACATACGCACTTTGCTCACATCTTCGGTTATGCGATTCATTAAATCGCCAGTTCGGTTTTTTTTGTAAAAATTTAAGGATAAAAGCTGGTATTGCCGGTAAATTTCATTTTTTAAGTCGAATTCAATCAACCGCGACATCACAATAATGGTTTGACGCATTAAAAAAGTGAAAAACCCCGAAAGCAGGGCTGCCGCAACAATTAAAAGGATGTTATAAAGCAATTCTGATTTCACCACGGCCAAATCGGTAACAATACCATTTCTGTAATCTTCGGCAACATTTATCGATTCCCTAATAATTTGGGGAACCTGCAATGCCAATATTTTAGACGCAATGGTGATAATGATGCCTAATAAAAGTCGGTATTTATATTTTAAAAAGTATTTGTTTAGGTATGATAAAGCTTTCATAAGGAATTTAAATGCAATGAATTTTGTAAGATGCGAAGATACGGGAAAAAAAAATTAAAAAGAGGAAGACAGAAGTCCGAAATTGAATAAGGCAATAGAAACTGACCAACACTAATCTGGGAAGATTATGTCATAAAACAGCTTGTCAATTTAAATGAGAAAAACAAAACAAAGTATTCAGGAGTAACTCAGCAAAGGGCCAATATTTATTAAAATGATTCTTTGAATTCGAATCATTTAATCTTATATGTGACTAACATTCATTTCCAATTTCAATAAACATTTAGTGAAATTAATTTCAATAATTACTGATGAAAAATACTCAATATTAGGTATTTACATTCGTAAATTTTGGTTGTAACTTTAATTGGGAATTTTATAAACGCTAAATGTATTTAAGTTTTGTAATAGTAATGATGTTTTATGAATAGAATAGGTAACCTTTAAATTTTTAAAATTATGAAAAAGCTTAGTTTTTTAGCCGTAATGGCTTTGTTAATGATGTTCGGTTGTTCTAAAGAAGAAATGACAAATACCGATCAAGAACTGTTTTCTGTTGAGAAAAATAACCAACCTAGTATTGGTGCGAAAAGGGGGTTAGGTAATCCAGATGCATTTGGGAGTGAAATAAAGTTCTATTTTAAATCTGATATTACTTCGATTCCAATAGATTGTCTAAAACCATACAAGTTTCCTATAACTGGTAAAGTTGAAGGAAAAATTCATGGATATGGTATTATTAATCCAAATTTGAGTTTTTACAATGTGATTAATTGTGAAAAAGTTACCGATGTAAGAGAATTATGGGGTGAAAAAGATAAATATAATATAGAAATAACAGCAACGGTATTTATAACTGTTAATGATTCTTTCAATATTCATCTTAATGGGAACTTTTATCCTTGGTTTGTGAATCCTCCTTATGGATATCCATGTGGTAGTTTTGAGCAAATATCTTGCACCACTTTGGGTGGAAAAGGTAAATTTGAAGATTTTAATAATATCGATTTTGATGTAAGAGGTGGATTGAGGGGAATTAACTTAGAAACTGGCGAAATGATATTATCAATTTTTAAACTCTAAAATCTTTAAATTTAATTCAATAAAAAATAATGAAAATACTCAATATTAGGTATTTACATTCGTAAAATTAGGTTGTAACTTTATTTAGAAGTTTTTTTCAGACAATTAAAACTATTATGTTTTGTGATATAAATCCTTTTTTCGGAATAGAATTAGTAACATTTAAATTATTAAAATAATGAAATGAACAAACTAAAAAGAGCACTAACACCGATGTTATATTAATTGTATTCAAATTTGTAAGAAATTAAATTGATAAATAAAATAAAAAAATAACAGTAAATATTTTACCTATGAAAACACCAGCTTATTTTATTCTCATCATGTTGATATTATGCTCAACAACTACAAATGCCCAATTTCTTAAAGACCTTAAAAAGAGGGTGGAGGAGAGATTAGTAGAAACCGTAATCGAAAAAACTGCGGAAAAGGTCTCCCAAAAAGCCAGTAATTCTATGGATAGAGCTTTTGACCTCGATTTAAAAACCAATAATCAAGGGAAAAAAATTTCTCCTCAAAATTTACCGGGCTCATTTGATTTTGATTATAAATATCGTTTATCAATCACCAATGGAAAAGGTGCAATGAACTTGGATTATTTATTGAAATCAGAGGCGAATTATCTTGGCATTAAGGCAGATATGGATTCCGAAATATTAATGATTATGGATAGAGGTCAGAATATAAACTATATGTTTATGAATACTGTAGATGATAAAATTTGTACTTCCACGGAGCTTATCATAAATAACGAGCCCTGTAATTTAAGTGATTACACGGTTACAGAGTTACCTAACAAAACATTTTTAAGGTATGATTGCAAGGGCCTGAGAATTGAAAACAGTGATTATGTTTTTACTATGTACTTCGCCAATGAAACACCGATAAGTATTAATGATGTTTTTAAAACAGATTCAAGTAGATTTCCAACGATAATACAAAGCCAGTTACAAGGTAGCGAAAATGCGCTTATAATGTATATGGAAATGAAAGATAAGAAAAATAAAGGGAAAAAAAGCAACTCGGGAATTATGGAATGTACTTTGCTTGAACCTATTAGCTTTACTTTTAACACAAGTGGGTATCAATTTATGTAAATATATAAAAATCTCTTAAATACAATTTCAAAACTTTTGGTGACTTATTATTGTTATGTGTTTAAAATTTTTAAAAAAGTAAAAACAACAATGAAACAACTTAAAAAATACTCAATATTAGGTATTTACATTCATAAATTTTGGATGTAACTTTAATATGCAATTTCTTAAATTTTTAAAATCATGAAAAAGCTTAGTTTTTTAGCCGTTTTGGCTTTGTTAATTATGTTCGGTTGCTCAAAAGAAGAAATGACAAATACCGAACAAGAACTGTTTTCTGTAGAGAAAAATAACCAATCTATTTTCAATAATGACCAAAGTGGCAAATCAGTAAGTACAGTTTCTGAAATTAGGTTCGTGAGTAATTCTATTGAAAATGGTAACTTTATTGAGGATGGATGCCTTATATCTCCATATAATCCCCCACTGATAAGAAGATTACTTGAAGAAGGAATGTTTAGTGGTTCTATTGAAGGTTATGGAAACATCAACCCAAAAATTAGTAAGTACCAAATAGTTGGTTGTGATATAGCTCTTAATGATGGTGGAATAAATAGGCAAATTGAACCTGAATATGTAGAAGCTAATATGTATAAATTAACAATAGTAGGAAAAATTTCGTTAAGTCCAAGAGATTATTTTACCATCCAAATTTCTGGAAATGTATATCCTATTAGTTATACAGAAGCTGCAGGAGGACCACACGCGTGGATAAATTTTGATGGAGGAAATTTTGAAGGGATTGGAACAGTTAATACTGTATCTGGAAAACTTAATGGTTTGTTATATAAAGAATTCCGTGTTTACGGTTTAATTTGGAGAGGAATAAACGATTTTAGAAACGGTAAAATGTATTTAGATATCACTGATCAGTATTAATAAGTGAACAAAATTAATTTCAATCATCTTATGAAAAATACTCAATATTAGGTATTTACATTTATAAATTTTTGTTATAAATTTAATAAGTAAGGAATTTTTTTAAATGATTTAGTAATAAAGTTTTAATATAATAATCTTGTTTTGTAAATAGAATTAGTAACATTTAAATTATTAAAATTATGAAAAAGTTTAAATTTTTAGCCGTAATGGCTTTGTTTATGGTGTTCGGTTGCGCTAAAGATGAGGTGATAACCGATGAACATAAACTGTTTTCTGAAGAGAATAACCAATCTGTTAATTGGAAATCAGGTGTTGGGCCAAGAATTAATTTTTACGGTACTTCTAATGAATCTGGGGGGTATTATGATTTACTTAAAAATCCCACGACAGATGCTGACAGGAAATTACTTAAAAAAGGAACTTTTAGCGGTAAATTACCTGGTTTTGGGCATATTAAGTTTAAAGTAAGCACATATGAATTCTCTACACCTGAAGAAACTGTCAGTCAAAAGAATGATTCAATATATTGTGATGAATCCGGTTATTTATTGACAGCTGAAGGGAAGATTATTTTAGAATCCAGAGATTCATGTTCTATTTCCATAACTGGATATTTATGTACAACGGCAGATAATTTTGCAGGTTTTAGTGGGGTAGCCAAAACTCATTCGGGAGTTGGTAAATTAAAAAATTTTAATAAATGGTTTAAAGTTTACCAGAATGGAATTTCTTCACCAGGAATTAACTTAACTACTGGTGAAATAAGACTGTATTTGTCTGAAAGTAATTTTTAAATAAAAAAAATTAAAATTTAATAATCATGAAAAAGTTTGGAATTTTAGCCGTATTGGCTATGTCAATGATGTTCAGTTGTTCAAAAGATGAAGTGATAACTACCGAACAAGTACCAATCTCTGTAGAGAAAAATAGCCAACCTATTATCAATGGTGAAAAAGGACCGACTAATGGGAATTCTGGAGTCGGTGGAATAAGTTTTTTTAGTACTTCCAATAAAGATGGTGATTTTATTAAAGAATGGACACAAGAAGCTGTGAATCCATATCCTAATATTAAATTAGACAGAAAAATACTTCGTAACGGAACATTTAGAGGTAAATTAAATGGGTATGGAACAATTAATTCGACTTTAAGTTCTTCGTACACATTTGCTTCTTGTGAACCAGCGCCTATTGATTGTCCGCCAAATTGTGGAGAACCTTTAATGTTTAAACTAATAGGTTACGGAACAATTTATATAAGTACGAGGGATTATTGTTCAATTACCATTACAGGAAATCTTTATCCTTGGTATTATACTGATATACGGTTTGATGGCGGATTTTTTATAGGAATTGCCACAACTTATGGTGGTGCTGGTAAATTAAAAAATTTTAATAAAACTTTTTGGATTTGGAGGAGTGGTATGGATAGAAGTGGTATTAATTTAACAACGGGAGAAATAAGTTTTGATATTAGGGAATAGCTTAAAGAATTTAAAATTATTTCAAATTAATTGGAAGAGTAAGCATTTCTTTTTAAAACACCATCTCAAAAAGAGTTTAAGCTAATAACTATTTAAAAAATCTCTTGGTTCTTGAGTCGTGAGATTTTTTATGGTTTTAAAGTTTCTTGGGTACTTTCATTTTAACTTTTAAACAGATAAACAAATAAACGACTAACAGCAACTTAAAACTTCACATCAACCTTAATATTTAGCACCCGTTGCGTCATATAATTTGGGATGCCGTAAAATTGTTTGGAATACACATCGCGAACCCAGGTATTTGTGATGGCGTTTTGCACATCGAACATATTAAATATTTCAAAACCAGCGGATAATTCTTTAAAATCGCGTAGCCAGCCGCTTTGATATTGGTTTTTTGCATCAGTAAAAACATAAGAAATTCCGATATCGGCTCTTTTGTAGGAATTTAACCTATTTTGATATTGGTACGGATTTGAATAGGAGGGAGAACCGCCGGGAACACCCGTGTTAAAAACCAGATTTAAATACATTTTTATGTTTGGAATGTTGGGCACATAATCCTGAAACAACATCCCAAATTTAAAACGCTGGTCGGTGGGACGTGGAATATAACCTTGGTTGTTTTTATTTTCTTCTGTTTTTAAAAACCCGATGCTCACCCAGCTTTCCGTTCCGGGAACAAATTCTCCGTTCAATCTTAAATCGATGCCCGTTGCATAGGCAATCGCATTGTTATCGGCGCTGTAACGCACTTTTACGTTATCGACTGTATAGGTATTTACATCGGTTAAATGTTTATAATAAACTTCAGAAATCAGCTTAAATGGTCGTTCCCAAAGCTTGAAACTGTAATCGTTGCCCAAAATTACCTGTAACGATTTTTGCGCATCAACGTTTGGAATTACCATTCCGGTATAATCTCTGAGTTCTTTGTAAAATGGCGGTTGGCTATACATTCCACCAGAAATTCTGAAAAGCATATCCTTTTCCCAGTCGGGTTTTATGGAAAACTGGCCGCGCAGGCTGTAACTCGTTTTGCTTACTTTGCTGGAAATTTGGTCATTTACGCTCCAATTATGGGAACGAAGTCCAACATTATACCAAATTTTATGATTGTTCCAAAAAGCATTTTTGCTGTATTGCGCAAACCAAACCAATCTATTTATGGCAACGTGATTGTCGGCGCGGATGCTTTGAAAAGGAAGCAATTCTCCCGTAAAAGGCTCGTAAGGCTGATTGTTAGATATGAAATTTGGCGGACGAACGCTAAATCCCAAGGAATCTATCACTTCCCATTCATTTACCCGGTCTTTGGTGTCTTCATTTTGATATTTAATGCCAAAATTTATTTGATGGCTGTTCTTTTTGAAGGTGCCATTTATTTCAATATTGCTTATTAAAGCATCTAAATCGTTGCGGGCGTGACTTAATTGCGAGCCAATTCCTTTATAAAAATCAACATCCCCAAAATTGTCTGAACCAAAATCGCTGTTTACTTCGCCTAAATTATAACTGGCCAAAACATCATAATATTCTTCTTCAATAGTGTGATAGCTTGAGGTTGTTACATTGACATTTAAATTTTCATTAACCAAGTAACTTCCTTTTAAAGCGCCAAAAACTGTTTTGAATTTGTCTTTCTCTTGGCCTTCATAATAAACAATTAATTCCTGCGGATTGGTAATGGTTCCAAATTTTGTTCTTCGTGATTGTGGCGAAAAATTGTAATTGTTGAGCGAAAAATTTCCCAGAAAATCGATTTTTAATTTTGGATTTACCAAATAAGACAAAAATGTTTGGGCATCGGTAAAATTTGGATTTGAAGTCGTTTCAACATCTTTGCTGTTGATAAACAAATTGTTATCTCGGTATCTGACCCCAACTATTGCGCTTAATCTATTTTGAAGCATCACGCCTTCAACAGTAACACTTCCGCCCAACAAACTTGCATTTATCGTAGTTGCTAATTCTGTTGGCGTTCTGTAGGTGATGTCTAAAACCGAGGAAAGTTTGTCTCCGTATTTTGCCTGAAAACCGCCTGCAGAAAAATTGACGTTTTGCACCATGGCGCTGTTTACAAAACTCAAGCCCTCTTGTTGTCCGGAACGCACTAAAAACGGACGGTAAACTTCAATGCCGTTTACATACACCAAATTCTCATCAAAATTTCCGCCGCGCACATTGTATTGGGTGCTTAATTCGTTGTTGTTATTCACTCCGGGCAACGTCATTAAAATGTTTTCAACGCCTTGATTTGCACCCGGAATTTTGGCAATATCAGTCGGATTTACTTTAATAAAACCTTGGGCGTCTTTTTTCACATCTTTGACAATCACTTCATTGATGACTTCCGTTTTAGGTTCCAAAATGGGTGAAAATTGCAGTATCTTGTTTTTTGGCAGATTTACAATTTTGACCAAAGTGGTAAATGCAATATGGCTAAATATGACGGTAATTTCTGTATTTGCTGGGATTTTTAATACATATTCCCCATTTTCATCAGAAGTGGTTCCGGTATTTAAAAAGGTAATTGCAACGCCTTCAACAGGTATTTTATTGCTGGTTTTTAAAACACCTTTAACAGTTGCCGTTTGGGCTGTTAAAAGTGTTGTAGCCAATAAAAAACACAAGGTAAGCGTTGCTTTTTGTAGCATTTAATTTATATTTTTCTGAAGAAAGTTGCGTTCAGCGTATTTGTATTCCCAACATTGTCGGTTACCGTTACTTTTAATTCGTGTTTTGAATCAGTAAAAACCAGATCTTTAAAATCATACGTTAAAACGCCCGTGGTTACATCATATTCCATTAAAATCCATTGTCCGTTAATTTCAGCCCTGTAAGTATTAATGCCCGATTTATAATCGAAAATCTTAACTTTTAACGTTTCGTGGTTTGTGATCCATTGGTCATTTTTAAAATTATGCAACTGAATATTTGGCGCATCCTTGTCTGACAGCAACGTAAATTTTCCCAATTTTTTTGTTGAAGCATAAAAAATAGAATCTTTTTTTACGGTTGATTCATAGCTTTTAGTTCCTTTTTTGTTGATGGATGCGATATACATTTGTTTCTTTTCGGATTCAGAATATTTTGACACATCAAAAGTGATGGTATAATTATAATGAATCGGCACATTTGGGTAGTGCACATTGGCAACCGAATCTACCACATCAAAATCCAGCCATAAATCGGCATAAAAAGTATTTTTAGGAAATGCAACAGTGACACCATTTTTACTGAACTGATTAAATTGCGCAAAACTAATTTTATACGGGGTTTGAGTTTCTGTTTTCCGAACTAAAACAGGGTCGTTTTTTCCAACAACAGGAATGGTAATTTTTTGGGTATTGCCGCTAAAATCTTTTGCGATAATGTCCACATTATAAGATTTTTTGTCTTCAATGGTCAAATATCCATTGTTAACGGAAGCTGCGTACATATTTAATTTATTTGAAGGTTCTATAAAACACTTCTGAATTCTTTGGCCCATTTTATCAAGCCGTTCATAATCTACCAGTAAATTAATGTATTTGTCTTCGGAAAAGGCTAAAACACTGGCCTTAAATTCGTGAAATTTTTCTCCATTTACAGAAAGTTCCAAACTGTACAATCCGTTTTGATTGCTTGCATTGTCCAATTGATCAAAAGCATTTACGCCAAAACCAATTTTTCCGAAGGCATTAATTTTGTCGGCAAGCAAATCACCGTTGCTTAATCTTTTGAATGAAAGCTGTAACGGAATATTGGCCTGGTTAATTTGAGCATCATCACTTAAGGAATAACCAACCAAAGTATTGATTGTCGGTCGTTTAGAGTCGTTTATTTGAATGCCAAAAAGGAATGGATTTATTGTTTTTTCTGAAGAGGAATCCCTAATTTCAAAATGCAAATGAGGTCCCATAAATCCGCCCGTGCTGCCGCTTAACGCAATAATTTCACCTTTTTTGATGGGCAATTCCGAAGCAGAAGGATACGCCTGAACTTCAAAACTTTCATTTTTATATTGTTGTTTTTTGATATAAGTTTCAATTTTATCGCTAAATTTTTGCAAATGTCCGTAAACAGTTGTGTAACCATTGGAATGCGTAATATAAAGTGCTTTTCCATAACCCCAATGCGCAATTCTAATTCGAGAAATATAGCCATCTGCAGAGGCCAACACATTTAATCCCTCTCTTTGTTGCGTTTTAATATCCAATCCAGCGTGAAAATGATTGGGACGCAATTCGCCAAAAGTTCCTGATAATATCAAAGGAATATCAAGCGGACTGCCAAAATAGTTTGTTGGATAGGTATTTTGCATAGTAACAGTCGCTTGCCCGTATGCAAGTATGCTGGAACAGAGAATAAAAAGTGCTATTAGTTTTTTCACAAATATTGTTATTTAATTTGTGCTAAAATACTAAATTATATTTTTTATAAAGTTTAAATTATTAATCATTTAGCACAAAAGGTTTAAAGTTTTTTATAAAATACAAAAAAAACAGTTGTAATATTGCGTTACTAACACTAACTTTGTATTTATAGTTTATATTCCTAAAGCAAATATGAGTTCTATAATACAAGTAGTTAATTTAGTCGAAGATAAACTCAAAAAACTTTTAGAAAATTATCATTTTTTGAAGGAAGAAAATGAGTTTTTATTCAATAAAATAGCGTTATTGGAGAATGAGTTGGCAGAAGGAAAGCAAATTTTTAATGAAATTGAAAAGAAGTACCAAACATTAAAAATTGCAAAAACTTTAGAAGGCAGTAAAGAAGACAGAAGGGAAACAAAACTTAAAATAAATGCATTAATTCGTGAAATTGATACGTGTATTGTTCAATTAAGCGAATAAGATCTTTAAAATGGCAGAACCTTTAAAAATAAAAGTAACTATCGCCGGCAGGGTATATCCAATCAACGTGAAAAACGAGAATGAAGAGGAGGGTATGCGAAAAGCGGCAAAACATATCAACGACTTAGTTACCAAGTTTGAAAAGAATTATGCGGTAAGCGATAAACAAGATGTTTTGGCAATGTGTGCCTTGCAATTTGCTTCACTTATCGAAATTAATGCCATTAATAAAGATCAGGATATGACGGAAGTGACGGAAAAAATTAATAAATTGGGTGCGTTAATTGATACGCATTTAGAAAAATAAGTTCTTTAAAATAAATAAAATAATAATAATACTGCCTACATTAGTTATTGTTTGTTAAACTCAACATTATACCTTTATAAAGGATAAGTCTCAATTGTAAAAGCACGCCGTTTTAACGGATCCTTGACCAGTTAGTTAGTCCTAAACTTGTTTAAAGGAGTTTACAGAACCTCTCTAATGTAGGCTTTTTTATACCTAAAACCGAAATATGATAGATTATATAATGCCAATTATTTTTGGTATAGCAATAGGGCTCGCAATTGGCTACGTGATAGCCAAAATGCTGGAAAAAACGAAAGCAACGCAGATTTTAAGAAATACAAGAAAGGAAGCTGCCACCATTATTAAAGAGGCTCAAATTGAAGCTGAGGCGTCCAGAAAAGACAAGATTTTACAAGCCAAGGAAAAGTTTATTGAGCTAAAATCGGAACACGAAAAAGTGATTATTGCCAGAGACCGTAAAATCGCTGAAGCTGAAAAACGCGCTCGTGATAAGGAGTCCCAAATTTCACAAGAACTCGATAAAAACAAAAAATTGAATCTTGATATTGCCACCAAAATGAGTGAGTACGATAAGAAAGTGGAATATTATGATCGAAAAACGGAGGAAGTTGACAAACTTCACCGCAAACAGGTTGATCAACTGGAAGTTATTTCAGGATTGTCTGCTGTGGATGCCAAAAAAGAATTGATCGCTTCCCTAAAAGAACAAGCGAAATCGGATGCGATGGCCAGCATTCAGGAAACTATTGAAGAAGCCAAATTAACAGCGCAACAAGAAGCGCGTAAAGTCATATTAAACACCATTCAGCGTGTAGGTGTTGAGCAAACCGTTGAAAACTGTGTTTCTGTATTTAATATAGAATCTGATGATGTTAAAGGACGAATTATAGGCCGTGAAGGTCGGAATATTCGTGCCTTGGAAGCGGCTACAGGTGTTGAAATTATTGTTGATGATACGCCGGAAGCCATCATTTTATCTTGTTTTGACCCGGTGAGAAGAGAAATCGCCCGTTTGTCTTTGCACAATTTAGTGACCGACGGAAGAATTCACCCTGCCCGTATTGAAGAAGTTGTAAAAAAGACCGAAAAACAAATCCAACAGGAAATTATTGAAATAGGAAAGCGTACCGTAATTGATTTAGGTATTCACGGTTTACATCCGGAACTGATAAAAACCATCGGACGAATGAAATATCGTTCATCTTATGGTCAAAACTTATTGCAGCATTCACGTGAAGTTGCAAACTTGTGCGGATTGATGGCTGCAGAATTGGGTTTAAACGCCAAATTGGCTAAAAGAGCAGGTTTGTTACACGATATTGGAAAAGTACCGGAATCAGAAAGTGAATTGCCTCACGCTTTGTTGGGAATGCAATGGGCCGAAAAATACAATGAAAGCGCTGAAATTTGCAATGCAATTGGAGCTCACCACGATGAAATTGAAATGAAAACATTGATTGCGCCAATTGTGCAGGTTTGTGATGCCATTTCAGGAGCAAGGCCAGGCGCTCGTCGCCAAATCTTGGATTCTTACATTCAACGTTTAAAAGATTTGGAAGATATCGCCTTCGGATTTACAGGAGTTCAAAAAGCTTATGCCATTCAGGCAGGAAGGGAATTGCGTGTGATTGTAGAAAGTGAAAAAGTAACGGATGCAAAAGCTGCAGAACTTTCTTTCAGTATCTCACAAAAAATTCAAAATGACATGACTTATCCGGGCCAAGTTCGAGTAACTGTTATACGCGAAACAAGATCTGTTAACATTGCCAAATAACAATAATTATTGAAAGATATATAGAAAAACCGCTTTTGCGGTTTTTTTTATGTCTTTTGTTTTAAGTTTGAAGATATTTCCAAGAATATTAATAGTAATCATTATTGTCCGGTTAAATTTTTCAAAACAAACAGGTCGCCCCGATGGGGCTTTAAATACTGAATTTTTCCATTTTTCTACAAACATTTCGCTCCTATGGAGCTTTTTTAGTCCCAGAGGGACGACCTGTCTGTAGA
>JAUXPH010000055.1 GCA_030683995.1 Lutibacter sp.
TTGGCAAAAAATACAAGTTTAGAAAACAGAAATAAAAAAGCGACTAAGTCAAAGTTACCTTAAACTTAATCGCTTTTATAAATCTTGCTCAATTTAGATGAGCTTTTTCAGTGGCCTCACAAATTGCTTGGGCTTTTCAAAATTTAATAAATGCTAAAAATTATTCTTTGCTAAATAAATACCCCATTAATCCGCCAAAGTCTCCATAAACTTGTTGGTATCTAATTTTTCCTTCTGCATCAAAATCGAAAGACTCGTATAATTTGA
The DNA here is from genome assembly GCA_030683995.1 of Lutibacter sp. Taxonomy (GTDB): domain Bacteria; phylum Bacteroidota; class Bacteroidia; order Flavobacteriales; family Flavobacteriaceae; genus Lutibacter. Next base: position 268 of record JAUXPH010000055.1, read on the forward strand.
TGACGCCAGTTTTGGCTGCTGTGGAATCGGTTGCCGGTAGTGTAACTTCCCAGCTGCTGTAATAACGCACAGAACCATCAGTCAGTTTCGTGTCAGGATTAACGCCCGGCAATAAAACTGGTGGTGAGTTTAGCAATTTAAAATTAAATGTTGCCCACATTTGCTTGTCATTTGCCATCATCTCGTCCAAAGTTAAAGAGTCTTTTGGAGCGCCATATCCAGTTTCTAACATTGCAAAATCTTTGGAGTACATAGAATAATCCAGATTTTCGTTTTGAAATCCTTCCAAATTGGCCAATATTGTTTTTGAATTTTTTTCAAAGGCCTCTTGTGCCGAATTATCGGCTTTAGGCTGACAAGCAATAAACAGCATCGATAAAAATAAAATAAAATAGGTACTTTTCATAATATTGATTTTAAGTTAGTTATAGATTAAAAGTAAATAATTTTATCATACAAAAAGCAAATAATTATCAAAAATTAATATTCTCATACCGCAAAGCCCTATAACAAGGGGTTAAAACCCCTTGCAAACACAAAAACTAATTGGATAAAAAACCTTCAACAAGGGGTTTTAACCCCTTGCAAACACAAAAACAAATTGAATAAAACACCTTCAACAAGGGGTTAAAACCCCTGCAAACTTCTTAAATATTTTATTTTTTCCCGCCAACCACCACCACAAACTCTCCTTTCGGCGGTTTTACGGTGAAATGTTCAATCATCTCGGCAACGGTGCCCCTTAAAGTTTCTTCGTACAATTTGGTCAATTCGCGTGAAATGGAAATGGGACGATCGGCACCAAAAAATTCGGCAAAACTGGTAAGTGTTTTTAATAATTTATGCGGTGATTCATAAAAAATGATGGTTCTGGTTTCTTCAGCCAAGAAAATCAAACGTGTTTGTCGGCCTTTTTTAACAGGCAAAAAACCTTCAAATACAAACTTGTCGTTAGGCAATCCGCTATTCACCAAAGCAGGCACAAAAGCTGTGGCACCTGGCAAACATTCAATTTCTACGCCATTTTCTAAACAAGCGCGGGTGAGTAAAAATCCGGGATCGGAAATGGCGGGCGTTCCGGCATCGGAAATTAATGCCACAGATTCCCCATTTTTAATGCGTTGTACTATATTGGCCACCGTTTTATGCTCGTTGTGCATATGGTGGCTGTGCATATGGGTGGAAATTTCAAAATGCTTCAATAATTTTCCGCTGGTGCGCGTGTCCTCTGCCAAAATTAAATCCACTTCCTTTAAAACCCTGATGGCTCTTAAAGTGATGTCTTCTAAATTTCCGATGGGCGTTGGCACTAAATATAATTTCGATTCCAATTTTTATTATTATTTTGCAAGGGAGCATGCTCCCTTGTTGTTGTTAGATTGTTGCCCTTCGACCCGATAGCTATCGGGTCCGCTCAGGGTGACGTTTGTTAGTTTAACTTTATAATGACCTCAAAGTTACGAAGTTTTTGACAAGATTTTAAGTTTTGATTTTTAACAACAGCTGAATTCAAACTAAAAAAGTCACTTTTCAGTGACTTTAAATAAGGCAATTTATATTTTTTTACGATTTATTTTTAAATTTCATTAATGGGATAATCATAGACGTACTTTTTTGATAGCTTGCATATTGTTCTCCGTGTGCTTTTAATAAATCTCTTTCCTCTAAATATTTTACGGCAATAAAGATATAAATAGTCGTCACAGTTGCAAATAGAAAGTGCCCATACGTCATTACAGGAGTTGCCCAAAACGCTATGATAAATCCAAGCATAATGGGGTGTCGAACTACTTTGTAAAAAAGATTGTTTTTAAATTTTGGGGAACTTAATCTTTGATTTTTAAAATTTTCAAAAACTTGCAATAATCCGAACAGATGAAAATGACTGATTAAGAATGTTGAAATTAATACAATGGCCCACCCGGCCCAAAATATCATTTGAATTATTGAAATATATACAGCTCCTTCAATATTCCAAACATTTTCAGTCATTGGTTGCCATTTCCAAAACAGCAAAATTAGTGCGCCGCTTGAAAGTAATACGTAAATGCTTCTTTCAATTACCGGACTGAAAATGGTCGTCCACCACTTTTTAAATACCGGCCTTGCCATAACACTGTGTTGTATGGCAAAAACACTTAATAAAACAATATTAATAAGAATGGCCGATGGCCCAGATTCTCCAGAATCAATTGATTTTGGAACAATTAAATTTCCTACAAATCCGATGGAGTATAGAAACGTAACAAAAAAAATAAGATAGGAAACCAATCCAAATAGTAACATTAGAAATTTTTTCATGATGATTAAATTTAGTTAATAATATAAAGATTTATTAGTAGTATTTAATTTTACGCAATAACTCCCCGCTTCTTAAATGAAGACAAATGATGAAGTTAAAAACTTATAAGGGATTGATTATGATAAATATATAAAAATAATTTACAATTTGAATTTAAATTAAAAATTTTTTTAACCACAAATAGAATAAGGAAAATACACAAAATATATCAAAAATAATTAATAAAAATGCTTAGCGGGTTTTGCGAAAATCTATACCTCTCTTGCGGTTAGGAATTATTAATTTTCAACTTGAAATTTATATCTTCTCATTATTCATTATTAACCGGTTGGCCGGCAGTTTCAATACGGGTTAAGGATTGAGGCATTTGTTTGAGCGCTTTTTTGCTATTTTCAGCAAAAAATGCGAGTGCCGAAAGCCTGACCCGCCAACTGGCGGGGAACGCCTACCGAAAAGGCAGGAAGGCCCAAAAAAAATTGGTTAACCTTAAAAACTATCGGGTAAATCACTAAATTTGTGCTTCCTTAAAAAAAGATTACGATGTACAGAACACATAAAAACGGAGAATTACGCATAGAAAATATTGGCCAAGAAGTTACTTTGGCCGGCTGGGTGCAAAAAACGCGCGACAAAGGATTTATGGTTTGGGTTGATTTACGCGATCGCTACGGCATTACGCAGCTGATTTTTGATGAAGTTCGCACGCCAAAAGAAATGATGGAAAAAGCGAAAATGCTGGGCCGAGAATTTGTGATTCAGGTAAAAGGCGAAGTGATTGAACGTGTTTCAAAAAACGCAAATATGCCCACCGGAGACATTGAAATCTTGGTGAAGGAACTGACTATTTTGAACAAATCTTTGGTGCCGCCATTTACCATTGAAGACGAAACCGACGGCGGCGATGAGTTGCGAATGAAATATCGTTACTTGGATATTAGAAGAAATACCGTAAAAAACAATTTGATTTTTCGCAGTAAAGTGGCGATGGAAACCAGAAAATACCTTTCAGGAGAAGGATTTATTGAAGTGGAAACGCCTTATTTAATTAAATCTACGCCCGAAGGCGCCCGCGATTTTGTAGTGCCAAGCCGTATGAATGCTGGCCAATTTTACGCTTTGCCGCAATCGCCGCAAACTTTTAAACAATTGCTGATGGTTGGAGGATTGGATAAGTATTTTCAGATTGTGAAATGTTTTAGGGATGAAGATTTGCGTGCCGACAGACAGCCTGAATTTACGCAAATTGACTGTGAAATGGCGTTTGTGGAACAGGAAGATATTTTAAATGCTTTTGAAGGATTGACCAAACATTTGTTAAAAGAAGTGAATGGCGTGGAAGTTACCAAATTTCCAAGAATGACTTATGATGATGCGATGCGCAAATATGGCAACGACAAACCGGATATTAGGTTTGGAATGGAATTCGGCGAATTGAATGCCGTGGCACAACACAAAGATTTTAGCGTTTTTAATTCGGCTGAATTGGTTGTGGGTATCGCAGTTCCTGGCGGAAATAAATTTACCAGAAAAGAAATTGACGCATTTATTGAATTTTTGAAGCGTCCGCAAGTTGGGGCATCGGGCATGGTTTATGTGCGTTGCAACGAAGACGGAACTTTAAAATCATCAGTCGATAAATTTTATGAGGAAGCCGATTTGAAAAAATGGGCCGAAATAACCGGCGCAAAAGCCGGTGACTTAATTTGCGTTTTGTCGGGCATTGCCGATAAAGTGCGAGGACAATTGAGCGTTTTGCGTATGGAAATGGCAAATCAACTGGGTTTGCGCAACCCAAAAGAATTTGCGCCGTTATGGGTGGTTGATTTTCCTTTGTTGGAATGGGACGAAGAAACACAGCGTTTTCACGCGATGCATCATCCATTTACTTCACCAAAACCTGAAGATATGGCGATGTTAGACACCGATCCCGGAAAAGTGCGCGCCAATGCTTACGATTTGGTGTTAAACGGAAACGAAATTGGTGGCGGATCCATTCGTATTCACGACAAACAAACCCAGGCTTTAATGTTCAATCATTTAGGATTTACGCCAGAAAAAGCAAAAGACCAGTTCGGGTTTTTAATGAATGCCTTTGAATATGGCGCGCCGCCACACGGCGGAATTGCTTTTGGATTGGACCGATTAACGGCTATTTTGGGCGGACAAGAAACGATCCGTGATTTTATTGCGTTCCCAAAAAACAACAGCGGACGCGATGTGATGATTGATGCACCTTCCATTATTGATGATGAACAATTGAAAGAATTGTGCTTAAAAATAAATTTGCCTTTATAGTTTTTAAAGGAAATATTTAATAATTATATAATGATTTGGTTACATAAAAAAGGAATTATTGGTTGAAATTTGCGAGGTATTTAAACACATTTAAATACATCTTTTCATAATATCCGTTAGTTTTTGTCAACTAATTTGTGAAATGTTTAAGGCTGTCAATTCTGGCAGCCTTTTTTTATGTCTAAACTTTATTAAAACCGTAACATCCGCTTAACATTAACTTAACAAACGCGTTGGTTCTTTGCAGCGACAAAAACTAATAAAGGATGAACAAATACAAAGCGATAAAAGCTTTTTGCATTCTTCATTTTAAATTTCAGACTAAGATATTATTGATTGTTTAATGATCATTATTTGGCAATAATAATTTAATTTTATACTGGAAATTAACGTTTTCGTTTATTTGATAATTTAAATTCAAACAAATTAGAATGAAAAGACAAATCTTATTTTTAAGTGCGATTCTTTTAACAATTTCTTCCTTTTCCCAAACTACAAATCAATATTTTAAGCCGAGCGGCGAGGTTCAGTTTAAGGTTTTTTGGAACTATCATTACGACATTTCCCAAAATGCCACCAAAAAAAGCGCTTTTGAGTTAAACAGGTCTTATTTTGGATATGCCTATGATTTCAGCAAAAACATTTCGGCAAAAATTATTTTTGATGCAGGCACCGATACTGGTTTCAGCGAATATTCCATTTTATTAAAAACCGCACAATTGGACTGGAAAGTGGCAGAAGGCGTGAAATTAAGTATGGGATTGATTGGTATGAAGCAATTTAACGACCAGGAAGATTTTTGGAATTATCGTTATATTTTTAAATCATTTCAGGATGAACACAGCTATGGACCAAGTGCCGATTTGGGTGTAAATGCCGAATTTACGGTAACAAAAACTTTAAAAGCAAATTTTGTGGTTTCCAATGGAGAAGGATACAAAAAACTGCAGGATGAAGACGGAAATCAGAAAATTGGAGGAAGCTTGGTGTTTCAGCCAATAAAAGGCCTGACCACAAAAATTTATATGGACAGCTCGCCAACCACCGATTCAAAAACGATCACTTCATTGGCCTTATTTGCCGGTTATAAAGCAACCGAATGGAGATTGGGTGCGGAATACAATAAATTAAACGACGGCAAAAAATATTCTAGTCCGGCCGTTGATCACGAACTGGATGGTTTGTCGTTTTACGCAACTTATGTCATCAACAAAAAATTTGAAATTTTTGGCAGATTTGACCAATTAAGCTCAAATATTTTATCTGGAGAAATAATTGCCTGGAATGATGAAAATGACGGAAATCAAATAATTACAGGAATTCAATATGCGCCCGTTAAAGGGTTAAAATTTTCTTTAAACTACCAAAACTTTAGTTTTGACAATTCAACCATAGACGCTAAATCGTTGGTGTTTTTAAACGCTGAATTTAAATTATAATGCTATTGAATGTAAAGAAAACAACAACCGATAAATAATTTTTAGTTAACCTAAAGTTAACAATTAACTCAGTCCTTTGCAAAACAAATTAAAACAGACAAAAATGAAAAAATTAGTATTTATCTTATCCTTAGCTTTGGTAATTGGAGCTTGCGGAAACAAAAAAGAACAAAAAGATGGTGGCACAGATGCCGCAAAATTAACAGGCAACATCAGCATTGATGGCTCAAGCACTGTTTTCCCAATAACGGAAGCTGTGGCAGAAGAATTCAGGGCAGTTCAGCCAAATGTAAAAGTGACCATTGGTGTTTCTGGAACCGGCGGAGGTTTTCAAAAATTCTCAAGAGGAGAAACAAACATTTCAAATGCCTCTCGTCCAATAAAAGAAAAAGAAATTGAGGCTTGTGCCGAAAACAACATCACTTATATAGGATTGGAAGTCGCTTATGACGGTTTGGCCGTAGTGGTGAACCCTGAAAATACCTGGGTAGACAGTTTTACCGTGGAAGAACTGAAGAAAATTTGGGAGCCAGCAGCCCAAGGAAAAATCATGAAATGGAATCAAATTCGTCCGGAATGGCCAAATAAAGAAATCCATTTATACGGACCGGGTACAGCCTCAGGAACTTTCGATTATTTTACAGAAGCCATTAATGGAAAAAGCGGGTCAAGCAGAGGCGATTATACCGCAAGTGAGGATGACCATGTATTGGTTCAGGGAATTGCAGGAGACAAATATGGTTTAGGTTTCTTTGGATTGGCTTACTTTGAAGAAAGTAAAGACAAATTAAAATTGATTGGCGTACATAACGGAACAGAAGTGGTGTTACCATCATTGGAAACAGTAAGTAACGGAACCTACAGTCCTTTGTCAAGGCCTCTATTTATTTATATAAACAGCTCTTCCATCAAGCAACCTGAGGTTATTGAATTTGTTAATTTTTATCTTGACAATGCCGCAGAATTATCTGAAGATGTAGGTTACATTAAATTGCCTGCTGAACTTTACGCAAAACAAAAAGAAAATTTTAAAGCTTTTGTTGAAAAAAATAAATAAGCAAAATCTAAACATAACAAAATCAGATGTATCTTACATCTGATTTTGTTTTAAATAAAATTTAATGCGTAAAATAAAAGAATTAATCATTGAAAAATCACTTTTATCAAGTGCGTTAGTCACTATTGCCGTGACTGTTGGCATTATTTTGGTTCTTGCCATTGAAGCTTTTCTGTTTTTTAAGGAGGTTTCTTTTTTTGATTTTTTAACCGATACGCAATGGACACCTTTATTTACTGAAAAACATTACGGAATTCTTCCGTTGCTTTCTGGAACGCTGCTTACCACTTTTATAGCCATTTCAGTTGCGCTGCCCATTGGACTTTCCATAAGTATTTATTTAAGTGAGTATGCCCCAAGAAGTTTTAGAAAAACAATCAAGCCATTATTGGAGTTATTGGCAGCAGTGCCATCGGTAGTTTACGGCTTTTTTGCACTGGTGGTGGTTACGCCCTATTTACAGCAATTTATGCCTAGTTTATCGGGATTTAACTCGCTTTCTGCCGGTATTGTGATGGGAATTATGATTATTCCTTTTGTGTCTTCTTTAAGTGAAGATGCTTTATTTGCTGTTCCAAAAGCATTGAGGGAAGCTTCTTACGGAATGGGTGCCACCAGGCTCCAAACCGCTTTTAAAGTGGTGGTGCCGGCAGCATCTTCCGGAATTATTGTATCCATTATTTTGGCCATTTCAAGAGCCATCGGCGAAACAATGATTGTGGCCATTGCCGCAGGCCAACAACCAAGACTTACTTTAGACCCAACGGTCCCGGTTGAAACCATAACCGCTTATATTGTTCAGGTAAGTTTGGGTGATGTACAACACGGATCATTGGAATACAGAACTATTTTTGCGGCTGGAATTACCTTATTTGTATTTACTTTTTTATTGAATACCGTGAGTTTCCGAATCAGAAAAAAATACCGGGAAAAATATGAATAGCATTCAGAAAAACAGACTGAAAGATCAGTTGTTCAAGTTTTGGGGAATAGGTTGTACGCTTATCGGGTTGGTTTTGCTAGTTATTTTTATTGGGGGAATTTTAGTTGATGGATTGAGCAGGATTGATTGGGCTTTTATTACCGATTTGCCTTCCCGAAAAGCAGAAAAGTCGGGAATATGGACCCCGTTAATGGGAAGTATCTGGATTTTGGTTTTGACAGCCATTATTTCTTTTCCCGTTAGTGTTGCCGCTGGTGTTTATTTGGAAGAATATGCTAAAAAAAACAGACTTTCTGCATTGCTGGAAATTAATATTTCGAATTTAGCGGGAGTTCCATCCATTATTTATGGATTGTTGGGATTGGAGGTATTTGTGAGAATTATGAACTTGGGCGCAAGTGTTTTGGCGGGTGCTTTAACCTTGTCTCTTTTAATTTTGCCCATCATTATTGTCGCAACAAGAGAAGCCATAAAAGCGGTTCCAAATTCTATTAGGGACGCATCTTATGCTTTGGGCGCTTCTAAATGGCAAACAATATGGAATCAGGTATTGCCGGCATCAAGCGGTGGTATTTTAACCGGTATCATTTTGGCGCTTTCAAGAGCGGTTGGCGAAACGGCGCCGTTAATTGTTGTTGGTGCTTTGGCTTATGTGCCTTTCGCGCCACAAGGTCCGCTAGACCAATTTTCCGTGTTGCCAATCCAAATTTTTAACTGGATATCAAGGCCACAAGCAGGCTTTATTGAAAATGCAGCAGCGGCCATTATTATATTATTATTGATTACCTTTATAATGAATGGAATAGCCGTTTATTTCAGAAACAAGTGGCAAAAAAAACTACAGTAATACAATGACTGAAATTATGACAGAAAAAACTGAAGATCTTAAAATAGAAGCGCCAATCGTTGAAAAATACAAATTGCAGACCAGAGATGTAAATGTATATTATGGCGATTTTCAGGCCATTAAAGATGTTTCTATGAATATTAAGCCAAGAAGCATCACAGCATTTATTGGCCCGTCTGGTTGCGGTAAATCTACTTTTCTGCGTTTGTTCAACAGAATGAACGATTATATTGAAGATTTTAAAATGGAAGGCAAAATAAAAATTGACGATAATAATATTTACAAAAACAAAATACAACTGGAGCAATTAAGAAAAGATGTTGGCATGGTTTTTCAAAAACCAAATCCTTTTCCAAAATCCATTTTTGAAAATGTTGCTTACGGATTGAAAATTCAAGGCATCAAAGACAAAAAATTGATTGCAGACCGTGTGGAAAAGGCTTTGGTTCAGGCCGATTTATGGAATGAAGTTAAAGACAATTTAAACAAATCGGCCTTAACTTTGTCGGGCGGACAACAACAACGTTTGTGTATTGCAAGAACCTTGGCAGTTGAACCTTCCATTATTTTAATGGACGAGCCCACTTCTGCTCTTGATCCAATTTCCACAGCTAAAATTGAAGAATTAATCCATCATTTAAAAAAGGATTATACCATCATTATTGTTACCCATAATATGCAACAGGCCTCGCGAATTAGTGATTACACTGCATTTTTTTATATGGGAGAATTGATCGAGTTTGATAAAACAAAAAAAATATTCACAAATCCGGAAAAGAAGAGAACGGAAAATTATATCACAGGAAGGTTCGGATAAAAAATAAAAAAATTATGATAAATATTGAAGAACAAAGAGCTGTTTTAAGTAAAAGTGGGGAAGAAATGTTGAACTTGGTTCACAAACAAGTACAACTTGCCTATGAGGCATTTACTTCTTTTGACACTGATTTGGCGGAAGAAGTTATTTTAAAGGAAAAAAGGGTCAATTCGCTCGACATAAGAATAGAAAAGGATGCTGATCAATTTATTGCATTGAATTGCCCTGTGGCAATCGATTTAAGATTTGCATTAGCCCTGCTTAAAATTAATTATAATTTAGAGCGCATTGGCGACCAGGCATTTGATATTGCAAACCACACCATTGATTTAAATCAGAAACTGGTTCCGGAACTTGTTGAAAGAATGCAGTTTAACCTAATGTTTGAAACCCTTGAAAGTATGTTTAAGGACGTGATAACTGCCTATACTGAAGAAAATTTAAAAGTGGCGCGAAAAGTCTTTAAAAAGGATAAAATTATTAACAAAATAAACGAAAAAGCTTTTGATATCGTAGCCGAGGACGCCGTTAAAAACCCTGAATTGATTCGACAATATTTAATGGCGCTGGTGGTTATGAAAAAATTTGAAAAAGTTGGTGATTTGCTGAAAAACATTTCTGAAAGCATTATCTATTTTATTGATGCAGAAATTTTAAAACATAAAAAGAAAAAATAACGAATTTTAATTGGCAGAATAACAATTAAAAATCCATAAAAATATTTTTTTCTAAGAATCTGCTTACATATAAAAATTTGACCGCCAGTTATCGAGGCCACTGAAAAAGCTCATCTAAATTGAGCAAGATTTATAAAAGCGATTAAGTTTAAGGTAACTTTGACTTAGTCGCTTTTTTATTTCTGTTTTCTAAACTTGTATTTTTTGCCAATACCATTCAATAATGGTTGTAAAGCTAGGATATTTGACTGTTTTTAGGTGTTTTTGAGGTTTACTCACTTAGTTTAATAATTCTCTTGAGATTTACGGCAAAGATCGCCATCGCACTTTGCATTTGCATATTGTTTATGCCGTATGATTTTGCCCGGCCATAACCATGTACATTTTTTAACTCGCCATTTTTCGCTTCTATTTTGTACCGATGTTTTGCCTTGTCTTTGAAGTATTCTGTTTCTTGAAAAGCAATTTGTTCTTTGTGTAGATCTGATTTTATGGATACAGAGTAGGTTTTGGATTTTGCTCCATCCTTATAGCAACCATTTTTAAGAGGACAAGTTTTACATTTTTCAACATCAAAATAATAAGTATCCACTTGGTTTTTTCCAACATTCTTTCTCCCTTGTCGCGCCTTTCGTATTGCGATATGACCTGCAGGACATACAAACATGTCTGCATCCTTATTGTAATCAAATATGTCTTCGTTTTTTCTAAAACCTTGCGTAATTGATGGGTTGAGTTTAGCTACTATTTTAATATCTTGCTTACTGGTTAGTTTGATGTTTTCTTTTCCTGAGTAGGCGGCATCGCCTATGATTGTGTCAACGTCGATACCGTTTACTTGACTAATTTCTAAAAGCTTGGGGAGCTCTGGTCCGTCTCCCTTTTCACCCGTTGTCACCACTGCTGCCGTTATCATGCGCTCTTCAGTCATCGCTAAGTGTGTCTTGTAGCCAAAGAATGAACTATCTGCGGATTTATGGCCTATTTTGGCATCCTTGTCTTTTGACAATGTGATGTTTTCCTGAGTGTCTTCAATGGTTTCTTTTAGGACGTTTAATTTTTCTTGCACCGCAGGAATTGAGCTGATGGATTGTTCCTTTTCAATAATTCGTTCTAACTCTTTACAATAAGTTAGCTCTTTTTCTAAATCATTGTCAATATTCTTTTTAGGCATACGTTCCTTCCAGTGTTCATCGTACTTGTAAACAGTTTTGCGAAGTTGCTTTGAGCGTTCCCTTAAGACTTCAATTGTTGAAAACGGATTTGATCTTGATAGCGTATGGGTGGCATCCACAATAATAGACTTAGAACGGATTACTCCTTTTTCAATAGCAATAGACACTGTTTTACTTATCAGCAGGTTCAACAAATCGGTATCTTTCAATCGTAGCTTTCTAAATTTTGTGAGTGAACTTGGATTGATTACATCGTCTTCGGGCGACATATCTAAAAAATATTTGAACGACATATCAAAACGTGAACGCTCAACTACATCGACATCAGATATATTGTAAATGGTCTTAAGCAATAAATACTTAAACATTCGAATTGGGCTTTCTGCTGTTCGGCCATTATTGTGACAATATTTATTTATTAATTCATCGTAAACAAAGGAAAAATCAATCAGGTCATTAATCTTTCTGAGTAGATTCTCTTTTGGAACAATCAAATCATATAGTGAACCATACTCAGTAAATTGAATTGTTTTTTGTTGTAACAGCATATATAT
>JAUXPH010000064.1 GCA_030683995.1 Lutibacter sp.
ACCATCACTTTTGTCCCAACTTTCAAGGTGTTTATTTCATCTTCCGTTGCAATCACTTTAATGATATTAGATCCGGAAAGTACACTGATGATATACACCACATCACTTTTTTCAATGGCAATAATTTCTCCCGTAAGTTTAAACTTACTGCTTATTTTATCTTCAGAAAAAACAAAAGAGGGTGTTCCTTCTTTGATGATTTTTCCTTTATCAAGCAAAATTACGTGGTCAGAAAGTTTAAAAATTTCAGGTAAATGATGGCTCACCAAAATGGTGGTGAGTTTGTAGTGTTGGTGCGCTTTCAAAATAAAATCCTGCAATTTAAATCGCATTTCGTCGTCAAGTGCCGAAAGCGGTTCGTCTAACAACAATATTTTTGGTTTGCGGGCAATGGCTCTTGCCAAAGCGACACGCTGTTTTTGTCCGCCCGATAAATTTTGGGGTTTACTGTTTTGCAAAGATTGCAATTCCATCAATTCCAACAACTCGTTTACAATATTTTTATCATTTCCTTTTTGAAGCGCAAAGTCCAAATTTTCCCGAACAGTTAAATTGGGAAATAACGCATAATCCTGAAAAACAAATCCGACCGAACGTTTTTGAATGGGCAAAACAAATTTTTTGTCGGTATTGTTCCAACATTCTCCTCCGACTTCAATCAACGATTTCTCGGCATCTGTAAGTCCGGCCAAAACTCTTAAAATGGTTGTTTTTCCGGCCCCTGAATTTCCGTAAATAGTGATAAATTGTCCTTTTTCAACTGAAAATGATACGTCCAAAGGAAGTTTTCCGTCGGCTGTTTGCAAGGTTTTATGCGCGTAAAACTTAATCATTGTTTAAGGGATTTATTTTACTGAAAGAGTTGTTGATGAGGTAAACGCCCAAAAGAACAGAAAAAGTGAAAACAAAAAGGATTCCTGCATACAAATTTGCGGCGTCATAATTCATCGCCTGCACTTCGTCATAAACGGCAATGGAAGCCACTCTGGTTTCTTCGGGAATGCTTCCGCCAATCATTAAAACAACGCCAAATTCTCCAACGGTGTGGGCAAAAGTCAACACTATTCCTGTTAAAATAGAGGTTTTTATATTGGGAAGCAAAATTTTGACAAGTGTGGTAAATTTCGATTTCCCCAAGGTAAATGAGGCTTCTTTAAGCGAAATCGGCAAATTTTTCAATCCGGCCTGAATGGGATGCACCATAAAAGGCAAGCTGTACAATACCGAAGCAATAATCAATCCTTCAAAAGTAAAAACCAACTGAATGTTAAAATATTGATTCAAAAATTCCCCGAAGGCATTTTGCGGACTAAAAGCAACCAGCAAATAAAATCCCAAAACGGATGGCGGCAATACCAGCGGCAGACTAACAACAGCTTCCACAACCGATTTTAATTTAAATTTGGTGTACGCCAGCCAATAGGATAGCGGCACGGAAACCACCAACAAAATTAGGGTGGTTATTAAGGCCAGTTTTGCGGTCAGCCATAAAGGCGCTAGATCAATCATTGGGCGATAAACTTACTTCGTTGGTTTTTATTAAAGCTAAAACAGCATCTCCATTTTTCAAATTTAGTGTTTTGCAGGCATTTGTGGTGATAAGGGATTTAATTTTGAATTCCCCAAAACTTAAATGCAATTCGCTTAAAATTTCTCCATTTCTTATAGCTTCAATATTACAAAGAATTTTATTCTGGATGCTGATGTTCATCGGTTCATTTTTGGCGATAATCACTTCGGTTTCCTTGAAATACACATTCACTTTATTCCCGATTTTAAAATAACTGCCAGATTCTGGCGTGTCAATAATAATGGCTGTAAAAGTTGTGTTTCCAATGGCAATTTTAACCAAAGAAAGCGATTCGCTTCCCTGAATGCTTGTAATATTTCCTTTGAGTATGTTCATTAAATTTATGTTGATTTTTGCGTAAATCCGAAATGTGTTAATATTGCGATAGCGGTTGGTGATGCAATAAAATCATAGAATTTTAATGCGTTTTGGTTGTTTTTGGCTTGTTTCAAAATCACGTAACCCTGTTCCAAGGGTTTGTGCGATTCTTGGGGAATGACATAATATTTTCCGCCTGCATTCTGCATCGTTGGCGACAATGCCAAAGACAAGGCCACAATGCCAATATCGGCGGCTCCAAGCTGTACAAATTGGGCGGTTTGGGAAATATTTTCCCCATACACAAATTTGCTTTTTACCTGATCATAAATTTTATAATATTGCATACTTTCTTTCGCTTTTTCTCCGTAGGGCGCGTGATCAGGGTTTGCGATGGAAATTTTATTCAATTTTGGATTTAGCAAGGAATTCATTTTTTCCTTGTTTGGATCTATTTTTTTGCTCCAGATGACAATTCTGCCGATGCCATAAGTTTTTACGTCAGAAATTGTGAGTCCTTGTTCTTTTAGTTTTTTTGGATAGTCGACATCTGCAGAAAAATATAGATCAAATGGCGCGTTGTATTGTATTTGCTCAAAAAACTTACCTGAAGAACCATAGGTTACCTGAATTTTTTCTGATGGATGTTGTTTTTGATACACCGAGATGATGGAATCCAAGGCAAATTTTAAATCGGAAGCAGCGGCTACAGAAATTTTTTGGGCCGGAATATTACAACCCGCAAAAATAAAAGTGATGATGAGTCCAAAAAACAGTCTATTGAGCATTTATTTATTGTTTAAAAAGAAAGATTTTGCGATTGTGGAAGTCTGTCCAAAAAATTGTCTTTAATCAATCAAAAATAGTAAAAATCAAAGTTATTCTTAGCGTTTTTTACTAAAATTGCAGTTCAATTTGCCTTAAGGATAGATAATTTGGCTAAAGCCACATTTCAATAAAATTTTTAATTCCATCCAGCTAAAGCTGGAGGCAATTAAAAAGGCTTTATAAAATGCGAAGAATTGAATTACCATAGGCTTCAATTTTAAGAGAAAAAACATTATAAATTAGGAAAAAGAATCGAATTGCCACAGGCTTCAGCCCAATGTCATTAAGTTAAGGAAATATTTGTCATTCCGACAAAGGAGGAATCGCAACAAATGAGCACGTATGATGAGATTCCTCGTACCTCGGAATGACAAAAATAATGAATAAATGTCTTAACTTAATGACATTGGGCTTCAGCCTGTGGAGAGATAAGAAACAATAAATTGGCTTTAGCCAAACTGAATCTGTTAGACTTTTTTATCATAGGATGCATTGAGGAAATAATAAGACAGTAATTAGGATTGAAACGGAAAACGCGACTCCTTTTCTATGGGCAACCTCAAATTTTTACTTTTTAAACATAAAATAAACGGCAAGAATGAGAAAGACAAATGCAATAATATGGTTGAGCCTAAAAGTTTCATTTTTGAATGCAATGAATGAAAATGTGGCAAACACCACAAGTGTAATCACTTCCTGAATCAGTTTTAATTGCAGCAAAGAAAACGGACCGCCGTTTCCTTTAAACCCAATACTATTGGCCGGAACCTGGAAAGAATATTCAAATAAGGCGATTCCCCAACTGATCAATACAATAGAAATAAGCCCTAATTTGTTAAACCATTTCCATTCGGCAAATTTAAGGTGGCCATACCAGGCAAGCGTCATAAAAGTATTCGACAGGATTAAAAGCACAATGGTTAAAACGCCTTTCATTGGTATTTAATTATGTTTTTTAATTTCCAAATTTAGCATTTTTGTTGATTTCAATTGTTTTTTATTTTGTTAATAAACAGAAATTGTCAGCATAATCATAGAAACCAAAATCAAAATAATAACCAAAGGCATCACAAATTTTATCCATTTGTCAAAACCAATTTTTACGATGGCAAGCGAGGCCAATATAAGTCCGGTTGGATTGATGATGGCAAACAATCCCATTCCGTATTGGTAGGCATTCACAATCACTTCCCGGCCAATGCCAACGGTATCTGCCAAAGGCGAAATAATGGGCATGGTAAGTACGGCCATTCCTGAGGATGAAGGAATAAAAAAGGACAATCCGTTATAGATAAAAAACAGTGCGTTGGCAAAAACGCCTTTATTCATTCCTTCGGTTAGAGCGCTCGCATTAAAAAGTACGGTATCGCTAATAAGTCCGTCGTCCATCAATATGGAAACGCCTCGGGCAATTCCAATAATAAAAGCAACGCCAAGCAATTCGCCCGCGCCTTTTGAAAATGCATTCACAAAATCAGATTCGTTTATTTTGGCGATAAAACCAATGGCAATGGCACCAACCAAAAATACGGAAGTCATTTCTATAAACCACCAATCGAGCAGCGCAACGCCAATAATCATGATGATGAAACAAGATGCAAATACAAACAAAATGAGTTTAAGCTTGTTGGTTAAGGGCACAATTTCCCCTTTGGAAAGATGTCCAAAATGAGCTTCCATCTCCTCTTTTTGATCGAAAATTAAGGATTTTGTCGGGTCATTCTTGATCTTTTTGGCATAACGCAAAATATATAAAATGCTGATGGCCACACAAGTGCTAAACATCAAAATTCTTCCATAAAGTCCGGTCGTCCAGTTGATTCCTGCTGCATCCGAAGCAATAATGGTTGAAAACGGATTTGTGGTTGCACACATCGTGCCAACGGAAGTACCCAGAAAAATACAGGCCAATCCAACCATGGCGTCATATTTAGCCGCAATAAACACCGGAATTAAAATAGGGAAGAAGGCCAAAGTTTCTTCAGCAAAACCAAAAGTGGTTCCGCCCAACGCCACCAAAGTGGTGGTAAGTATGATTAAAATATATTCCCGGCCTTTTAGTTTATTCACCAGCCAAAAAATCCCGGCGTCAAAAGCACCGGTCAAACTCATAATGCCTATCAATCCGCCAATAATCAACACCAAGAATATGATATCGGATGCCGCGATGATTCCTTTGATGGGCGATTGCACAAATTCAAAAAAACCTTGTGAGTTTGAGAGGCCACTGAAAAAGTCAATTTAAGACTTAAATATTAATAAAAAGGGAGTAGAAACGCAAGTTTATCTACTCCTTTTTTTGTATCTTGTAGCGTCTTAAACACCTAATATATATGCTGTTACAACAAAAAACAATTCAAT
>JAUXPH010000053.1 GCA_030683995.1 Lutibacter sp.
ATCAATGACTGCAATCTTTAAAGATTATCCAGAAGCTGATTTTGTAATTGCAGGTCATACTGATAGTGTAGGTTCTGACAAATCAAACCAATTATTGTCCGAAAGAAGAGCAGCCGCTGTTAGAGATTATTTAATCTCAAATGGTATCAATGCTGATAGATTGACAACGGTAGGTTTTGGAGAAAGCAAACCTGTTGACACAAACGCTACAGCTGCAGGCCGTCAAAATAACAGACGTACTGAAGTGACTTTAAAAAACTAAGCCAATAGCGCTTAAATCATAAAAGTAAAATCGCCTAAAAAATTAATTTTTTAGGCGATTTTTTTTGATTATAATTTCGATTGCATTCCGCATTTTTTATCTTATACTTCAAACTCAACTTTAAAATAATCATTTACATCAATCACCATCATTCCGGCTTCTTGAGCGGCATTAATTCCCAATATACCATCTTCAAAAACCACGCAATCCTGTGGTTTAATGCCCATTAATTCCGCGCATTTCAAAAAAGTTTCGGGATGGGGTTTGTGATTTATAATATCATCGGCAGTAATAACAATATCGAAATAATTTTCAAAACCAATGACTTCCAAGGTTTTTTTTGCACCAATTTTAGTGCTTCCGGTGCCAATTGACATCGGTAAAACTGAATGGTATTTTCTAATAACATCAGTAACCATTTCAATTTCTACAGTTAAATTAACCAAGGTTTTAAAATGGTCTTCCTTCACTTTTCCAACAATCTCAGGATTCATCTTGGTGCCAAACATTTCGTTAAGTTTTTCAATGGTTGCGGTTCTCGGCATTCCTGTCAATTCCATAAATAACGTAGCATTAAAGTCTATTCCGTAAGGTGAAACAGCTTTTCTCCAAGATATAAAATGATTTGGCATTGTGTTGGCGATGGTGCCATCCAAATCAAAAATAAGCGCTTTTGCTTGTTGGGGTATTTTAATCATAATTAATTTTAAGCTGCAAAAGTACAGATTTTAGCGCAATTTGACTTTTTTGACAAAGAATTTAAAGTTATTTTAACATCACGCAATAATCATTAAATGGCTTCATACAATTTCCCCGGCAAAGGTTTTACCATCCCTTTCATCTCCAAATTAAACAATAATGAAGTGGTTTGGTGAATGGGCAATTTGCAGTTTAAGGAAATTAAATCGATGAGTTCTTTGCCGTTTTGCGCCAAAAAATCATACAGCAACTGTTCGTTTTCTGTCAATTCAATAAAAAGTTGTTTTTGAATTGGTTTCTTTACGTTTTTCGGACTCTCCCAATTCAGCATCTCGATTAAATCTTTTGCAGATGTTAAAATGGCGGCCTTGTTGTTTTTAATTAATTCATTGCAGCCTTTGCTGTACATATCGGTGCTTCTTCCAGGAACGGCAAACACATCCCGACTGTAGGAATTCGCAATATCTGCCGTGACCAAAGAACCGCCTTTTTCGGCCGATTCAATAATGATGGTGGCTTCGGACATTCCCGCTACTATCCGGTTTCGTTTTAAAAAATTTTCGCGAAGCGGTTGGTCATTTTGCCAGAATTCTGTCAGAAATCCGCCATTTTTATGAATTTCGGAAATGTACTTTTTATGAATTTTCGGATACACTTCTTCAAATCCATGCGCCAAAACACCAATGGTTTGCAGTTCGTTTTTTAGTGCAGCTTTATGCGCACAAATATCGACGCCATAGGCAAAACCACTTACAATTATTGGGTTGAATTCTTTTAAATCAGCTATCAATTTTTCACAAAAATCCCTTCCGTAGCTTGTAATCTGGCGTGTTCCCACAATGCTGATGATTGGCCCGATATTTAAATTGATATTCCCTTCTTTAAACATCAAAATTGGCCCATCTATGCAATGCTTTAATCTTTCCGGATAATCTTTATCGGTAAAAAAGAGCGTTTCAATATTGTTTTCCTGAATGTATTTCAGTTCTACTTCGGCTTCAATTAAATTTTCTTTATCAAATAAATTTTTGACTGAAAGTGTTCCAAAACCAAAAATGTCTTCGATGTTTCTTCGCTTTTCTTTGAATACGTTTTTTGCGCTTCCGCAGTGAGCAATTAACTTTTTTGCGTTAATGTCGCCAATACCTTTTACGCGCTGCAGCGCCAATACGTAAAGTAAATCTTCTTCAAGCATATTTTAACAATTTGAGCGTCAATATATAAAATTATTGTTAATAAAAATTGCGCTTAACTATTAATTTAGCAACGAATTTTTATATATTTGTTTCAATGACGACAGCAAACTACATTAGCGATTTATTGTACCGATACGAATGTGTGATTGTGCCTAATTTTGGCGGTTTTGTAACCAACGAAATTTCGGCAAAAGTGAATCATTTTACCCACACTTTTTATCCGCCTTCCAAACAGCTGACTTTCAATTCTCATTTGCAAAATAATGACGGATTACTGGCTAATTATGTGGCTGCCGCCAAAAATATTTCCTATTCGGAAGCATTAGAAGTTATTGAAAAAGAAGTCGTTGAATGGAAACTTCTAATGAATGTTGAAGTGCTTGAATTGGAAAATATTGGATCGTTTAAATTAAATAAAGAACGCAAACTCATTTTTGAACCTACCAATTCCCTTAATTATTTAACCTCCTCTTTTGGGTTGGGTTCTTATGTTTCACCGGCAATAAAACGCGTTGTTTACAAAGAAAAAATTAAGCAGCTTGAACCATTTTCAACGGAAAAAACCAGACGAAAAACACCTTTATTTATTAAATACGCGGCAACTGCTGCAATTCTTTTTGCTTTAGGCACAGTTGGCTGGAACGAATACCAAAAAATGGAATACAACAATTTAGTCGCCCAAGCCGAGCAGCTACAAAAGAAAGTTGAAAAAACCATACAAGAAGCTACTTTTGTGATTTCCAATCCGTTGCCTGCGATTACTTTAAATGTCATCAAAGAAACTTATAATTACCATATTATCGCCGGCGCTTTCAGAACGCCTGAAAATGCAGAGAAAAAATTGCAGCAATTGCTTGAAAAAGGGTACAATGCCAAAATTTTGGGTGTAAATAAGTGGAATTTAACCCAAGTTGCTTTCGAAAGCTTTACAACCGAAGATGAAGCGATAAACAAAATGCGCATCATTCATAAAACTGAGTCTCAAGACGCTTGGCTTTTGGTTAAAGAATACTAATCTGCAATTTATACAGTAACTTTTTCTTGCATAAAATAGCATTCTCTTGCTAAAAAATTAAAATAACTATGACAAAAACACCTAAAGAATCTTTAACCATTTTAACCGATATTGTGTTACCGGGAGAAAGCAATCCATTGGGAAATTTATTTGGAGGTGAGTTGTTGGCGCGTATGGACAGGGCTTGCAGCATTGCAGCTCGCCGTCATTCGCACAGCATTGTGGTAACCGCATCGGTAAACCACGTGGCATTCAACAACGCTATTCCTGTGGGCAGCGTGGTGACTATTGAAGCCAAAGTTTCAAGGGCTTTTAAATCTTCTATGGAAATTTATGTGGATGTATGGATTGAAGATCGCGAATCTCAAAAGCGTTCAAAAGTAAATGAGGGCATATACACTTTTGTGGCGGTTGACAAATTGGGAAAACCCATAACTGTTCCTCAATTGGAACCAGAAACAAAGCTTGAAAAAGAACGCTATGAAGGCGCTTTGCGCAGAAAACAATTAAGCTTAATCCTTTCCGGAAAAATGAACCCTGCTGATGCTGATGAATTACGGGCGCTGTTTATTGGATAACTTTTCGTTAATGTTATACGTTATAGGTTAAATGTTATAAGTTGGATTATGTTAGTTATTAGAAGCCGAACGTCATCTGAAGTATTTGCATAACACAAACAATCTAAAATTCCAACAATCTAAAATCACATCTTATAAATCCAGTAAGCTGGATCTTCTGTAGTTACGTTTCGGGACAACACAAAACCCAAAATTGTTTTTCCTGTAATTTTATCGGTAAAAATAGTGCCAATTTCTTGTTTTGTTTTTACTTTTTGTCCTGTGTTCACAAATACATTCTCCAAATTTTTATAGACCGAAATATAATCCCCATGCTGAATTAATACGGCTTTTAAATTACCGCCCATGACTTGAACCGACAAAACAGTTCCTTCAAAAACAGCACGCGCTTTGCTGCCGCTGTCGGTGGTGATTCTAACGCCATTGCTTTGTATGGTGGTTGTTTTCACAACAGGATGCGGCTGTTTTCCATAATAGGTAGAAACAAATCCTTTTTCAACAGGCCAAGGCAATTGTCCTTTGTTAGAGGTGAATTTTGTTGCCAATTCCTTAGCTTCGGCGGTAAGGGTAAAGGTTGTGGATGTGGGTTTTGATGTGTTTTTATTGGAAGCCGCGATGGCGTCTCTAATTATTTTATCTATTTGGGCATCAATCTTTCTTTCTTCCCTTTGAAATTGCGTAATTTGCCTTTTGTATTTATTTTCCTTTTCCTTTACCTGGCTCAACAACCTTTCTTGTTCCTTCTTTTCTTTTTGAATTACAATTCGCTCTTGTTGCTGTTCAGTTAATAGATCCTGTTTTTGCTTCTTTTTTGAAATTAATGTATCTGTTAAAGCCTGAATTTCTATTGTTTTTCGCTGAATTTCTTCCGCCTGATTTTTTCTGAAACTGGAATATTGTTTCATATATTGGAACCGTTTATAGCCCTGATAAAAATTTTCTGAAGAAAGCAAAAACATAATTCGGCTGTTTTGGGACTTGCTTTTGTACGATTTAAAAATCATTTGTGAATAATCTTTTTTCAGCGCCTCTAAATTTCGTTGGTTTTTGTTTATTTCAAGCTGATTGGTGTAAATTTCATTTCCAAGTTCAGAAGATTCATGGGAAATAACTGTTATTAATTCTTCCCTTTTTTTAATTTTATCAGTTAAATCCTTCACCTCAACCAATAAATTTTTTTCTGCTTTTATGGTGGTTTTAAGCAAACCGTCCAAATAAACAATCTCCTTTTTAATTTGATTTTTACGCGCTTCCAAATTATCACGTTTTGAGTCTTGGGCCGAAATTCCCACACTTAAAAACAGTGCTGAAAAAAGAAAAATGTACTTAATTTTAAACTGCATTATTTTAGGCTAATTTCTTTGTAACCTGAGGGAATCTCGAAAGGAAACGTTAATTCTTCATTAAATTCAACCGACTTATATTCAATATTGATGGTGGTTAAATTATTGTGGTCTGTGGCTCTAATATTAATATTTTCGGGAAACTGCTCTCCCTTAATATTTTTATAGTTTGCGTATGAAACAGAAAGCATTTGTTGCTTTTCGGTATTGGTGATTTCTTGTCGGTTTAGTTTGAAATTATCCGGATTCATAAAAAACAAAATGCCAAACAGTTCATTTTCCTTTATTGGCGATAATTGATACAACTGATTGTCGATTTTAGAATCATATTTTTCCTTTTTTAAGTTTAAAACAGCTTGACCCAGCAAAATGTTTTGAACTTTTTGATAATCCAATTCTGTTCCAAGCCATTCGCTCAACAAAGAAAAATCTCCATCATAATAAGTGCCCTTTAATTTTTCGTAATAACTCACCCTGTCTGGCGTAATTTTAAGCTTTGCCAATGGAAATCCAAACTTGGTGGCGCTCATCCAAATTGTTTTATCCATATCAATCCGAAGTTTGACATTGACAGAGGTTGACGTATTTTTGTCGGAATATTTGGCGTTTAAATTGGCATTCACCGTTTTCTGATTGAAAGTATTATCGTAGTGATTGCTTATAATTTTTTTTGTGGAAATATCTTCAATACCGTCCATATTTGTCAAACTTTTTTTGCTTTTGCACGAAGAAAGTGCAAGCAACATCAATATCGCTATTTTAAAATAATGCTTCATCTTATAAATTTATTTTCTTAACGCAGCGGATCTTTGTTTGTATTTTAACGCTTCACTTTTATTGCCCAGCTTTTCATGACTTATGGCAAACTGTTCGTAAAAATCGGCTTCCATTGCGCTGTTATCGATAACAAAATCAATGCCAATACTTAAAACGGCGATCGCTTCGTTATATTTTCCCAGTTTATTTAGCGCCAAACCATTCATTTTATATAAAAAAGGCTGCTCGGGAAACAATTCCAACGCCTCTTTGCTGCTGGCATAAACCTGTTCAAAAAGCAATTCTTTATCTTCTTGAATCAAAATTTCCTGCACTATTTTATATTCCTTTTTTTCTGAATATAATTTTTTTAATGTTTCAATGTCTTTATTTTCAATGGAAGCATTAACAGGTTTATTAATATATTGTTGCGCTGCTTTTCGGTTTTCAAGAAAAGTTTTGAACGATTTTAAACGCAATGTTGCCATCGCATTTTCTTCCATTTTTGCAATCAATGCTTCGGCCTCCTCAAAATTTTGATTTTGAATGTAAAGAAACACCAATTCTTCGGATTCTTTCGGCTGAATTTTCAATATCTTTTGCTGAATTTCAATTGCTTTGTGAAAATTTCGCTGCGCTTTTAAAACAGCTACTTTATGTTGTAACAAATACCTGTTTTCAGGTGCTTGTTGCAAGGCTTTATCAATAAATAATTCTGCCTCAAAATAATTGTTTAACTCCAAATGGTTTTTTGATAATTCAAAAAAAACAGCAACATTTGCAGCCTCTATTTCATTGCACAATTCCAAATTTTCAATGGCTTTTCCATAATTTTTTATGGCTTTTTGCTTCAAGGCTTCAAAAAAATGCGTTTGAAATTTTAAGCTGTTTTCTTCAGCAATATTGATGTTTTGGGCATAGATAAATCCTGAAATGAAAAACATTCCAACCGCCATTATCCGATACAAATTCTTAGTTCCCATAAAGCTTTGCAATATACAATTTATTCAAGTGAAAAAATGTTAATTAGGAGTATAGATAAGAGAAAATAGCATAGTGAAAAGCGATTGGTTGTTGGTTGAAATTGGTTTCAAGTTTCAGATTTCAAATATTAAACGATTAAACATTTTAAGGTTTAGATTCCTTTTGGAATGGCATCAATTAATTTTTGGGCATAAGCTGTTTTTGGAGATTCATAAATAGCATCCGCATCACCAATTTCTTCAATTTTTCCCTGATTCATCACCATCAACTGATCAGCCATATATTTTACGACCGCCAAATCGTGAGAAATAAAAATATAGGTGAAGCCAAAGTCGGCTTTCAGTTCATTCAGCAAATTCAACACTTGCGCCTGCACCGAAACATCGAGCGCCGAAACCGATTCATCACAAATAATGAGCTTAGGTTTTAGGACTATGGTTCTCGCAATGCCAATCCGCTGCCTTTGTCCGCCTGAAAACTCGTGAGGATATCTGTAAAAATGTTCCGCCTGCAAACCAACGCGTTCCAACAATTCAAAAACATATTTTTTTCGTGCTTCGGAGTAGTTCAATATTCCGTGGACTTTCATTGGTTCCATCAATGCTTCACCGACCGGAATTCTCGGATTGAGCGATGAAAACGGATCTTGGAAAATGATTTGAACTTCTTTTCTGAAATCTTTCAATTCCTTTTTCGAAAGATTCGTGACATCCTTTTGCTTGTAAAAAACTTGTCCTTTTGTGGCTTTTTCCAGATGCAAAATGGTGCGTCCCAAGGTAGTTTTCCCGCAACCCGATTCACCAACCAAGCCCAAAGTTTCCCCTTCAAAAAGTTGAAAGGAAACTTCATCAACCGCTTTTACGGGATTTGCCTTTCCGAAGAAAAAAGGTTTTTCGGTATTGAAATAAGTCGCTACATTTTTAACTTCCAGCAATGGTTTTGTAGCGTAAATTTTGGCGTGAAAATCGTTGCGCTGTTCTGTTGTGTAAATCTCATCATCAACCGTGTTTTCAATGAAATCTTTTACGGTGGGCAACTTTTTTAGGCGTTCTTTTAAGTTGGGTTTCGAATTTATGAGCGCTTTGGTATAATTGTGAACCGGATTTTTAAAAACCTGGGTTACATTTCCCTGCTCCACAATTTCTCCCTGATACATCACCAAAACGGTATCCGCTATTTCAGAGACCAAGGCCAAATCGTGCGTGATAAAAATAATACTCATTTCCGTTTCTTGCTGAAGCGCTTTCAACAATTCAATAATTTCCTTTTGTATGGTTACATCCAACGCCGTGGTTGGTTCGTCGGCAATTAAAATTTGTGGTTTGCAGGCAATCGCCATCGCAATCATCACCCGCTGTTTTTGTCCGCCCGAAAGCTGATGCGGATATTGGTTGTACATTGTTTCGGCCCTTGGCAATTTCACCTTATGAAACAGTTCAATAACCTGATTTTTAGATTCTTTTTTAGACAGCTTTTTGTGCTGCAATAAAATTTCCTGCACCTGATAGCCACAAGTCAAGCTAGGGTTTAAAGAGCTCATCGGCTCTTGAAAAATCATAGAGATTTTATTTCCCCTTATTTTTTGAAAATCTTTTTCTGAAGTCGATTGTAAATTGGCGTTGTCGAATAAAATACTGCCGGTGATGGTCGCATTTTTTGGGAGCAATCCTAAAATGGCCAATGCTGTCACCGATTTTCCACTGCCGGATTCACCCACAATTCCTAAAATTTGCTGTGAATTCAATTCAAATGAAACGGCATTAACCACCTTGTTTTGGTCGAATGAAATGGATAAATTCTGAACTTTTAAAATAGGTTCCATTGGGTTCATGTTGGTGTTTCTCTTGGCTACGAATATAGCCAAATTTGAACAGATTTAAGAAGTCACTTTGTTTTTGGTGATCAATTTCACCAATCCAAATGCAGAAACCAGTGCCCAGCAACCTTCCAAAATCACAAATGGCATATAATTTAAAAGTACGGAAGCCAAACACGCAATTGCAGCCCCCATAAAATTTAACAGTAAATAGGGCAAACTGTCGGTTTTAATCTTGTCCATTAAATTGAGAAAAAATGCCAATAAAAGTAAGGTTATGCCAATAAATCCGGTCCAGTCGATGTAGTTCATTTTGATAAAAGCAATTAATTAGGAATTCAGCCATTTTTTAAATTCTGCTGCTTTATTTTTACTGATTATAATGGAATTATTAAGTTTAGTCATTATTTTTAATTGATTGTTTCCATATTTTAATATTTCATCTATTCCCTTAACTGAGAGAATAAATTGTCTGTTTGCCCTAAAAAAAACAGCATGGTCTAAGCTATTGTAAAGTTCGTCCAAACTTGAATTATGGGTGTATTTTTTTCCATCTAAACAAGTGATTGAAGTTATTGAGTTCTCTGTACTTATAAAGGCAATTTCCTCAACTTTTAATGAAATTAATTTATTTTTTGAGTAGGTCAATATCCTTTTTTTAGTTTTTAAATCATCTTCAATTTCATCATCCTTATTAATTTCGTTATCAATTTTATCACTAATCTTCTTCCTGTAATTTGTTAAATTCAAATTTAATTTTGAAAGTGTTAAAACTTCTCCCATCAGAAGCTGATTTTTTAATTCCAATTCTTTTTCATAATAATTACTCAAAAATCTAACAACGATAACTGAAAGTAAAATTACAGAGATGCCTGACAATAAATAAACCAATAAAAAGGTGACTTTCAACTTATTAATTTCCTTATCAATTTTATCAATATTGGCGTGTGCTGCTATAATCCAATCTGAATTTTTAACAGGATATAAGTATATTATTTCAGAGCTTCTATTTGAGTTAAATTCTCTTAATCCGCCCAATTGTTTCTTGTTTTTTAATAATTGATAAAAATCTTCTGAATCAATACTATTGTCAAGCGGTCTTACGTATGATTCATTCGGGATAATTTGATTGCCAATTTTTTGTGGATCCGGGTGGCAAATTTCAACACCAGACCAATCAAACATACAAATAAAGCCCGATTCGGTATTGGTGCCTTCAATACTTTTTTGGATATTATTAATTATGGTGTCTCTTTC
The DNA here is from genome assembly GCA_030683995.1 of Lutibacter sp. Classification (GTDB taxonomy): domain Bacteria; phylum Bacteroidota; class Bacteroidia; order Flavobacteriales; family Flavobacteriaceae; genus Lutibacter. The sequence goes on from JAUXPH010000053.1 coordinate 9,907, forward strand.
TAAACCATTTGCGATTTGATAGGATATTAAATTTGAAAATTCACGGGCCTCCCTTTGGCTTGATTCAATTTGAATTTCCAAAAACTGATTGGTGCTAACTTTAACCAAATAATTCATACTGAAATAACCAATAACAAAAACAATTAATGTTATTGTCAGTAAAGTAGGCAGGTATAATTTATCTTTTTTCAAAAAGTATCATTTTTTTAGTTCAATTTTCTCCCTTTCAACCCTTGTTTTTTCCTTTTCACATAATTTAAATTGTGTAAAAAAGAGAAAACTATTTTATTTGGTATGAAATTAAATCAATTTTAATTAAAATTCTAATATTATGAAAACAAAATTTTTAACACTAGCAGTTTTTTTTCTTTTATCGGTTGCGGTTTCATGCAGTAATGATGACGACCCAACTCCTAATCCAAACGTAACTTTTAAAGCTGTCTTAAATGGAGCAAGTGAATCAACTCCTAATGCTTCAACAGCTACAGGAACATCAACACTTACATTTAATACCACTACAAAAATTTTCACAATCACAATAGCACATACCATTGCGGCTGCTACAAACGGACACATTCACAAAGGTGCAATTGGGGTAAGCGGCTCTCCTGTTTTTCCTTTTGTTAGTTTTACTTCTCCAATAACTTATACTAGTATTGCTTTGGATGCAAGTCAAGAAGCCGATCTTAATGCAGAACTTTATTATGTAAATATTCATAGCGCCGCGTTTCCGGGAGGAGAAATTAGAGGCCAGCTTATTAAACAGTAAGCTGTTGTTCATCTGGTGGTTATTAAACAATTCCATTATAAATTTTTGAGAAATGCCTTGCTTCTTAAACCAAAGTTTATATTCAAACTTATTTAGACTTTAGTATAGATATTGTCAGTAAAGAAGTCGGGCATTATTTGTCTCATATTTCAAAAAGTGTCATTTTTTGATTCAATTTTTTCCCTTTTAACGTGGTCTTTTTGTTTTTCAAAAGCACAATTTGATATTTATCGGAGTTTAGACTCCAAAATAATTTAGTAAAGAAATAGATGGTTTTAATTTTATGGTGTACAGAAGTTGAAAACAAGAAATTTTAAAATATTGTTGATTGTATTGGTATTAATTATTATAAGTTTATTTTTTATTATAAATTTATATAACAAACCATTTATAGATATTAAAAAATCAAATCCCGAATTAGAGGTCACTGCGCAAGAAATATTAGATGATTATCTAGCTGATGAATATTCAGCAAATGAAAAATATGTTGATAATTTAATTCAGATTAAAGGCGAAATAGCCGAAATTTCTTTTGACAAGGGAATTAGTATCATAACATTAAAAGACAGAAGTGGCTTTTCAAGTATTATCTGCCATATGTTGCCTGAGGCAAATTTAAATGTTTTGAAACTTAAAAAAGGAAGCCAGATTACGATAAAAGGTGTTTGTACTGGTTATTTATTTGATATTATGATGGTTAGATGTATCTTAACTAATAGCAATTTTAATGAAAAATAGAATTATAGTAATACTGTTGCTTTTAATGTCTAGCCAACTTTTTTCACAGGAAAGATATTTAACAAAAGAAGGTTACATCTCCTTTTTTTCTCATTCTTTGGTTGAAGATATAAAAGCCGACAATTACCAAGTTTTAAGCGTTATTGATAAAAAAACCGGTGAAATAGCCATACAATTATTGATGAAATCTTTTATGTTCAAAAAAGCATTAATGCAAGAGCATTTTAACCAAAGCTATGTAGAATCATATAAATACCCAAAAGCCACCTTTAAAGGATATATACAAAATTTAAAGGAATTAGACGTTCAAAACGGAACTGTTGAGATAAAGGGAATCTTATCATTGCACGGAAAAGAAAAGGAAATAAGTACCATCGCAAACATTCAAATTCTAAAAGACCAAATTAATTTATCTGGCCATTTTATGGTTGAAGTGGCCGATTTTGATATTAAAATACCCATTGTGGTAAGAAATAATATTGCAAAAACAATTAAAATCACTTTTGATTTACAACACAAACTCTATAAATAAGAAATAGATAATTTTATAAAATGCTAAATTTTAAACGAATGAAAAATTTACTGTTGGTTTTTTTAATCTTTTTTATGTCTGATTCCCTATTTTCCCAGACCTTGGATGCTATTTTGGCAAAAGAATCAGTTGAAAATTCAACTGATGTTTCTGGAACTTTTAATGGGACAAGAATTATGAATGGCCAATCTATTGAAACAAGGCAAAAAGGAGTTTTGGAATTTTTAATTCAGCATCGATTTGGCAGAATAAATTCTGGAGGTTATGAGTTATATGGTCTTGACGAGTCAAATATTCGATTTGGTCTAGAATATGCTGTAACCGACGATTTTGCAATTGCTTTAGGGAGAAGTTCTTTTGAAAAAGTTTATGACGGTTATCTTAAATACCGTTTAGTGAAACAGAAAACAGGGAATAAATCAGTTCCTTTAAGTGTCACTTTATTTGCAAGTGGCACAGAAAAAACATTAAAGGATTATGACCCCGCCAAAAAACCTAGTTTCAGCGATCGTTTAGTGTATACAAGCCAGGTTTTAATCGCGCGTAAATTTAATTCGAATTTTTCTCTTCAAATTTCACCAACCTATATACATTATAATACAGCTTCAAGCTCACTTAATCCAAATGATATATATGCGGTAGGCATTGGAATAAAAATCAAAGTTAGTAAGCACATTTCAATCAATGGCGAATATTATTACTCGGTTAATTCATTTAAATCAATGGAAACTGAAAATTCAATTGCCCTAGGAATTGGCATTGAAACTGGTGGTCATATTTTTCAATTAATTTTCACCAACTCAAGAGCAATGATTGAAAAAGGTTTTATTGCTGAAACGCAGGGCGATTTTATTAATGGGGATATTCATTTTGGTTTTAACATTTCAAGAGATTTTTACTTGATTAAAGCAAAAAATGAAGAAAAGTTATATTAATAATTGATCATTTAATAATATGCAATTTTAGCTAAAACAGTCAATATGTTCACGTAAGTGTTTTATTTAATTCGAAATGGGAGCAATTGCCTTAATGATATTTTTTAAGATAATATAAAAACCAATTACTAATTCTAAAATCAAAATTATGAAAAATCTATTAACGATTACAGGTATGTTTTTAATGTTATTTGCTGTATCCTGTTCTTCAGGCAGCGATGATGATGACCCAATTTTAAATCCACCGCCAACTACCATAACTTATACCAATACTATTAGCGCAATTGTAAATGGAAATTGTACCGGATGCCACGGAAGCACACCAACAAATGGTGCTCCAATGTCTTTAACTACCTATGCTAATGTGAAAGATGCCGTTACTTCAAGAGGCTTAATAAGCCAAATAGAAACAGGGAATATGCCAAAAAACGGAACGAAACTGTCAGCAGCCCAAATTCAAAATTTTAAAACTTGGCAAACGAACGGCTTCCCTCAATAAGCTATTTGATGTAATAATCCGTTGGGTGCTATTATTAATATTAGTTGCGCCCAACGGATTATTACTGATTTATTGATTGCAAGACTTCAATTTTTTTGATAATCTTTTTATTTACCTTTTAACGTTTTTTCATAAGTTTCTATCCATTCTTTTACGGATACTTTTTTTGAAAGTGCTGCAATCAACTCAAACGGAATTTGATCCATTTTTTTAAATCTCAGGCAACTTTTTCCCATATCCAATTTTGCGTTGCCAGGATTTTGATATTCCTGTAAAAACCAATTCATCAGTTTTTGATCAATATACAAACCCATATGGTAAACTGCGATAAAATTTTTCTGGGAAGCAATACTCATAAATGGAAGCGGCAATTTAGGATTGCAATGATAGCCATTTGGGTATATTGAATGCGGCACAACATAACCAATCATTCCGTAATTTATAGTTTCCACAAATCCTGTTGGCAAGTTGTCAAGTATTGTTTCTCTCAACTTGTTCATCAATTGTTTTCGGTCATCGGGCAGGCTGTTTATATATTCATCCGACGTATTGGCTGCTGTTTTCATATCCTCATTTTTAGAATTCTTAACTGGCTTTATACTCTTTAATCTTGCTGCTAATTTAACAAAGAATTTTTTACTTGCATCAATTTGTTAAAGAACAGTTCCTCGGGATTGAGGGTGAAATACTTTTTTGAATATACTTTCGGTGAAGAAAAAAGATTGTAACATCCCTTACTGCCTTTTCGGATTGGTTTGCTTTCAGAAAAGACTTGAAAGTTCAAAATATTCTATTACAGAGATGAGATTTTAGCTGTTAATAGTTACGCAAATACGTAAATAATTGTATATTTGCGCTTATTTAGAATGAATATAAACAAAGAATTTTAAAATGAACAGCACACACGCACAAGAACTTGGAGATAAAATAGTTGCGAAACTAAAAACTATTTATGATCCCGAAATTCCTGTTGATATATTTGAATTGGGTTTAATTTATGATGTTTTTGTAAGTGAAAACAACGACGTTAAAATTTTAATGACCCTGACTTCGCCCAATTGTCCGGTTGCCGAAACTTTGCCGGTGGAAGTTGAGGAAAAGGTAAAAACCATTGAAGAAGTTAAAAATGCTGAAGTTGAAATTACTTTCGATCCGATGTGGACGCAAGATATGATGAGCGAAGAAGCAAAATTAGAACTCGGATTCCTGTAAATGGCCGACGAAATTTTAAATAGGGTTGCGAACAGCAAGTTAATAACAATTGACCTGGAAGATTTTTATCCGCAAGGCGAGAGAACCGTTATTGACATCAAAAACTGGTTGTTTCACGAACAAATTTTGAAGGAAACCGATTTTCGCGAACACTTGAAAAACCACGATTGGAGCCAGTACAAAAATCATTTTGTTGCTTTGACTTGTTCATCTGATGCCATTATTCCTTCGTGGGCCTATATGTTGATTGCAACTTACGTTGCTCCTTTTGCCAAAAAAATCGTGGTCGGAAATTTAGCCGCTTTGGAAACTTCTATTTTTCAGGAGTTAATCGCAAATTTTAATGTAGATGATTTTGCAGGAAAACCGGTAATTATCAAAGGCTGCTCCAGCAAACCAATTCCGGAAACTGCTTATATTCAACTGATTGAAAAATTACAGCCAGTGGTTAAATCCATTATGTTTGGCGAAGCCTGCTCTACCGTTCCGCTTTTTAAAAAAGGCAACTAAATTTTTTTCTGAATAATCAACCTAACTTTCTTCCTCAAATTCTTCGTACAACAAATCGTTATAAGGAAAACGGGTGATGTGAATTTTTTTCACTTCTTCAAACACTTTTTCTTTAAACGCTTCCATATTTTCCTTGTTCAGCGCAGAAATAAACACACAATTATTATCGAGTCTGTTCATCCAGGTTTTTTTCCATTCGTCCAAAGAAAAGTGCATTTCAGATTTTTCGGTCACCAAATCATCGTCGTCAATAGTTTGATGCGTAAATGCGTCAATCTTGTTAAAAACGATGATGGTTGGCTTGTCGGCGCTACCAATTTCGGCCAAGGTTTTGTTTACGGAAGCCATATGATCTTCAAAATTCGGGTGCGAAATGTCTACAACGTGAAGCAATAAATCGGCTTCGCGAACCTCATCCAATGTGGATTTAAAAGATTCGATTAATTGTGTCGGCAATTTTCTGATAAAACCAACAGTGTCGGTCAGCAAAAAAGGAAGGTTTTTAATCACCACTTTTCTCACGGTGGTGTCCAAGGTTGCAAACAATTTATTTTCGGCAAAAACATCGCTTTTGCTCACCACATTCATCAAAGTAGATTTCCCTACGTTGGTGTAACCCACCAAAGCGACACGCACCATTTTTCCGCGGTTTTTGCGTTGAACGGCCATTTGTTTGTCAACAATCTCCAGCTTTTTTTTGAGCAAGGATATCTTGTCACGAATAATTCGACGGTCGGTTTCAATCTCGGTTTCACCAGGACCACGCAATCCGATTCCCCCTTTTTGACGCTCCAAGTGGGTCCAAAGTCGGGTCAAACGCGGCAATAAATATTGGCATTGCGCCAGTTCAACTTGCGTTCTCGCGTAGCTTGTTTGCGCTCTTGCGGCAAAAATATCGAGAATTAAATTGGTTCTGTCAAGCACTTTAATGTTCAGCACTTTTTCAATATTTCGCAATTGGGACGACTTCAACTCATCATCAAAAATGACTGTTCCAACATTATTGGCCTCAATATACTGACGCACATCTTCCAATTTTCCGGTTCCAATAAACGTTTTTGGGTTGGGTGTGTCTAACTTTTGGACAAATCTTTTTACGGCCATTCCTCCTGCGGTGAGCGTTAAAAATTCCAGTTCATCCAAATATTCATTGCATTTTTCTTCATTTTGATATTGCGTTATCAACCCTATCAAAACAACTTTTTCCGTATTGTCCTCTATAATTTCAGTCATAATCAAAATAGCCGGCAGCCATATTTATGTTAAAAAATTGAAGCAAAAAATAATTTCTGCCAATTTTATGTCTTTTCGTTTACAAAAGCAAAGATACAAATTACCAAGCTCATTTAAAATTTTGTATTACGAGCTTTTCTTTAAATTGATTGCCGGATTAAAACCATTAAACAGCACAAAAACCCATAATTTAATCCGGTTTCACTTCCAATCAAAAGTTTATTGTAATTTACGGCCGGTTTTTAGAAGACAAAATTTTTAAAAGCCAACAGAAATTTAATACAGAATAAAATCCATGAAAACATATTCAATAAAGGAAATCAACCAGCTTATAAATGGTACTTTGGTTGGCGATACCAGCCAACAAATTAGCGGGCCAGAACAATTGGAAAAAGCCGAAACCAACCATATTTCATTTATAGGAAGCAAAAAATACGTGCGATTGTGGGAAATCTCAAAAGCCTGTGCGGCCATTGTAAATGAAGACTTGGACATCGTACCCGAAGAAAATCGTGCTTTGATCAAAGTAAAAAATGCCGATTTGGCAATGGCCAGATTGTTGGAAATGTTCAGTCCGGAGCCTCCCGTTTTTGAAGATGAAATTCACGCCACGGCAGTTGTTCATGCTACAGCAACCATCGGAAAAAACTGTAAAATTGGCGCAAACTGTTATATTGGTAAAAATGTGGTGTTGGGTGACGGCGTTATTTTGTACCCAAATGTGACCGTTTTTGATGAAACCAGTATTGGAAACGGCACGGTGATTTGGTCGGGAACCGTAATTCGGGAACGAAGTGAAATAGGCAGTTTTTGTATTTTTCATCTCAACGTAAGCATTGGCGGGGACGGATTTGGCTATTGCGCGAGTGAAGACGGCAGAGGTTTGGTGAAAATTCCGCACATTGGCAATGTGGTTATTGGGAATTACGTTGAAATAGGGGCAAATTCTTGTGTGGATCGCGGAAAGTTTAGTTCAACCAAAATTGGTGACGGCTGTAAAATAGACAATCTTGTGCAAATTGCGCACAACAGTGTGATGGGTCGATCTTGTATCATGGCAGGCCACAGCGGATTGGCGGGTTCTGTAACCCTTGGCGATGGCGTTGTTATTGGCGGAAGCGCTTCCATTAAAGACCACGTTACTGTTCATTCTGGCGCGGTGGTGGCAGGAGGTTCTGGCGTAATGAATGATGTTGAAGCAGGTAAAACAGTATTGGGTTATCCTGCACAGGATTCAAGAGAAATGCTGAAACAATGGGCTGCGCTGCGCAGACTTGTTAAATAATAAAAGAACCAAATATTAAAAAAAATCACTTCTTTAAGATAGGATATATCAAAAAAAATTGCGGGTTTAACCCCGTAATTTTTTGTTATGTATTTAATTTCTATTGGTTTAAAATTCAAAAACTACTTTACCTCGACCCAGTTTAGCAATCTCTTTTAAGTTATTGACCGTTAGGTTTTCCGTATTTTTAACCCGTATAATTGCTCACGATAGCGCGGATTTGCAATCCGTGCCTTGTAATAAATTCAAAATAAATCTAAAATAATCACATCCAAATCATTTTCTAAATCAGCATAATTACGTGCTGAACTAAAATAATAATCTTCGGCGGCCGCAACAATTTTATCCTTTACGGGATTGTTGTGGATATAATTTACTTTTTGTTTAATGAACCAATTGCTCTCGGCAAATTCTGCATGATATCCGTTTTGCCATACTTTAAATTTTTGCACTTTTTTTAGGTGATCACAAGCTTTTTGAAAATGAGTAAGCATCCACTCTTTTCTGCTTTCTGGTTCGTCTATAATGGTTTGGATTATTTTCTTTGAAGTGAATTTTTTGAAGTCCCTAATCACATCAGACAAAATAAAGCCATTTGTTGCTTTGGATAATAAATGAATATGGCTACTCATAATGCAATAAGCATAAATCTCCAATCCCTTATTTTCTTGGCAATGTTTAAGGGCGTTTATGATAATATATTTTTGATTTAATCGTGTAAAAATATCTATCCAGCCAACAGTTGTAATAGTGATGAAATAAGCTTCTTCTGTTGTTGTTGCTTTGTATTTTGTTGACATCTTATTTTCTTATTTAATGAAAATTTACATTTTTAATGATGTTGCATTTATTGATAGTTCCGTTACTAATATTTACGTGGCACGGATTGCAAATCCGCGCTATCGTATCCGCGCTTTCGTCGTTAAAAAACATAGTATCAACGAACTCTCGGATTAAAACCGGCAGGCGCGTTTTGCGGTGAATTTGGATGTGTTATTAAACTGTTTGAAGCCGCCGAATAAATGATCCATTCACTGATGGTGAAAATTGGATTTGGCGCAGAAATCGAAGTTTTTCGCACCGCTCTTCCGTCTAGATATTCCCAATTTGTGCCATTTCCATCAACACCAATAACGCCGAAAATATCGATTCTTGCTCCGGTGTTGTTCACCAATTCATAAACGTCATCGCCGTTTCCGGAAATATAGGTGGTTTCAATATCCGGAATATCATCAAACAATATTTTGTATTCGCTGCCCGCAATAATCACAAAACCGCCAGCGGGAATCACGATTCCAGTTAACGCCAATGCCGTTCCGGAAACCGTTGACGCACCATTTAAATATTTATTCAGCTTCCATCCCGTTAAATTTACTTCGCCAACTCCGGCATTGTACAGTTCCACAAAACGCGCGGAAACATTGTTGTTTGGGTCTGCTACTTCGGTAATCATAATTTTTGGAACCAAAACCACACAAGCTTCATAAGCTTCCGAAAACTGAACATCCAAAGGGGTTCTCAATTCAAGAACATTGCTTAAAACGCCGATAATATTCCCTTTTCCCTGCGGAAATAATTTGTTTGCAAAAGTGGCTTTTCCGTTGGTGAAAACCGATAGTTTTGTAGATACGTTGCAGGTTTCCAAAGTGCGAAATCCGTTATTGGTGCCGCTGAAATAGGTGAATGCCGAACCCAATTCATTATGTGCCAATTGCACATTTTTGACTTTTACCAAGGTGTTTTCAAAAGTGGGATTCAAAATCTCAATGATTGAAATTTCTTTGGGAATTATGGCAAAATTCTCTCCGCTGTTGTATATGAAATCGGCAATTTGTGTTTCTTCAATTTCAACAATGGCAGTTGCTTTTGGAAAACCGATGGTTAGAACACCGTCTCTTTTATTCATATACAGTTTGTTCAGCTTCACCAAAACCTTATCGCCAACTTTGTATTGTTCAAAATTGGCTGTTTTGCCAATTAAAATTTGAATGCCCGCGGTTGCATTTTCAACCGCATCCTGAATCACCAATTTTTTCTCAAAACTCCCATGTTCGTCGCTTGAAATTACAAAACCCTCAAATACATAATTGTTGCTGATTCCGAATTCAACCAGACTTCCTTTGTACATTTCCTTCACCGATTTCAAAGTGATGTTCGGCTGAAAAGAACTGGAATAATCGCATCTTGCTGTATTGAATTTTACATCATCTGTATCGCGCAAATACAATTGAAAATCGTCATAATAATTGCTGAAAATAGCCACAACGCTTCCTTTTCCCTCAGGTAAAACAGTGTTTTTAAAACTGGCGAAACCGCTATTTCTTAGAATAACTTGATCCAAAAAATTACAGGAATTGTCAGTGCTTTCCAGCACACGATTTACCGTTGCGGTATTTCCTGCATTTCCGTATGCTTTTCCCAAATCAGCCGATTTAAATTGCACATTTTCAATTTCTATGAGCATTTCCAACATACTTTTATTCAGGTCTGCGATGGTCACTTTTTTCGGAATTATTTCAGCAACTTCGCATGAACGCAAAATATATTTGTTGAGTTCCGATCCCAAAATTCCTGCCAATCCGTCGCCGGTTGCCACACCAATTTGCACGCTTCCAAAACTGTATCCAACCGCCAAACCTTTCAATTTCACGTAAATTTTCCGTCCAACATTGAACTTGGTGTAAATATTGGTTTGGTTGATGGAAATTTTAATGGCTGCAGTCGGATTCTCGGGCTTGTCCTGAATGGAAATAGACTTGTAAATATTCCCCGATTTGTCGCTGGAAACCACGTAACCTTCCATAATTAGATCTGTTTCAATAATTTTTGCGCCTCCAAAAGTGTACATTGCTTTTACTTGCTGAATGGTGGTGGTTGCAGTAAGTTGCGGTTCAGTGCAATCGACATTGGGCGTTTCAAAATCCCCGTCTTTTACACAACTTATAAAAAGGAAAATTAACAGAAGAATTTGGACAGTTTTTAATGTTTTTTTAGTGTTTTTCATAGCGCTCATTTTTAAAATCTTACATATAAATTCAAATAATACGAGGTTTTTCCGCCGTACCAATATTTTGGTCCGAAAATGGGTTTTTCTAACTGTTTGTCCTCTTTTAATTCGGGGTAATTGGATTTCCGCGATTGCTCAAATCCGCCGGTCTTAAACAATTCTCCCAAAATATTGTTGATACCCATAAAAAATCCGAGATAATAGGCGTCAATTTTCCACGATTTTCCGCCAACGGCATTCACCAAAAAAGCGGGATCAAATTTTTCCTGTTTCAATAAATGATCAACTTGTTCCTGGGTAACCTGAACACCGGTTTCATCATCCAAAAAAGGCACGCCATCGGAGTCCAGATAAAAATTATTGGTTCGCAACAAAGGAGAAATATCCAAGTAATTGTTCGATAAATAGTTGGCGTTTATCTGAAAAAACCAATATGCCGGATCGCGGTATTCAAAAGTGAAAGAATAGGCGCGTTGCGGCGTTCCGGAAATGTGGTAATTCTTCAAATATGCCGTTCCGAAATTGCTGTTTAAATCGGTGAAAGTTTCAGAAATCAGGTACAATTGAGGATTGTTGCTATAGGTAAATTGCCCAACAGAACCCGCTGCAAGCAGTTTTACGGTGGGCAAAACCTGATATTCAAAACTCAATTCTGCGCCCATATTCGTTTTTTCGACGCCCGTAATAATTTCGTTCACAAAATCGGCCTGGTCACCCAGCAAACCTTCCGCAAAATAGAAAGAAGTTTCAATGGCATCGCTAAATTTTGTGTAATAAGCCGTCAATCGAGATTGAATTTTTGGCGCACGAAAAACATAACTCAAATCTCCAGTCACAATTTTCTCGCTCGATAAATCGGGCGTAATGCTGTTGTTTACCCGCGAATTGGAAAAAGCCGTTTTTATGGTGGGCGCGTTTGTGGTGTAAGCGCCGTTTAAAGTGACCAAATGCCGCCCGGTAATTTTATAGGTGGCACCCGCTTTTGCGCCAAAATCCATAAAATGTTGCTGTTCACCTTTTCCAAAAGAATTTTCAAAATAAGTGCCGTTTTTATACAAACCATCCCGCTGATAATTGCTGCTTTTTACGTTCAATCCTACAAAATAATCAAAATTATTTTGCGTACCCTGCACTTGCCCAAAAGCGCTTGCCGTAAAAGCATTGACCGTGTAATTGTATTGAAATGTGTCACCTTCAACAACGGTTCGATTCGGATTGTTTAAGTCGTTTTGCCGTGCATCGCCAAGCGCATATTGGTCTAAATCCACAAAACCGTTTCCGCCCAACAAATCGAGCATATTTGCATAATTTTTTGAGCTTAAACTTTTGAAGGAAACACCTCCGTTGAAGTTTAAATTCTCCGTAAATTTTGTGTTGATGAGCGAATTTGCTGAAAATTGCGTGTCGTCAACCCGGTCTTCATACAAATAATACAAGGAATTTCCGTTATCGGCGTTTGCCTGATACAATTCATTCCATTTTATTTTTCCGTTTTTCAAAAATTCCTGTTCCGATAAATAGGCGTTTGCGTAATCTGGATTGTCAGGATATCTCAAAAAATTGCTGGGCAAATATTTCCAATAGGTTGGATCGGGATTTAGCGCGTTAAAATAGCCCAACCGACTGTTGCCGATATGCCCAAACTGATAAGCCAAAGTGGATTTTATCGTTGTGTTTTCACGTTCATAAAAATGGCTCAGCATTACTATAGGCTCAAAAATTTCCTTGATTCTTGAGTTTCGCTTATCGCCTTCCTGATTTCCCCAATACGTATTGTATTGATATCCTTTTAAATCGTAAACTTCCTGGGTATTTGGCGAGGATTTTCCGCGTTTGTTGGGCGTTGCGAAAGCCGTAAAATTCAAGCTGTGGTTGCTGCTAAACCTTTTTTCCACTGCCAAAAAACCCGACCACGCATTGTAGGAAGTTCCTTCAATATAACCTTCCTGAGCAAATCTGCGGGATGCCGAAACCACAAAAGCCAAGTTTTTTTTGTTCCATCCGGAAGCGTAGGTTGCCATTGCACGGCCGGTATAACTTTTATTGGTTGATGAAAGGGAAACTTTTTTTACCGCCTGATAATCGGATGCTCTGGTGCTAAAATTTGTGGTGCCTAAAATGCCGCCAAAAGTGTGATCGGAAGCCGCAATGCCATTGGAAAATTCCTGATTTCTGAACGCATCGTTCAAACCGCCCCAATTGCTCCATTGCGGACGGCCGTCGTACAATTTATTCATTTCAATGCCGTTGATTGCGATGGTTCCGTAGCTGGAATCGTACCCACGGACTTTAAACCAAGCCTGGCTGAAATTAAAAGCGGCGGCCTGTAAATAAGCATCTTTAGAAGACTGGAACAACCCCGCAATATAATCGGAACTTTTCCCCTCTTCATCCAACAAATCTTCATCAGTTAAAAAAATAAGGCTTGTTTCATATTTTTCAACAATGGTTTTTTGTAAAAATACAGTGCCTAAATCATAAGATTTAGCTTCAATAATGTTGATGGGAAATTCTTGCGTTTCAAAACCTTCAAATTGAAATTGAAGCGTGTAATTTCCAACAGGAATATTTTCAATGGTGAATTCCCCGTTGAAATTTGTTTCCGAAGAAATATTTAAAGATGAAATTTTCAGGAAAACGCCTTGCAAGGATTCTTCTGAAGTAGCTTCAATAACTTTTCCTTTGATGGAAGCAAGGCTTTGTGCATCTGAATTAACGGCATAAAAAAGACACACAATAGTAGCAACAACTATTATTTTCATAGACAATTTTTTATGAAAGTAATCTTTATTTGAACACCAACACCAAAAATCAAAAAAATAATTTTTCTATCTTATTGAAATATAGCTAATTATTTCAACTGTGATTGATATTTTGTTTTATATTGGTTCCATAAAAAAATGCTATGAAACGACTTTCTCTTCTTCTGATTTTAATTTTTGTTGCAATTCAACCAATTTTCGGCCAAAAAAAATATGACATCAAAACCATCGCTTTTTACAATTTGGAAAATCTTTTTGATATTGTTGATGATACTTTAAAGCTCGATGAATCGAGCCCGATTATGGCGATTAAAGAAAATCGTGAAGCCATTTATCAGCTAAAATTGAACAATATGGCGAAAGTGCTTTCTGAAATTGGTGCGGAAGAAGCCAAAAACAGTCCGGTAATTATTGGCGTTGCCGAAATTGAAAATTATGCCGTGTTGGAAGATTTGGTGAATACTTCGTTTTTAAAGGACAAACAATATGGCATTATCCATTACGATTCGCCCGATTTACGTGGCATTGACGTGGGTTTGTTGTACCAAACCAACCATTTTAAACCCATTTATCACGAAACTTTCGAGTTGCGTTTATGGGATGGCAATTATAGAATATACACCCGTGACCAATTGTTGGTTTCCGGATATTTGGGCGATGAACTCATTCACATCATCGTAAATCATTGGCCTTCCAGACTTGGCGGTGAAGCAAAAAGTCGGTCAAAAAGAGAAAAGGCAGCCTATTTAAACACTCAAATCATCGCAAAAATAAAGGAAACCGATCCCAATCCCAAAATTATCTTGATGGGCGATTTAAATGACGATCCCACCAACAGCAGCTTAAAAAAAATCTTAAAAACCAAAGGCAAAAAATCGGATGTTGAAGCCGGTGACATTTACAACCCGATGGAAGATCTGTTCAGGCGCGGGCAAAATACCTTGGCTTATCGGGACAACATCAACCTGTTCGACCAAATTATGTTTACTTCGCCGTTGTTGACCACCACAAATGATTTTTCATCCTATAAAATGTACAAAACGGCCATTTTTAAGCCGCAATATTTGACCACCCAAACCGGAAAATACAAAGGCTATCCGTTCAGAAGTTGGGGAAATGGCGGATTCACCGGCGGCTACAGCGACCATTATCCGGTGTATTTGTATTTGATAAAGGAGGTTTTTTAAGCGGTTTTTAAAAAGTATCAGGTATTTGATGCCTTTATTAGAAAAATCAAATGAACTTTTAACTTTTTTTGGGGCATTTCCCGCCAGCTGGCGGGCCGCGCTTTCCGTTTTATCTTTTTTTGCGCTCCGCTCCAAAAAAGTATGTCACTGCAATCGCTAACGCAAATTGAATTTCTATTTATAATCGTTATTTCTTTGTGAAAACTGCCAATAAATGCAAATTCAATAACAGAAATAAAAATTAAAAGCAATAGATTTGTGAATTAGTCCATAAAACCCAAATAATAGAAATTATGCATAAAACACTAATCTCTTTTTTAGTATCATTTGCGTTTATCGCAATGTCGGCCCAAGAGGTAATGACACCTGAAAAACTGCTTCAAATCAACAAAGTTTCAGGAAAAGGATTGACCAAAGACGGCAACAGCCTTATTTACAGCATTTCAAAATACTCACTCGAAAAAAACAGCTCAGAAACAACAACGTACCAAATGCCAATTGCTGGAGGAAATGCCCAGGTAATCACTGATTATAAAGCGTTATTGGCAGATAAAAGTGTTTCGCCCGACGGCAAATACAAAATTTCCACTGCCGAAGTAAAACTGAAAAACATCAGCGGAAAAGATTTTTATCCGGAAGTTACCGGTTCAAACGTCCAAATTTATGACGAACTCAATTATCGCCATTGGGATACTTGGGAAGACGGCGCTTACAGCCATATTATGTACCAGCCGGTTTCTGATGCAGCTTCTGAACCAATCGATATTATGGCTGGAGAACCTTTCGACAGTCCGCAAAAACCTTTTGGCGGACCGGAAGATTATTTGTGGAGCCCCGACAGCAAAAACATTTTATATGTTGCCAAAAAATTAAGTGGCGCCGCTTACGCTTCAAGCACCAATTCCGATATTTACCAATACAATCTGGAAACAAAAACCACCACCAATTTAACTTCAGAAAACAAAGGATACGACACTAATCCGGCATTTTCTTCCAAAGGACAATTGGCGTGGCTTCAAATGAAAAGAGACGGCTATGAATCAGATAAAAAAGACATTATTGTTTCAATTAATGGCGCGGCTATCAATTTAACGGCAAACTGGGACGGAACCGTTGACAGTTTTGTATGGCAAGATAAGGGCGATAAAATTTATTTTGTGGCTCCGGTTTTGGGAACCGTACAATTGTTTGAAATCGGAATTCCTGTTTCAGGAAAGAAAAGCAGCGCATTAAAACAACTTACCAACGGGCAATTTGATGTTCACAGCATTGTGGGCCAATCAAAGCAAACAATTGTGGTGAGCAGAAGAGATATGAACCACGCGCCAGAGTTGTATTCCGTAAATTTAAGCAACGGAAAAATGACGCAATTAACGCAAGCCAATGACGCTTTTTACAATGGCATTACGCTGAGCAAAGTTGAAAAAAGAATGGTAAAAACAACCGACGGCAAAGACATGCTGACCTGGGTTATTTATCCACCAAATTTTGATCCTGCAAAAAAATACCCAACTATATTATACTGTCAGGGCGGACCGCAAGGCGCTTTAAGCCAAATTTATTCTTTACGATGGAACTTCCAGTTGATGGCAGCAAACGGTTATATTATTGTTGCGCCAAACAGAAGGGGAATGCCGGGTTATGGCGTGGAATGGAATGAACAAATAAGCAAGGATTATGGCGGACAAAATATGCAGGATTATTTATCTGCCATTGATGAATTGGCGAAAGAACCTTATGTAGACAATGATCGTTTGGGCGCTATTGGTGCAAGTTACGGCGGTTATTCGGTATTTTATTTGGCCGGAATGCACGAAGGAAGATTCAAAAGTTTTATTTCTCACGATGGTATTTTCAACTGGAAAAGCATGTACGGAACCACGGAGGAATTGTTCTTTGTGAATTGGGATTTGGGCGGCCCTTATTGGGATAAAAACAACGTTGATGCACAAAAAGCCTATACTGAATTTAACCCTGTGGAAAAAGTTGACCAATGGAATACGCCAATTCTGATTATCCAAGGCGGAAAAGATTTCAGGGTGCCAATCGGACAAGGGTTGGAAGCTTTTCAGGCAGCGCAATTGCAAGGTATCAAAAGTAAATTATTGTATTTTCCTGAAGAAAATCACTGGATTTTAGACAATCAGAACAGTTTGGTTTGGCAACGCGAATTTTTCAAATGGCTGAAAGAAACTTTAATGGATATTCCAACATCACAAAAACCTATTTAAAAATCGGAATTTATCAAACAAAAAAGGTGAAGAAAAAATTCTTCACCTTTTTTTAATTGCTGAACTTTTAACTATTTCCTATCCCCAACCCTTTCCCAAGGAAAGGGAGTTTAATTTAGATTAAAAACTTTTAACATTTAACCTATAACTTTTCAACTTTTAGCTCTCAACCTCAATATCCTTCAGCAAAAGCTGCAATGTTTTATAGCCGTTCCACTCATTTTCATCGATGTGAAAAGCGGCTTTAAATGCATTTTTATTTTGGATGATTTCGTGTTTGTCGCCCATTCCAAATCCGATGGCGTTGTACGTTGTTTGGTTGGTGCCTTCAAAAAGATTCAGCTTTAAATGCGTTTCATCGGAGCCCACTTTTTTTCCGTAACCATTGTCGCGCAGGCCGCCGCACATAAAAACGGGTTTCATATTTTGTGGCCCAAAAGGCGAGAGCTGATTCATAATTCTGAAGAATTTTGGTGTAATTTCTGAAAGGCTGATTTCGGCATCAATGGCAATTTCGGGCGTTCGCAATTCCTCGGGCAAGGTGTTTTTTACAACTTCTTCAAACTTATTCTTGAAATTTTGGTAATTTTCTTCTTTTAAGGTCAATCCGGCCGCATATTTATGTCCGCCAAACTGCTCAATAAATTCGGTACATTGTTCCAGCGCTTCATATACGTCAAATCCTTTTACAGATCGTGCTGATGCCGCCAATTTTTCGCCGCTTTTTGTGAAAACCAGGGTTGGTTTGTAGTGAGTTTCAATCAATCGCGAAGCCACAATGCCAATCACGCCTTTGTGCCAATTTTCGGAATAAACAACTGTTGAATAATTATCCTGTTCCTTGTTTTCTTCAATTTGAAGCAAGGCCTCTTGGGTGATTAACTTGTCCAAATCCTTCCGGTCGTTGTTATTTTGCTCAATTTCCAAAGCAAATTTAACGGCCGAATCGAAATCCAGTTCGGTCAACAATTCAACAGCGTAGTTTCCGTGTTTAATTCTTCCGGCGGCATTAATTCTTGGCGCAATAATAAACACCACATCGGTAATGTTTAATTCCACTTTTTTAATTTGGTGAATCATCGCTTTGATGCCGTTTCTCGGATTGGAGTTGATTACCTGCAATCCAAAATAAGCCAAAATCCTGTTTTCACCGGTGATGGGCACAATATCGGCAGCGATGGCGGTTGCCACCAAATCTAAATACGGAACCAGATCATCAATGGTCTGGTTTCTTTTGCTTGCCAACGCCTGAATTAGCTTAAAACCTACGCCACAGCCACACAACTCATCGTACGGATATTCGCAATCAACTCGTTTTGGATCTAAAACCGCGACAGCATCCGGAATTTTGTTACCCGGACGGTGATGGTCGCAAATAATGAAATCGATGCCTTTTTCTTTTGCATAATTTACTTTATCAATGGCTTTTATGCCGCAATCCAACGCAATAATTAAGGAAATATCATTGTCGTGCGCAAAATCGATTCCCATATAGGAAATCCCGTAACCTTCGGCATACCTGTCCGGAATATATGTCGCGATATTTGGGTAAAATGTTTTTAAATAGGACGACAGCATAGAAACGGAAGTTGTGCCATCCACATCATAATCGCCATAAACCATGATGTTTTCGTTTTCGGAGATTGCTTTTTCAATGCGTACAACCGCTTTGTCCATATCCTTCATCAAAAAAGGATCGTGCAAATTTTTTAAACTCGGACGAAAAAAGGCTTTGGCCTGGTCGTAAGTTTCAATGTTTCGTTGCACCAACAATTTGGCCAAGGTGTAGTCTATGCCCAAATCCCGGGCTAATTTTGAAGTGATTTGAGGATCTGTATCCAATTTTAATTTCCATCGCATAGCAGTGCTTTTTTCCAAAAGTAAGCAAATTTACCTTATGATTTGCTTTTGGTTGTTTGCCGAAAAATAAAAGTAAATCTTAAAAAAACTATCGCGAGTCCGCGCCAGCGAGCTTATTTATCGAAATATTGAATTTCTGTGGTAACTTCAGCAAATTTGCGGAACATTTCCATCACGCCGCAATAACTTTCAACAGAAAGATTTACCGCTTTTTCAATTTTATCCTTTTTAAAATCTTCGCCATAAAATTTATAAATTACTTTTACTTTATCGTAAACTTTTGGATTTTCTTCAGTAAGGTTTGCTTCCACTTCAATATTAAAATTCCTCACTTCGGCGCGCATTTTTTTTAACAAAGAAGCAACATCCATCGCTGTGCAGCCCGCCAAAGATGTTAGCATCAAGGCTTTTGGCCGCAACCCTTTCCCTTGTCCGCCGGCCTCTTCGGCAGCATCAATCATCACAGTTCCTTCAGGTGCTACCGATTCAAAAAGCATTTTCCCTTTCCAGCTCACTTCAATTTTATTAATCATAATTTTATTATTAATTTGAATTACAAATTTACAAGAATTTTTACCATTGGAAAGCAAATACTTTACAATTCCCAGATGCTAAAAACATCTTTAAAAATTTAAAACACATTAAAAAAATTTATGTACTTTTGCGCCACTACATTTTAAATGTAGGTTTCAACCTGTCGGCCAACGGTTGAAAAATTACAAAATTGGGGATGTAGCTCAGTTGGCTAGAGCGCTTGGCTGGCAGCCAAGAGGTCGTCGGTTCGAGCCCGATCTTCTCCACAAACAAAACCGTCAATACTTGTAAAATAGTTGTTTACGGTTTTTATTTTTTAATATTTGTACGATTAATATATTGTCAATAATATCACCTTCTTATTTTTTCTTTTAATTATTCATTCAACCCTTGCGTTCTTCAATAAAAGCCAAGTAAAAAATTATAAAAATCAATTTAATCGAAATTTACTTAACCGCAAAAAACGCAAAGAAAAAAACGCAAAGAGCGCAATTTTATTTTGGTAACATTTGATTACGCCAATTTAAAAATCGTAAATCAAAGATCGTAAATCAACCCGCGTTAGGGATAGAGCGGTATGTTTGAGCACTTTTTTTGTGGTTTTTTAACCACAAAAAAATGCGAGTAGCGATAGCCCGACCTGCCTGCCGGCAGGCAGGCCTGCCAGCTGGCGGGAAACGCCAACCAAAAAGGCAGGCAAACCCAAAATATTTAAAATCGGATTTCACAATTTTAACCATCGCCTAAAAAGTCGTATTTTTGCCGAAATAGGCTATTTTATGATGTACTTTTATGCAAACAGCAACAACACCTCCCTTTAAATATGAAAAAAATAGAAAATATTGAATTGTCCTTTTTAAGCATCGACGATTATCAGGAGCTTAAAAAAGCAATGATTGAGTCCTACACAGGAATTCCTGATGCTTATTGGAGTGAGCGCCAAATGGAATCTTTAATCAGCCGTTTTCCTGAAGGTCAGGTGGTGATTAAAGTGAACAACCAAATTGCAGGATGCGCTTTATCGATTATTGTGGATTATAAAAGGATTGAAAAAGTTCACACCTATCAGGAAATTACGGGCAATTATTCGTTTAATACCCACAAACCCGAAGGCGATATGTTGTACGGGATTGATGTTTTTATAAAACCCGAATTTCGCGGACTTCGTTTGGGAAGGCGGTTATATGATTACAGAAAAGAGTTGTGCGAGAAACTTAACCTGAGAGGCATGGCTTTTGGCGGCCGAATTCCAAATTATCACCTTTATGCAGATAAACTTACGCCAAAACAATACATTGACAAAGTAAGAAAAAAGGAAATTCACGATCCTGTGTTTAATTTTCAGATTTCAAACGACTTTCATCCAACAAAAATTCTGAAGAATTATCTTGAAGGTGATGAAGCATCCAATGATTATGCGGTATTGTTGGAATGGGACAATATTTACTATGAAAAAGAGGATTTAAGTTCAACAGTGACCATAAAAAAAATAGTGCGTCTTGGATTGATCCAATGGCAAATGAGATCATACAAAAACCTGGATGAGTTATTGCACCAAGCTGAGTTTTTTGTGGATTCAGTTTCGGGATATCGATCGGATTTTGCGCTTTTCCCCGAGTTTTTTAATGCGCCATTGATGGCTGAAAACAACCATTTATCAGAGTCGGAAGCCATTCGTGAGCTAGCAAAACACACTTCGGCCATTGTTGATAAATTTGCCAAATTTGCCATTTCGTACAACATCAATATCATCTCTGGAAGTATGCCTGAAATTGTGGACAACAAACTTTACAATGTGGGTTATTTGTGCAAAAGAGACGGAACTGTTGAGCGTTATGAAAAATTGCATATAACGCCAAACGAAGCAAAAGTTTGGGGAATGCAGGGCGGAAGCAAAATACAAACGTTTGATACCGATTGCGGTAAAATTGGCATTTTAATTTGTTACGATGTTGAATTTCCGGAGCTTGGCCGTTTGTTGGCCGATGACGGCATGGATATTTTGTTTGTTCCGTTTTTGACCGATACACAAAACGGTTATTCCAGGGTCAGAAACTGTGCGCAAGCAAGAGCCATAGAAAATGAATGTTATGTGGCCATTGCCGGAAGCGTGGGGAATTTACCGAATGTGCACAATATGGACATACAATATGCGCAGTCTATGGTGTTTACGCCTTGTGATTTTGCTTTTCCAACCAACGGCATTAAAGCCGAGGCAACCGCCAACTCTGAAATGATCTTAATTGCCGATGTGGATATTGATTCTTTAAGAGAATTAAATCAGCTGGGAACTGTAAGAAATTTGAAAGACAGGCGCAAAGATATTTATGAGTTGAATAAAAAATAGGAATATTTTGTAAATTTATTTTACAGAAAACAAACATTTTAAAGCAGAAATCACTAATTTTAAGTGATTTCTGTTTTTTTGGATAAATGTTCAATAATTTGATTCGTTTTGAACTTCCGACCTGATAGCTATCGGGATCGGTCTTAATTAACTTTTAACTTTACAAGATGGCCAGGTATTTAAAAACAAAGAAAGAACACATCGGATTGTCTCCTTATGAAATTCATTTTAAAGGAGAGAAAAAAAGTGAAAAGGTCATTTTGGAAGTGATTGATTACGATTCAGAAAATCTTGATGAATTTATAGCAAAAGACCTCAATGAGGTGGTGAAATTTAACAAAACTGCAACCACCACCTGGCTAAATATTTATGGCTTGCATGATATAAAAATCATGAATGATATTGCAATGCAATTTGAATTGGATTCCTTAATTCTTGCCGATATCATGAACACGCATGCACGTCCAAAAATTCAGGAATACGACAATTGCATCTATATTTCGTTCAAAATGTTGCAGTACGATGAGAAACGAAATTATATTTCATCAGAAAATATAGTCATTATCATAAAGGAACATATTTTACTGTTATTTCAGGAAAAAATAGGCGATGTTTTTGATCCGATAAGAGATCGAATGCGAAAAAACAAAAGAAGAATTCGAAGTTCACGAACCGATTATTTGGCATTTGCTTTAATGGACATCGTTTTCGACAATTACAATTACATCATCAGTCAAATTGGCGAAAAAATTGAAGCGCTGGAAATACATTTGCTGAATAATGCAAAAGAATCTACCCTAAAAGAGATCAACAATTTTAAAAAGGAAATTATTTATTTAAACAAATCCATTAAACCTTGTCGTGAAATAGTGGTTGAATTGCTGAAATTGGATTCGGAATTATTGGATGATAACGTTTATGTCAATTTTGAAGATCTGCAAAACAATGTCAACCAGGCCACTGAATCGCTGGAAAGTTACCGTGAAATTCTATCCGACCAACTGCAGGTTTATCACACCACCATCAGCAGCAAATTAAATGACATCATTAAATTTTTAACCGTTTTCTCCGTTATTTTTATTCCGTTAACCTTTATTGCCGGCGTTTACGGAACCAATTTCGATTATTTACCCGAGCTTCATTATAAATACAGTTACTTTATCATGTTGGGTGTTATGTTGGTTTTGGCGATTTCCATGATTGTATATTTCAAAAAGAAAAAGTGGTTTTAGTATTGTTGGAAGACGGAAGAAGACGGAAGTTCAGTAAAAGAAATGAATTTTTCCCGCTGGAGCTATGTTGAAAATATGATGGGCGTTCCCCGCCAGCTGGCGGGTCGGGCTTTACGTTCCAATCTTTTTAACGGTGAAAAACCGTCAAAAAGGATTTTCACTTTAAACATGGTTCACTGAACTCCTAAAAAAATAAATAAGTGGTGAAGTAATCCCTAACGCAACCCAAAACACCATAGATTATTCGCGGAATTCAATTGAAAATAATTGTTAACGGTAAAATTTATCCGAAATTCTGTAAATCATACTTATTCAATTTCTGTATCTTTACCAACCGAAAACACTATCAGTTTTAAACTGAAACCTCAACCAAAATGAAAACGAACAAGCAAAAAGCCATCAACACCATCTATTTCAGTATTGTTGGAAATGCGTTGCTCGCCATTGCCAAAGGAGTAACCGGTATTTTTGGGAATTCCTACGCCTTAATTGCCGATGCCATTGAATCGACCACCGATGTTTTTTCGTCTATTTTGGTGCTGTTCGGACTTAAATATGCCACCAAACCTGCCGATGAAAATCATCCCTACGGACACGGAAGGGCTGAGCCTTTAATTACATTTGCCGTGGTTGGATTTCTGGTTTTTTCGGCAACCATCATTGCCTACGAAAGCATCCAAAATCTACAAACACCACAAGTGGCGCCCGAGAAATTTACCTTGGTTGTTTTGGCCATTATTGTGATTGTAAAAGAAGTGTTTTTCAGGATGGTTTCAAAAAAAAGCAATGAAACAAAAAGCTCTTCCCTAAAAGCAGATGCCTGGCATCACAGAAGCGACGCCATCACCTCGTTAATGGCATTTATCGGGATTTCTATTGCCATTTATATGGGCGAAGGCTATGAAAAAGCCGATGATTGGGCCGCATTGTTTGCTTCCGGATTTATTATTTACAATGCCTATTTAATTTTTAGGCCTGCACTTGGCGAAATTATGGACGAGCATTTATACGAAGATCTGATTGCGGAAATTAGAGCAGTTTCTGTGGGTGTTGATGGCGTTGTGGACACAGAAAAATGCCTTGTGAGAAAGGCCGGACTCTCATTTCACGTGGATCTTCATTTAATTGTTAATGGAACAATAAGCGTTTCTGAAGGACATATGATTGCACACCAATTAAAGGATGAATTACTGCAGAAATTACCTGAAATTAATGATGTTTTAATTCATATTGAACCGGATAAGGCCCCCTAACCCCCGAAGGGAGGACAGAACGTTAAAAAAATGTTTGGTGAACATTTTTAGTGAATGTGCCGGTTGGCGCGTTGGAAGAAAAGCTGAAAGTTAAAAAGGTTTAAGATGGAAAATAGGAGATAAAAGTCAGGAAATAAATTAATTTCAACGCAATCGAACAATTTTGCCATTTACAAACAAAGTTCAAAATGAACATATTACTACTAAAATCTGCTTAAAAGTGCCTTCTCGATAAAACAATTGCTTATTTTTGCATTTTAACAAAACTTCCCCGTCTGAATGCATTTCAAAAAACATATCATTTTATTTTTTTTCCTGTCTGCTTTATTTGTATCGAATCACAGCTGGGCACAAACGCCTCCTGAATTAACCGCTTCCGGAAATCAATTTTATTGTCCGCTAAGCCAAATGCCTATTGTTACCGGTTTCACTATCAGCAATCCTGATAATGTTCAAATAAAAGCCATTTATATTCAAATTTCTACGGGTTATGTTAGAGGTGAGGACCAGTTAATTCTGTTGGGAACGCACCCAAATATCACGGCGCAACCTTTTAATAATTTAGAAGGAAAACTGGAATTAAGATGGACAGGCACAGGAAACGCAGTAATTTCTGAATTAATTTCGGCGGTTAATAATGTTGTTTTCAGAAGCAGCTCAAACACGCCATCCGGAAGCAGAACTTTTTCAATAACCATTGGCGAAGCCAATTATTTGCCATCAACAGGTCATTATTACGAATACGTTCCTGTAATAGGAATTACCTGGAAAAACGCAAAAACAGCTGCTGAAGGGAGAAAGTATTACGGATTGCAAGGCTATTTGGCAACCATTACCTCAGCAGATGAAGCAAAACTTTCAGGCGAGCAAGCAGCGGGTGCAGGATGGATTGGAGGTAGTGACGCTGCAGTAGAAGGAACATGGAGATGGGTGACAGGGCCAGAAGCGGGTAAATCATTTTTTTTTGGTGATCCAAATGGCATATATGATGGCGGCACAACAAACGGAGCTGATATTCCTTTTTCTTTTTGGAATACTGGAGAGCCTAACCAAGCCGGGAATGAAGATTATGCACATGTGACGGCTCCGGGGGTCGGAATCCCAGGATCCTGGAACGATTTAAGCAACACAGGAGAAGTTTCTGGTAATTTTCAGCCTAAAGGCTATATTGTTGAATATGGCGGAATGCTTGGTGATCCTGTTTTAAATCTTTCGGCAAGCACCACAATTTATATGGCTGCAATAACTGCAGCCATACCCGCAACACGATGCGGTGCCGGAGTACTTAACTTATCTGCAACTGCAACTTCAGGAGCAACCGTTTTGTGGTTTGATTCTCCAACAAGCTCAACACCAATATTTTCTGGATCAAATTATGCTCCTGTGCTTTCGGCATCAAAAACCTATTATGTTTTGGCATCGGCAAACGGTTGTGTAACCGGGCCAAGAACAGCGGTAACGGCTACGGTAAATCCGTTGCCGGTTATCCAATCAACTATTGATTTTAAAAACTGCGATGAAGACGGTACCGCCGATGGTTTCACCGATTTTAGCCTAAATGAAGTCACTTCAATCATAACAAATAACGTATCCGGTTTAACGGTAAGCTATCATTTAAATGCTGCGGATGCCAATGCAAGTCCGAGTGTAAATCCAATAAATATATTTCCTTTTAACAACGAAACGGCAAGCACTATTTATGCTAGAGTGCAAAATTCTTTTGGCTGTTTTAGTGTTTCAACAATTAAATTAAGCGTTTCTTCAACCACTTTGCCTGCCAGCTTTAACTATGAGCTTGCGGCTTGCGACAAAGACGCAAATGCAGATGGTTTTTTTGCCTTTAATCTAACTGAGGCATCAACCGTATTTATTAACCAGCTTCCTGCCGGACAGCCGTTAAGTGTTCATTATTACAGAAATTTGAATGATGCGCAACTGGAACTAAATGCAATTTTGCCAACAAATTACATCAATCAAAATAAAGATTCACAAGTTTTGTATGTTCGAGTTGAAAATGAAAACGATGGAAATTGTTATGGCATTGGTCCGTTTTTGACATTAACCGTTCAGCAAATTCCGCAATTTGAAGTAAATCCGACTGCGATTGTTTGTTTAAATTTACCGCCGATAACCCTTGAAACTTTCAATCCGCAAGGAAATTATTCTTACGAATGGAAAGATTCAAATAATGCTATTATTAGTAGGGATTTTTCTGCTGAAGTTGCTGAAGCAGGCGTTTACACGGTGATTGCCACATCGGATTTAAATTGCGAATCTTTTCCGAAGACGGTAACTGTCACCGCATCAGATATTGCGACAATTACAATAAATGACATTAGCGTTGTTGATGATTCTGACAATAATTCCATTACCGTAAACAACACCAATTTAGGCGATGGAGATTATGCGTTTTCGTTGGATGCGCCATTTGGTCCGTTTCAAGATGAAACTTATTTTGAAAACTTGCTTCCCGGAATTTACACTTTGTACGTGAGCGACAAAAACAGTTGCGGTGTTGCTGCATTGGATATCGCAATTTTAGGATTTCCCAAGTTTTTTACGCCCAATGGCGACGGTTACAACGATACTTGGAAAGTGCTTGGAAACGACTTGAACAACATTCAAATATCGGGTATTTATGTTTTTGATCGATTTGGTAAATTGGTTGCTGATGTTGATTTAACCGGCGAAGGCTGGGACGGGTTTTACAATGGCGAAAGACTTCCTGCAGCTGATTATTGGTATTTGGTGAAGTTTACGGACCAATATGGCAATTACAGAGAAAAACGCGGAAATTTAAGCTTGATAAGAAGGTAATTTTTGCGTATTCTATACTAGAAACAATTTCAATTGAAATTTACATTTAACCGCTAAGACCGCAAAGTAAATACGCAAAGGTCGCAATTTTGTTATGGTTAACATTTGATTACACATTCCCAAAATCGTAATTCAAACTGCGTTAGGGATTGCAGTGGAAAACCTTTTTGAGTTTTTTGGCGAAAAAAGTTTGGAATGGAAAGCCCGACCCGCCAGCTGGCGGGGAACGCCCACCGAAAAGGCGGGCAGGCCCAAATTCTTATTTTAAAACAGTTCCCGGATCACTTTTGCCACGCCGTCATTTTTATTGGTATCGGTTATTTTATTGGCAATTTGCAGTACTTCGTCGATGGCATTTGAAACGGCAACGCCCAATGCAACCTCTTTAAGCATTTCAATATCGTTGTGATTGTCGCCAAAAGCCAGCACATTTTTCATTGAAATATTGGTATAACAATGCTTTAACAAAACTTCAATCGCGGTTTTTTTGGAAACTGAAATATGCGAAATTTCAATATAGGTGGGTTTTGACCGGTACAACATAATTTCACTGGAAAAGGAATTTTCTAAGGCTTTATACAAAATATCAATTTCGGTTTCGTTGCCCATACACATAATTTTATGCGCGCCTTTTTCTTCATTTTTCCACTGATTTAAAACGGATTCGCTCGATTTTACAACAGGAATAACTTTGGTGTTCTCTGATTCTCTTTCCGCCCAAAAATCCATTGCCGGCACAAACCAATCATCCTCAAAATACAAACTTAAATGAATGCTGGTTTTTGCACAGAGACCAATAACAGATTCCAAAACGGTATTGTTGATAAACGCAGAGTGCAAAACCAGGTTGTTGTGCAATACCAATCCGCCATTATAAGCAATTATTGGCGCGGTTTCATTCCCCAACTGCTTTTGTAAATGGCGCATCGCTTTTGGCATTCGGGAAGAAATCAGCACAAAAGGAATGGGAAAAACACGCTGAATTTCTCTGATTGTCATTTGAGACAGTTCCCTGTTTTTGTCTAAAAGCGTACCGTCAATATCGGAACAAATTAATTTATAAGTCATTTTGCATTTGTTGGTGCGTCGCAAAAGTAAGGAATATATGAAAATATTACAGGAGGTTGGAATTAAAAAGAAAATAGAGAAGAGAATAAAGAAAATAGATGAATCTTTTAATGACTTAACCACAAAAAAACCAAGGAAAATTATCTTGCGGTCAAATATTGTCCATACTTTCAACTTTAAACTTCAAACTTTCGTCTTCGGTCTTCATTTCAATACCACCTTTTTTTGTTTTTTTTGGAAGCATCTGATTTTCGTCCTTTTTTGGGCTTAACGCCAAGTTTTCGGTAGATTTCAGGTTTTGCGTTTGGATCTAAGGGATATGGATGGTCTTCCATTACAGGAATTATGGTGTTAATCAGTTTTTGAATGCCTTGAATGTATATTTTTTCATCGGCGGCACAAAATGAATAAGAGGCGCCAGTATTTCCTGCTCTGCCGGTTCTGCCAATTCTGTGAACATAAGATTCCGGTATGTTAGGAATGTCAAAATTAATAACGGCATCCAAATTGTCAATGTCAAGTCCGCGGGAAGCCACATCGGTTGCGATTAATATGGAAACCGCTTTGTTTTTGAATCGGTTTAATGCTTCTTCTCTGGCATCTTGCGTTTTATCGCCATGAATGCTGGCAACGCTAAAGTCGTTTTTGCGCAACATTTTCTCCAATTTATCCACGCCAAATTTGGTTCGTCTAAAAATAAGGATGTCTCCTTTAATAGTGTTCCTTAATAAATGGAGGCACAATTCCATTTTTTTTGTTTTAGGAACATAATACAATATCTGATTTATGCCTTGTGCGGCAGCATATTGTGGCGTTACGTCTATTTTTTCGGGACTTTTTAAAATGGTTTTAGCCAGTTCAACCACTTTGTGTGGCATTGTGGCAGAAAACAAGACTATTTGTTTGCTTTTCGGACACAAGCGTTCAATTTTTTTAACATCGTCTATAAAACCCATATCCAACATGAGATCGGCTTCATCCAAAACCAATGTTTCAATAAAAGATAAATTTACAAGTTCCTGTTTGTGCAAATCCAATAATCGACCTGGCGTGGCAATTAAAATATCAACGCCATTTTTTAGCAATGCTACTTGCGGGTCTATGGAGGTTCCTCCAAAAACAACTGCAGTTTTTATATTGGTGAATTTGCCATAACCTTTAAAACTTTCTTCAATTTGAATGGCCAATTCACGCGTTGGACTTACCACCAACGCCCGTATTTTTTTTCCTTTTTTTGAAGGGTCTTGTTTGTCGAATAACCCTTGCAAAATAGGTAAGGCAAAAGCAGCTGTTTTTCCAGTTCCGGTTTGAGCAGATGCAATCACATCTTTTTTTGCCAACATCAGCGGAATGGTTTGCACCTGAACAGGCGTAGGAAATTCATAGCCTTTTTCTGAAATTGCCCTTAAAATATGTTTGTTAAACTGTAAGTCTTTAAATTGCATAGGATTTGTTTGAGTGCAAAGATAGGCAAAAGCCCTCTTGACATCGATGGAGGAAATGATTAAATGTTAAAACTTTGAAGATCGAAGACGAGTTTACCCAAAATTTTTTTTGAAAAATAACATCAAAACTCATAGGCTATAATATTTATTACCAATAACATTTAACTCATAAAAAATACCGCAACACCAGTATTAATTTTGAATTCCTAATTCATAAATCTTTGTTAATAATGGGTCAATGAAGTCGTTAAAGTATAAACTTTCTGATACTTGTAACATAAGTTACGCCAATTTTGCAAGAATTGTGCTCAATTTGCAGTCTGGTAGAATGGCACAAAAATTGCTGAATTATAACTATTAAATTTAAAAAAATGACAGAATTATTGACAAAAGAGACTTTTTTAGAAAAGGTTTTTAATTTCGAAAAAAATCAAGATTGGAAATTTGAAGGCGAAGTGCCTTGCATTATCGACTTTTATGCAGATTGGTGCGGGCCGTGTAAAATGGTGGCGCCGATTTTAGAAGAATTAAGCAATGAATATGAAGGAAAATTAAATATTTATAAAGTAGATACCGAAGTTGAGCAGGAATTGGCTGCGGCATTTGGCATCAGAAGCATTCCATCTATGTTGTTTGTTCCAAAAGATTCAGAGCCGCAAATGGCTCAGGGAGCAATGCCAAAACACGATTTGGAGAAAATTATTGCCGATGTTTTAAAGGTTTCAAAATAAATCCCAACAAACCCCAAAAATGGAAAGCCGCAAATTTTGCGGCTTTCTTGTTTTAGTACAATCAATTATTTGTTGATGCGTTTATTTATTTAATCGATAAAAAGTTAAAAGTATCCAATCTCAATTCTCTTTCGCTAATCTCTTTTCTGGTCTTAATTTTAAAATTACCTTTACTTTAGCATAAATTTTGCGTAAGCTAATTACAAATCTAAATTTCATCGAAATAAAACATAAACAAATATGAAAAAAGCATTAAAAATTATTGGAATCATTTTATTGGTTTTTGCACTGCTTCTTGTTGCTACACCTTTTTTATTCAAAGGAAAAATTAAGGAATTGGTGCTAAAATCCATCAATAAAAATGTTGATGCGGTGGTGGCTTTTGAGGATGTTGATTTGAGTTTGTTTAAAAACTTTCCGAAAGCAACGGTTGTAATTGATGATTTAAGCATTATTAACAAGGCTCCTTTTGAAAATGACACCTTGTTTTATTCTGAAACTTTCACTCTTAAAATGAGTGTTAAGGAACTTTTTAAAGGAAAAGGTGAACCTATGAGCATTGAGGCTTTTAGCAGTGAAAACGCGAAGGTGAATGTGATTTACAATAAAGATGGCTTGTCAAATTATGACATTGCATTAAAAGACAAAGATGAAAAAGATGCAGCAAAAAACGAAGAATTTACCCTGAATTTTCAAAATTATACCATTAAAAACCTTCGCTTCACTTATTTTGATGAAGGCTCTAAAATGAGCGTTATTTTAGACAGCATCAATCACGAAGGCAGTGGCGATTTTAAAAATAAAATATTGGATTTAAAAACCAAATCTACCGCAAAATTGGCTGTTTCCATTGATAAAACAAACTATTTAAAAAACGTGGCGTTGTCGCTTGATGCCGTTTTGGGATTGGATTTGGAAAACCTTAAATATACCTTTAAAGAAAATGAGGCGTTGGTTAATTTGCTTCCGATTGCTTTTGATGGATTTATTCAGATGAAAGATGACGGACAATTGTATGACCTGAAATTTAAAACACCAACGTCATCTTTTAAAAACTTTTTGGGTTTGATTCCCCAAATGTATTCAGGGAAGTTGGATGGCGTAAAAACATCGGGTGATTTTAAGGTAAACGGTGTTGTAAAAGGAACTTATTCTGACACTACAATTCCTTCTTTTGATGTTGAAATTGCTTCAAACAATGCGTCTTTTCAATATCCGAATTTGCCAAAATCGGTTAATAATATTGTGATTGATTCCCGAATTGTAAACAAAACCGGAATATTTAACGACACTTATGTGAATTTGGATAAGTTGTCTTTCACCATTGACCAGGATGTTTTTAACGCAAAAGCAACCATTCAAAATATTGCTGAAAACGCCCTGATTAATGCCGAAATAAAAGGGATTGTGAATTTGGCGAATGTGGCTAAAGCATATCCCGTAAAATTGGAAAAACCGTTAACCGGTATTTTAAAAGCTGATGTGGTAACGCGTTTTGACATGAAATCGGTTGAAGCAAGCCAATATCAAAACATTCAAAATTCGGGAACCATTACGGTAACCGATTTTAATTATGAAAGTGATGAAATGGCAAAACCATTTAAAATTAAACAAGCCGCCATTGCTTTCAATCCAAAAGACATTCGTTTGAATAAATTTGATGGGGAAACCGGAAATTCCGATTTTCAGGTGACTGGAAATTTGGATAATTTTTACGGATTTATTTTTAAAAATCAGGTGTTGAAAGGAAATTTCAACTTAGTTTCCCGTCAATTTGAAGTGGCTGATTTTATGGAAACCAAAACCGATACCTCCGCAACTAAAACAACCAAAGAAGCCTTAAAAATTCCTTCATTTTTAGAGGTGACCATCGCTGCCAAAGCTACAACGGTGGTTTACGACAATTTGAATTTAAAAGAAGTTTCGGGAAATTTGGCCATTAAAGATGAAGCAGTGAATTTAAGCAATTTAAAAATGGATGTTTTTGGCGGACAAATAGCCTTAAGCGGAATGGTTTCAACCAAAGAAAAAACGCCAAAATTCAATATGGATTTAGGGTTAAATGGTTTGAATATCTCTGAATCTTTTACGCAACTTGCGATGTTAAAATCCATTGCGCCAATTGCCAATGCGGTTCTTGGAAAGTTAAATTCCACCATAAAATTATCGGGAAATTTATCCGAGAATATGACACCCGACCTTAAAAGTATTACAGGAAATTTGATTGGACAATTGTTAGGATCTAAATTAAGTCCGGCCAATTCACCGTTGCTGACTTCTTTGGCTTCAAACATAAAATTTTTAGATCTAGAAAAGTTGAATTTGGACAAACTAAAAATGATTCTGTCTTTTAAAGACGGAAAGGTTCAAATTAATCCATTTACGCTTAATTACCAGGATATCAATATTGAAATTTCAGGCGCTCACGGCTTCGACCAAAGTATGGCGTACAACTTAAAATTTGATGTTCCGGTAAAATATTTGGGCAATGAAGTCAATAATTTATTGACAAAATTAACGCCTGCCGATGCGGCAAAAATTGAAAATTTCCCCATAAATGCAAATTTAACCGGCAGTTTTACGAGTCCGAAAGTTTCAACCGACCTGCAACAGGCCACCACACACGTAGTTACGCAATTGGTAGATATGCAAAAAGGGAAACTCATCAATCAGGCTACCCAAGCTTTAGGCAACTTAATTCCGGGAAATGTCAAAACCGATACCTCAAAAACCAAAAGCGCAGATACCACAAAAACTGTGACGCCAAAACAAACAATCGACAAAGCAAAGGACAGTATTGTTCAAAATGCTTTGAAGAATTTGTTTAAAAAGAAGCAGTAACGGCAATTTTTCTTTCAAGAATGTTCTTTGGAAACTAGTTATAATGCAGGAATTTTTATAATAATTTAAATAAAATTTATAATTATTGTTAATATTTCATAAAAAAAAGTATATTTGGAGCCAACCCTTAAACACTTTATAAATTATGAAAAAAACAAATTTTATGCGTTTTGCATTTTTTGGAACAGCAATATTGTTGTTCTCAGCTTGTTCCAATGAAGAATCTGTTGATTTAAATAGTTCTTTAATCGACGAAAGCGCAGTTGTTTTGCAACAAAGTCAGGTCATTGAAGGCTCTTATATTGTTGTTTTTGAAACAAAAATTACAGGAGACCTTGGTAAAAAATTCGGAAACGATTACAAAGCGGCAAAACAAGCTGTTGTAAGCGAAGCCAAAAAAATGTTTTCTGAAAACTCCATTGTTGATTTTGAAATTAAGCAAAGTTATGGTAGGGTATTGAACGGCGTTGCCGCTAAATTATCCAAAGCTGATGCTGAGAAATTATCAAAAGATAAAAGGGTAAAATATATTGAAGAAGATCAATTGGTCGCCTTGGCTCCTGGAGGAAAACCAGGTGGAGGAGGTTCTGTAGCTCAAGAAATACCTTGGGGAATTGCACGTGTTAATGGCATATCAAATTATACTGGAAGCGCTGTAGCTTGGGTTATTGACACGGGTATCGATTTAGATCACCCAGATTTAAATGTAAATGCCGCAAGAGGTTTTAATGCTTTTACTACAGGACGAGATGCAGGTGCTCCGAATGATGGAAACGGACATGGTTCTCACGTAGCTGGTACAATTGGTGCTATAAATAATACTATTGGTGTGATTGGAGTGGCTCCAGGCGCTACCGTAATCCCTATAAAAGTTTTGGATAGCCGCGGAAGCGGATCTTATTCTGGCGTTATTGCCGGTGTTGATTTTGTTGCTGCGAATGGAAGTATTGGCGATGTTGCAAATATGAGTTTGGGAGGTCCAATTTCTCAAGCTTTAGATGATGCAGTTCTTGCCGCTTCAAATAAAGGAATTAAATTTGCTTTGGCTGCAGGAAACGAAGGTAAAGACGCTAATTTGTCATCTCCTGCAAGAGTTAACGGAGCAAATATTTATACGATTTCAGCAATGAGTAATGGAGACAAATGGGCATCATTCTCTAATTTTGGAAATCCGCCAGTTGATTTCTGCGCGCCGGGAGTTTCCATAAAATCTACTTGGAAAGATGGCGGTTATAATACCATTAGTGGTACTTCAATGGCTTCACCACATGCAGCCGGTGTATTACTTTTAGGTAACCCTTCAACTAGCGGTTATGTTATTGGAGATACTGATGGGAATCCAGATCCAATTATTGTTCGCTAAAATTCATTAAAAAAATAATAAAAAAGGGAGCATTGAGCTCCCTTTTTTTTGTTTAAAAATTAACTAAACTAATTTATTCGCAATCAAATATTCAGCAATTTGAATGGTGTTTGTTGCGGCGCCTTTTCTAAGATTATCGGCCACAATCCACATATTTAAAGTGTTTGGCTGCGATTCGTCTCTTCTGATCCTTCCTACAAAAACTTCATCTTTATTGTGGGCGTAAATTGGCATTGGATAGGTATTTGTGTCTAAATTGTCCTGTACAATTATGCCGGGAGTTTCGCTTAACAATTTACGTACTTCACTTAAATCAAAATCCTTTTCAAACTGAACATTCACCGCTTCTGAATGTCCGCCCGAAGTTGGAATACGCACCGCCGTTGCCGTAACGGTAAAAGAATCGTCATTTAATATTTTCTTTGGTTCTTTCACCAATTTCATTTCTTCTTTGGTGTAGCCATTTTCTAAAAACACATCACACTGCGGAATGGCATTTCTGTTAATTGGATAATGATAAGCCATTTCTCCTTTGATGCCTTTCGACTCATTTTCGAGCTGTTGCACTGCTTTTACGCCAGTTCCTGAAACGGATTGATAGGTAGAAATAACCACACGTTTCATCGTGTATTTTTTGTGCAAAGGCGCCAAAGCCATCACCAATTGAATGGTT
Source organism: Lutibacter sp. (assembly GCA_030683995.1). GTDB lineage: Bacteria > Bacteroidota > Bacteroidia > Flavobacteriales > Flavobacteriaceae > Lutibacter. The sequence goes on from JAUXPH010000053.1 coordinate 44,971, forward strand.
GAACAGTTTGGATTTGCAATAATTTTATCAGCTTTGGTCAACACATCGCCGTTAATTTCGGGAACCACCAATTTTTTTGTGGGATCCATTCTCCAGGCCGAAGAATTGTCTACAACCGTAGTTCCAACTTCCGCAAATTTCGGTGCCCACAATTCAGAAGTTGTTCCTCCTGCAGAAAATAATGCGATATCCGGACGTGCATTCACAGCATCTTGCATTCCGATAAGGGTATAATTTTTTCCTCTATATTCCATTTGCTTCCCAACAGAACGTTCTGAAGCAACCAACAATAATTCGGTAATTGGGAAATTTCTTTCCGCCAACACTTGTAACATCACGTTTCCTACCATTCCGGTAGCGCCTACTACAGCTACTTTCATCTAATTATTTTTTAATTTTTATACTGATGCAAATTTTATAAAAAAATGTAAGAAACAAGCACTAATTTATTGAAAATTAACAGATAAATATTTTTCTGTTAAAAAAATGATAAAAGAGTTGTAACCGAAATAGTTATTATAAAAAATGTAATTTTGCAAAAAATCAAAAACAAATGACTACTACAGGAAAAATAGAATTGATGGCTCCCGCCGGAAGTTTTGAATCGTTGCAGGCCGCATTGGATAATGGTGCCGATTCAATTTACTTTGGTGTTGAGCAACTTAATATGCGCGCAAGGGCTTCCATAAATTTTACGATGGATGATTTAAAAGAAATTTCGGCGCGTTGCAAAGCAAAAAATGTAAGAACCTATCTCACCTTAAATACCATTATTTACGATCACGATTTATCTGTGGTAAAAACCTTGCTTCAAAAAGCAAAAGAGGCCGATATTACTGCGGTTATTGCTATGGATCAGGCAGTTATTGCCTCCGCAAGGGCTATTGGAATGGAAGTTCATATTTCAACCCAAATAAATGTCACCAATATTGAAACGGTGAAATTTTATGCGATGTTTGCCGATACGATGGTGTTGAGCCGCGAATTGAGTTTGCGACAGGTGAAGAAAATTACCGAGCAAATTGTAAAAGATGATGTGCGCGGACCTTCGGGAAATTTATTGGAAATTGAAATTTTTGGACACGGAGCCTTGTGTATGGCGGTTTCCGGAAAATGTTATATGAGTTTGCATTCTTCAAATTCTTCAGCAAACAGAGGCGCCTGCAAACAAAATTGCCGAAAAAAATATACGGTGATCGATCAGGAAACCGGATTTGAAATGGAACTTGACAACGAATATATTATGTCTCCAAAAGATTTGTGCACCATCGATTTTTTGGATCAAATTGAAGATGCCGGCGTAAAAGTGTTGAAAATTGAAGGACGAGGAAGAGCTCCCGAATATGTGGCGAATGTGATTAAATGCTATCGCGACGCCATTGACAGCATTGAAGCGGGAACTTACAGCAAGGAAAAAGTGATTTCGTGGATGCTGGATTTGGAAAAAGTGTACAATCGCGGATTTTGGAGCGGCTATTATTTGGGACAAAAATTGGGGGAATGGAGCAACGGTTCAGGAAGCCACGCCACGCAAAAAAAGGTGTATGTTGGGAAGGGAATGCATTATTTCCCAAAAACAAACATTGCCGAATTTAAAATTGAAGCCTACGAAATTGCCATTGGCGACACCATTTTAATCACTGGTCCAACAACCGGTGCCAAAGAAATGGAAATTACCCAAATGTTTATCAATGATGTTGCGGGAGAAAAAGCCCAAAAAGGAGATTCCTGCACTTTTAAAATCGATTTTAGAATTCGTCCTTCAGATAAATTATATAAAATTGTTCCTATGAATGCAGAAGTTGGAAACGCCATTGTTGAAGTAGGTTAAGGAAAGACCGAAGTCGGGAGACCGAAGACCGAAGTTCACCAAGATCAAAGCTGAAAGGGCAACATTTAATAAATCAGAATCCCGATAGCTATCGGGACGTAATTCGTAAATATAAAGAATGGTAATTATCACATTGCAAAGGGCCAAGTGCATTGGTTGTAATTACTGTGTGGAACAGGCGGTTGCCCAATTCCAAATGTCCAAAAAAGACGGAAAAGCAGTATTGCTTCATTCGAAGGAAAAAAGAGGTTTTTTCACTTTAAAATCGGCAGATACAGGCATTTTGGAAGCGGTCACAAAAGCGAAAGAAGCTTGTCCGGTAAAAATTATTGATGTAAAACAAACATAAATCGGTTTTTTTGCGTTTTACAGTTTGTAATTTAAATGATATCTTTACAAATTAGTGAAGACCGTAAAATTGATTTTCAGTTTTACAAATAATATAAAAATATAAAAAACATATGAGCTGTAATAGTTGCTCTTCAGATATAAATACCGTGCCGAAAGGCTGCAAAAGCAATGGAAATTGCGCCACCGGAGGGTGTGAGAAACTCTCCGTTTTCGACTGGTTATCCAATATGGCGCTGCCAACAGGACAAGAACCATTAAACATTGTTGAGGTTCGATTCAAAAACGGACGCAAACATTTTTACCGAAATGTAGATAAATTGCAAATTTCCATTGGCGATATCATTGCCGTGGAAGGAAGTCCGGGCCACGACATTGGAACGGTTTCGCTTACCGGCGAACTGATCAGAATTCAGATGAAGAAAAAAGGCGTTGCCTTTGACAGTGAAGAAGTAAAAAAAATATACCGAAAAGCCACCCAAAAAGACATCGATATTTGGAAAGCCGCACGAGAAAAAGAATACGAAACCCAATTTAAGGGCCGTGAAATTTTGAGCAGATTGGGCATAAAAATGAAACTTTCTGATGTTGAATACCAAGGCGACGGCAACAAAGCCACCTTTTATTACACGGCCGATGACCGTGTGGATTTTCGACAATTAATTAGAGATTTGGCAAGCACTTTCAGCATCAGGGTTGAAATGAAACAAGTTGGTTTGCGCCAAGAAGCCGCCCGACTGGGAGGCGTTGGATCTTGCGGCAGGGAATTGTGCTGTTCAACCTGGTTAACCGATTTAAGAAAAGTGAACACCACTGCGGCACGTTATCAGCAATTGTCGTTAAATCCACAAAAATTAGCCGGACAATGCGGAAAATTAAAATGCTGTTTAAATTATGAACTAGACACATATTTAGATGCTTTAACCGATTTTCCACGACAAGATATCGTGTTAAAAACAAAAAAAGGAGAAGCCGTTTTTATTAAAATGGATATTTTTAAAAGAGTGTTATGGTACACCTACAAGGAAGACAGAAACAAGTGGTTTAAACTTACTTTGGAAAACGTTAAAGAAATCATAGACTTAAATAAAAACAACAAGCCGGTAACTTCTTTGGAAGATTATGAATTTGAATTGTTGGTTGAAAATGTAGTTACTTTTGAGGATGTTGTTGGGCAAGACAGCTTAACGCGTTTTGATGCGCCAAAAAGGAAAAGCAACCACAAGAAAAACAAAAACAAAAATTTAAAACCGCCTGTTCAACCAACTCAAGCAACAAAAGCAACACAAGTGAGCGGAAGCGGAAGTTCAAAGAACAGAAAACAAAGACCTCCAAACAGAAGTGCAAACCCAAATAAAAATAGTTAAACAGTTAAGTTTCATTGCGGTTACTTTTTTGTTGTTGTCCTGCAACTCAAACGTCGTTTTTGATCAATATATTTCTATTGAGGACCAACAATGGCCTTCAGAAAATGGAATTGATTTTATTGTGAACAATTTGGATACGATTTCAGCAAATAATGTGTTTATCAATATTAGAAATAATAAGGATTATGAATTTAGTTCTTTGTTTTTAATTGCCAAGATTGAATTGCCTAACGGCTATAAAGTGATTGACACCTTGGAATATGAAATGACTGATGCTTCGGGAAACTGGTTGGGATCCGGATTTACGGATCTTAAAGAAAATAAACTATTTTATAAAGAAAATGTTGTTTTTTCTGAAATAGGAACCTACAAATTTAATATTCAAAACGCAACGCGCGGCATCAATGATATTCAGGGAAAAAATCCTTTAAAAGGAATCACAGATGTTGGACTTAGCATTGAAAAAATAAAAAAATGACAAAAAAAGCGACAAATAACAATCAATTTTCTAAGTATATAAAATGGTTTTGGATGACCATTCTTGGTGGCATTTTATTTATAATCCTGCTATTTTTATTGGCCTCTTTTGGTGCTTTCGGTACGCTTCCCACTTTTGAAGAATTGGAAAGTCCTGAAAGAAACACCGCTTCCGAAGTGATTTCTATTGATGGAAAAACATTGGGAAAATATGCTTACGAAAACAGAACGCCCGTAAAATTTAAAGACCTGCCTGAAAACTTAATAAATGCTTTGATTGCTACAGAAGATGAACGTTTTTATGATCACTCCGGAATCGATTTTAGAGCCTCTATTCGTGCGGTTGTAATGCTTGGAAAAGATGGTGGAGGAAGTACCATCACCCAGCAATTGGCCAAACTTTTATTTCATGGAGAAGGATCCCGAAACATTGTGGAAAGAGTTTTGCAAAAAGTGAAGGAATATGTCATAGCCATCCGTTTGGAACGTCAATATACCAAAGAGGAAATCTTAACCATGTACCTTAACAAATACGATTATTTGAATTTGGCTGTGGGTATTCGTTCCGCATCTCGAATTTATTTCGGAAAGGAACCCATCAACTTAAAAATACCGGAGTCGGCCATGTTGGTTGGAATGCTTAAAAACGCCTCTCTTTACAATCCTTTAAGGTTTGAAGAAAGAGTAATAAATCGCAGAAACGTGGTTCTAAACCAAATGTATAAGAACGATTTTATCACGAAAGAACAAAGAGAAGCTTTTAAGGCAAGCCCTTTAAACTTAAATGTAAACAGGGAAGGACATAGCGATGGTACGGCCACCTATTTTAGGGAATATTTACGCGATTTTATGAAAAACTGGGTAAAAAATAATCCGAAACCTGATGGTACAAATTACAATTTGCAAAGGGACGGACTTAAAATTTACGTAACTATAGATTCTCGTATGCAAAAATACGCCGAAGAAGCGATGTTGGAACATATGGCAAATTTGCAGCGGGTATTTTATAAGGAACAGAAACGAAACAAAACTGCGCCTTTTTATGATTTGGATGAAAAACAGGTTGCGGTTACCATGGAACAGGCGATGAAGCGTTCAGACCGATGGATTCGCATGAGAAAAAATGGTGCTTCAGAAAGCGAAATTAAAGCTTCATTTAATGAAAAAACGAACATGAGCGTCTTTTCTTATAAAGGAGAAATAGACACCATTATGTCGCCATACGATTCCATTAAATACTATAAACATATTTTACGCTCTGGATTAATGTCGGTTGAACCGCAAACAGGCCATGTGAAAGCTTGGGTTGGCGGCGTAAATTACAAACACTTTCAATTTGATGCGGTAAAACAACAAAAACGTCAGGTTGGTTCTACCTTTAAACCTTTTGTGTATGCTGCAGCCATCAACCAATTAAAATTGTCGCCATGCTATAAATTGCCAAATACGCCTTATACCGTTTTGAAAGAGAAATATGGAATGGCACAAGATTGGACACCGAAAAATTCGGACAATAAATATGGCGGGGAACTCACTTTAAAAAATGCCTTGGCAAATTCAATTAACGTAATAACCGTGAAGTTAATTGATATGGTTCATCCAAAAACCGTGGTTAATTTTGCAAACAGTATTGGGATTGAAACTGAAATTCCCGAAGTGCCTTCCATAGCGCTGGGTTCTGTAGATTTATCTTTGTATGAAATGGTTGGCGCTTATGCAACTTTCGCAAACAAAGGTTTAAGGATTGAACCTATGGTTTTAATGAGAATAGAAGATAAAAACGGATTGGTGCTGGAACAATTTATGCCAAATTCAAACGAAGCGATTAGTGAGGAGTCGGCTTATGTAATCACCAATTTATTGGAAGGCGTAACCGAGTCGGGCTCAGGTATTCGTTTGCGAACCAAAGGAGCAGCTTATGCCGATAATATGGTTACAGGTTATCCCTACGGATTTACAAATCCAATCGCAGGAAAAACAGGAACCACCCAAAATCAGTCCGATGGTTGGTTTATGGGCATTGTGCCTAATTTAGCAACAGGCGTTTGGGTTGGCGGTGAAGACAGGGCGGTGCATTTCGCTGGTTTGGCCAAAGGACAGGGCGCTACTATGGCGTTGCCAATTTGGGCAATATATTACAGAAAATTATATGCAGATCCTACGTTGAGCGTAAGTAAAGGTGCTTTTGAAAGACCTGAAATATTGACCATAGAAACGGATTGCAGAAAAGGGAATACAGACGCAACCTCTGATTTAAATTTAGATGATGATCCTGAATTTTAAAAGATAAATTATGATAAATAAAGTAGTTAATAATGCACAAGACGCTTTACTGGGAGTAGAAAACGGCATGACTTTTATGCTTGGCGGTTTTGGTTTATGCGGAATCCCAGAAAATTGTATTTCTGAATTGGTGAGATTGGGCGTTAGCAATTTAACGTGCATCTCCAACAATGCAGGCGTTGATGATTTTGGGTTAGGGCTTTTATTAAAAAAGCATCAAATCAAAAAAATGATTTCTTCTTATGTAGGAGAAAATGAAGAATTTGAACGCCAAATGCTTTCGGGCGAAATGGATGTAGAATTGATACCGCAAGGAACTTTAGCCGAACGTTGCAGGGCTACAGGAGCCGGAATTCCCGCATTTTATACGCCTGCCGGATACGGCACAGAAGTGGCGGAAGGAAAAGAAACCAGAGAATTTAACGGCAAAATGTATGTTTTGGAACATGCCTTTAATCCGGAGTTTGCTTTTGTGAAAGCTTGGAAGGGAGATACCGCAGGAAATCTTATTTTTAAAGGAACGGCACGTAATTTTAATCCGATGATGGCGATGGCCGGGAAAATTACCGTTGCTGAAGTTGAAGAATTGGTTGAAGCAGGAGAATTGGATCCAAACCAAATTCATACACCGGGTATTTTTGTGCAGCGTATTTTTCAGGGAAAAGATTATGAGAAAAGAATTGAACAACGCACAGTAACTCAAAAATCTTAAACAATGGCTTTATCAAAACAAGAAATAGCGCAGAGAATTGCACAGGAATTACAAGATAAATGGTATGTTAATCTGGGAATTGGAATTCCAACCTTGGTGGCCAATTACATCCCTAAAAACATAGATGTTGTATTTCAGTCGGAAAACGGAATGCTTAGTATGGGACCTTTCCCAATTGAAGGCGAAGAAGATGCCGATTTAATCAATGCCGGAAAACAAACGGTCACTATTTTAAAGGGCGGTTCGTTATTTGACTCTGCATTGAGTTTTGCCATGATTCGCGGACAACATGTTCAGTTAACTGTTTTAGGAGCGATGGAAGTTTCTCAAAACGGGGATATAGCGAACTGGAAAATTCCTGGAAAAATGGTAAAAGGAATGGGCGGGGCGATGGACTTGGTGGCTTCCGCAGAAAATATTATTGTGGCCATGATGCACACGGATAAATCTGGAGCATCAAAATTATTAAAAAGATGTTCGTTGCCCTTAACAGGCGTTAATTGCGTTAAAAAAGTGGTGACAAATTTGGCTTATTTAGAAATTAAAAACAATGCGTTTTATTTGATAGAAAGAGCTCCGGGTGTTTCTGTTGAAGAAATTAAAGCCGCTACAGAAGGAACCTTAATTGTTGAAGGCGAAATTCCGGAAATGAAGTTTTAAAAAATTCAAATGAAACGAGCCATAACAAATTTTGATACACAACGAAATGATTAATAGCGAACTGCATCTGTACCAATAAAAAATAAATAATAAACAGATGAAAATAATATCATACAATGTCAACGGCATCAGGGCAGCCTTAAACAAAGGTTTTATTGATTGGTTGGTTGCCGCAAATCCCGACGTTATTTGTTTACAGGAAATAAAAGCGCAAAAAGAACAGCTCGATTTAAGTTTGTTTGAAAATGCCGGTTACAATTATCACTATTGGTTTTCGGCTGAAAAAAAGGGTTACAGCGGCGTGGCGGTTTTATCAAAAACAAGACCCGACAAAGTGGTTTATGGCACCGGAATCGAAGCAATGGACTATGAAGGAAGAAATTTACGGGTAGATTTTGCGAACGTATCAATAATGAGCTTATATTTACCATCCGGAACCAATGACAACCGATTGGAGTTCAAACTAACCTACATGGCTCAATTTCAGAACTATGTAAACAACCTCAAAAAAGAACTTCCCAATCTCATTATTTGTGGCGATTACAACATTTGCCATACTGAAATAGACATTCATAATCCGGTACAGAATAAGGACACCTCAGGATTTTTACCCGTTGAACGCAACTGGCTGGGGAATTTTATTGACAGTGGTTTTACAGATTCGTTTCGCCATTTAAACAAAGATCCGCACCATTACAGCTGGTGGAGTTATAGGGCAAATGCAAGAAACAACAACAAAGGCTGGCGCATAGATTACCATATGGTAAGCAACGAGATGAAAGATAACATTAAAAGAGCCTATATTTTACCGGAAGCAAAACATTCCGACCATTGCCCGGTAGTTATTGAAATTGATTAAATTAAATAAATAAAAGCAGTACAATGTTCAAAAAAACAGCAATTCTACTCATTATCGCAATAACATTTAATTCGTGTGTATCAAAAAAAGTATATCAGGAACTAGAAACAAAATTCAATAATTTACGTTCTTCAAATTCAGCATTGGTTGAAGAAAAAGACAATTTATTGGCTGCAAAAAAAACCTTGGAAGCCGATTTAGAAAAACTTAATTTTGATTACAACTCACTTAAAACCCAAAAGGAAATATTGGATAGTGAATTCGCTTCTGTTCAAAATAAATATAAAAATTTAGACGAATCTTATAATGTGCTCTCCACGCAAAGTTCAAAAAAACTGGCCGAGCAATCTCAGAAAAATCAGGAATTATTGTATCAACTGGAAGAAAAAGAAAGAAAATTGGCCTTAGAAAGCGACCGATTGGAAAAACTTCAAAATGAATTGGCACAACGCTCCAACCAAATTAACGAGCTTCAAGGTTTAATTGATGCAAAAGAAGCCCAAATGCAACAATTGAAAAATGCCATTTCCAGTGCCTTGCTAAATTTTGAAGGAAAGGGATTGACCGTAGTTCAAAAAAATGGTAAAATCTATGTTTCTATGGAAAACAAATTACTGTTCGATTCGGGTAGTTGGGCAGTAGGAAGTGAAGGAAAAGTTGCCGTAGAACAATTGGCCAGTGTGTTGGCGAAAAATCCGGATATCAATGTGCTTATTGAAGGGCATACAGACAATGTTCCTTACACCGGAGCAACAATTACAGACAACTGGGATTTATCCGTTAAACGAGCTACAGCAATTGTAAGAATTTTACAAAATAAAGGCGTAAACCCAACGCAAATTACAGCGGCAGGCCGAAGCGAATACGTGATGGTTGGTTCCAATGCAACTCCAGAAGGAAAAGCAAAAAACAGAAGAATTGAAATTATTTTAGCGCCTAATTTGGACGAAATTTCAAAACTTTTAAACAACTAAACTCCTATGAAAAATTTACTATACATTGCGTTTTTATTAACGTTTACTTATGGATTCTCACAAAAGAAAACGGAGCCAATAAAAATTCAGAATAGTGAAAATGCCAAAGTTCATTTTAATGACGGACCGGCATTATTTTTTACAAATAAAGATTCGTTAATTCTTCAGGTTCATCCGCAAGCGATGCTTATTGACAGTTTATGGATGAATAAATTGATAAAATCTCCTTTGTATGACAAGGAATTATATGTATTGGGCAATGACGAAATGTTTGTTGCCGAACTTGAAGAGTTGTCAACCGAATTGTTAAAATCACGTTTAAAATATTTAAACAGCAAAACGCCTTTTAAAATTGAATACAATCCGGATTTGGAACAAATCATAAGAACCTATTTGCAAAAAAGAAAATCGTCAATTTCTACCATTATGGAGCGGGCACGTTATTTTTTCCCTATGTTCGAAGAACATTTGGCTAAATATAACATTCCTATGGAACTAAAGTATTTGGCGGTTATTGAGTCGGCTTTAAATCCAAATGCGCGATCTCGTGTGGGAGCAACAGGTTTGTGGCAATTTATGTATCCAACAGGGAAGTTTTACAATTTAGAGGTGAGTTCGTATATAGATGAACGTTCAGATCCATACAGAGCTACCGAAGCTGCTTGTAAGTATTTGGCAAGTTTACATAAAATGTATGGTGATTGGAGTATGGTTTTGGCAGCCTACAATTACGGTCCGGGAAATGTTTCCAAAGCCATCAGAAGAGCCGGAGGAAGTACCAATTATTGGACTATCCGTAAATATTTACCTAAAGAAACCGCAGCTTATGTACCGGCTTTTTACGCCACGATGTATCTTTTTGAATATGCAAAGGAGCACAATTTAAAATCGAAGGAAAATGCAATTTCTTATTATGCAACAGATACTGTCCAAGTTAAAAGACAGTTGACTTTTGCGCAAATAAATGAAACTTTAAATGTTGATATTGAGGTTCTTAAATTTTTAAATCCGCAATATAAACTGGATATTATTCCTTATATTAAAGATAAAAACTATATACTCACCTTACCGATAAAAGATATCGGAAATTTTGTAAGCAATGAAAGGTTGATTTATGCTTATGCCGATTTAGCCGATGCAAAAGAAGAAAAGCCATTGTTGGAACTCATAAAATTGGAAGATAAGATTACGCACAAGGTGAGAAATGGCGATAATTTAGGAAAAATAGCCCAAAAACATGGTGTTGCCGAAAGCGATTTGAAAAAATGGAACAATTTAAAAAGCTCAAGAATATTGGTAGGGCAAAATTTGGTGGTTTATCCTAAAAACATCAATCCGGTTGTTGCCCAAAAAGCGACTCCAGCCAATAGCGAAAGCAAAGAACAAACGTATTACATTGTTAAATTGGGAGATTCATTATGGTCAATCGCAAAAAAATATTCAAATGTTTCTGTGCAAAATATTAAAGATTGGAACAATATTTGGAGCGTAAATAGTCTAAAACCCGGAATCAAATTAAAAATATTTAATTAATGAAACGAGCATAACAAATTTTGATACACAAGGGAATGATTAATAGCGAACTGCAGCTGTTACCGCTAAAAAATAAAATTTAAACAGATGAAAAAGATCGGACTTTTATTGGCATTTATCTCCATGCTGATTTCCTGTGATACAGGCAGCAATAAAAAAGTACTGCAAGAAGCAAACGGCCGAATGAACAATTTGCTGATTGTGATGAAAAATAGCGAATGGCAAGGCGAAATTGGCGATGAATTGCGAAAAATTATTGCAGAACCAGTAATTGGATTGCCACAACCTGAAGCACAATTTGAAGTGACCCAAGTGCCGCCAGAAAGTTTTGGAAGTATGTTTAAAGCCAGCAGAAGCATATTACATGTGGGCATTGGAGCAGAGAATTCTTTTTTGGGAGTTTCAAATGTGTATGCCGAGCCGCAAAAAATTATCACCATTACCGGAAAAGACAAAGAATCGCTGATTCTTGAAATTCAAAAAAACGCAAAAGCGCTTATCTCCGGATTTAAAACCGCCGATTTGCTTACCGTGCAACGTTCAATTTATAAAAATTACTGGGATCCCACAAAAATGGAAACCTTTACCAAAAACGGCTATTCCCTAAAAATTCCAAAAACCTTCAGCAAAGTTGACGATACCGGAGATTTTGTTTGGTACAGGATGCGTTTAGACGGCGGAAACAGCATGGAATTGTTTTCCTACACGGTTCCAATTCAATCTATTGATGACGAAAACGGAAACAATCTTGTGGCGATAAGGGACACCATCGGCAAAAAACATATTCCAGGTCAAATTGAAGGATCTTATATGATTACAGAAGCTGCGTACACGCCACATATTTTTGAGGTAAAACTTGATGGAAAAAAAGCCCTGGAAGCAAAAGGAAAATGGGAAGTGAAAGGCGTTTATATGGCCGGCCCGTTTTTAAGTTATTCCATTATCGACAAGGCAAAAAACAGGTTGGTGGTGGTTGAAGGTCTAACTTACGCACCATCAATCAACAAACGCGACTATATGTTTGAATTGGAAGCGATAATGAAAACCATTAAGATAAATTAACAGTATTTTATAGTTTTATAAATTATCAAACTTTCGTAAGTTCATTAATGCATTAAAAAATGATTAAAAAGTAACAACATATTTTGCTAAGTCATTAATAATCTGAAGTTTTGTTATTGCAAAATAAACAATTAATAAATGTCCCTTTTAGATTGAGATTTATTAAATGCAATGGATTTTTATCGGACAACATTGATGTTTAATACTAAAACCTAAATTTCTTAAACAAATCCCAAAGCACAACACCCACACTTACCGAAATATTCAAAGAATGTTTGGTGCCAAATTGCGGAATTTCAATGCAATAATCCGATGCTGAAACCACTTTTTGCTGCACGCCTTTTACCTCATTTCCAAAAATAACTGCATATTTTTGGTTGGGTTCAACGGTAAAATATTGCAGCATCGTGCTGTTTTCGGCTTGTTCAATCGCCAAAATTTTAATTTTTGAATCTTTCAGTCTTTCAATAAGTTCAAGTGTATCTTCAACATATTCCCAATCAACAGATTCGGTGGCGCCCAAAGCAGTTTTATGAATGTCCTTGTGCGGCGGTTTTGCCGTGATGCCGCACAAATAAATTTTCTCAATCAAAAAAGCATCGCTGGTTCTAAAAACCGATCCAATATTGTTCAGACTTCTAATATTGTCAAGTACAACAATCAGCGGAATTTTAGCCATTTTTTTAAATGCTTCAACATCCAATCGTTCCAATTCACTGTTTTTTAATTTTCTCATTGTTTTTTTTATTTGTTGAAACGCTGAATCTTTCAATTAAAATGTAACTTCGCAAAACTAATGTAAATTCTTAAAAAATTGGCGTCAAAAATCGATAAAGTCTCTCCCTTAATGAAACAATACAATGCAATCAAGGCAAAATATCCTGATGCCATGTTGTTGTTTAGGGTTGGCGATTTTTACGAGACTTTTGGCGAAGACGCCAAAAAAGCATCCCGGGTTTTAGGAATCGTTTTAACCAAACGCGGCGCCGGAAGCGAATCAGAAACCGCTTTGGCCGGATTTCCGCACCATTCGCTAAACACTTATTTGCCGAAATTGGTAAAAGCCGGAATGCGCGTGGCAATTTGCGACCAATTGGAAGATCCGAAAATGACGAAAACCATCGTAAAACGTGGTGTTACGGAATTGATAACGCCTGGCGTTTCCTTAAACGATGAAGTTTTACAGTCTAAAACCAATAACTTTTTGGCAGCGGTGCATTTTGGGAAAAGACTGCTTGGCATTTCATTTTTAGACGTTTCAACCGGCGAATTTTTAACCGCACAGGGAAATGCAGAATACATTGACAAACTGTTGCAAAATTTCAGTCCGAGCGAAGTATTGGTCCAAAAACAGCACAAAGCAAAATTCAACGAATTGTTTGGAGACCGGTTTTATAATTTTTATTTGGAAGACTGGATTTTTCAGCCTGAATATGCCAACGAAGCATTGACCAGCCATTTTAAAGTGAAAACCCTCAAAGGTTTTGGGATTGAAGAATTGGAAGAAGGCATCATTGCATCCGCCGTGGTTTTGTATTATCTCTCAGAAACACAACACAACAAATTAGAACATATTGCGGTCATCAATCGGATATCCGAAGAAAACTACGTTTGGATGGACCGGTTTACCATTCGAAATTTGGAGTTGTACCATTCCAATTCGCCAAATGCCGTGACGCTTTTGGATGTGATTGACAAAACCATTTCGCCAATGGGCGGCAGGTTGCTTAAACGCTGGCTTGCATTGCCTCTAAAAGATTTAAATCGCATCAAAAGGCGCCACGATATTGTAAAATATTTTATGGACAACGACGACTTTTTTGAACTGACCACTTATCAAATAAAGCAAATTAGCGATATTGAACGGTTGGTTTCAAAAGTCGCGGTGGGAAAAGTGAATCCACGGGAAGTTGTGGCGCTTAAAAATTCCCTGAATGCCATCATTCCCATAAAAGAATCCGCAGAAAAAAGCAACAACGAGGCGTTAAAAATAATTGGCGAGCAACTGCAAAGCTGCACCACCATCCGTGAAAAAATTACCAAAACATTAAATGAAGATGCACCCGTAAATATCAATAAAGGAAATGCCATTGCTAGCGGCGTTTCGGCCGAATTGGATGAATTGCGTGCTATTTCAACCTTGGGAAAAGGCTATTTGGACAATATGCAGGCGCGCGAAATTGAACGCACCAGCATTTCTTCCTTAAAAATTTCCTTCAACAATGTTTTTGGCTATTATATTGAAGTTCGCAACACACACAAAGACAAAGTTCCGGAAGACTGGATTCGAAAACAGACTTTGGTAAGTGCCGAGCGCTATATTACTGAGGAATTAAAAGAATACGAAACCAAAATTTTAGGCGCTGAAGATAAAATCGGAAAACTCGAAAATGAACTTTTTGCAGAACTGATCAGCTCTTTGATGGATTCCATTCAGCCCATTCAGTTAAACGCACAATTAATAGGCCAAATTGATTGTTTGAGTTCTTTTGCCGAAGTGGCCAAACAAAACAATTATGTACGTCCGCTTTTGGATGAAAGCACCGATTTGGAAATTAAAAACGGCCGCCATCCGGTGATTGAAAAGCAATTGCCAATAGGCGAAGAATATATTGCCAATGACGTTGTTTTAAACAGAAACCAGCAACAAATTATTATGATTACCGGTCCGAATATGAGCGGTAAATCGGCTATTTTACGCCAAACTGCCTTAATTGTGCTGTTGGCGCAAATGGGAAGTTACGTGCCTGCGCAAAACGCCCGAATTGGCGTGGTCGATAAAATATTTACGCGTGTTGGCGCCAGCGACAACATTTCTATGGGCGAATCAACTTTTATGGTTGAAATGAACGAAACCGCCAGTATTTTGAACAATATTTCCGAAAGAAGCTTGGTGTTGCTGGATGAAATTGGCCGGGGAACAAGCACTTACGACGGAATTTCAATTGCCTGGGCAATCGCAGAATATTTGCACGAGCATCCGTCAAAAGCAAAAACATTGTTCGCCACGCATTACCACGAATTAAATGATATGACCAATACGTTTGAACGTGTAAAAAACTTCAATGTTTCCGTAAAAGAACTGAAAGATAAAGTGGTTTTTCTGCGAAAATTGGTTCCCGGAGGCAGCGAACACAGTTTTGGTATTTACGTGGCTAAATTAGCCGGAATGCCATCATCCGTTATTCACAGAGCCACAAAAATGCTGAAGCAACTTGAAAAAAACCATACCAACTCAGCCGTAAAAGAAACCTTGAAAACGGCTTCAGAAAACGATATGCAATTGAGTTTTTTTAAGCTGGATGATCCTTTGCTCGAAAATATCAAAGAAGAAATTCTCTCCACCAACATTGATACGCTTACGCCAATTGAAGCCTTGATGAAGTTGAATGAAATAAAACGCATGCTCACCAAGAAATAAGTCCACGATTTAAATCGTGGGTTGTGAATTAAACGTATTAGCTAAGATTTAATCTTTGAACTGTTTTTTAATTATCTTTGTAGCCTAAAAAATATTTAATATGTTTTTATTTATCAGCGGTGGCGAAATATTTGTAATTTTATTGGTGGTTGTGATGGTTTTTGGTGCAGATAAACTTCCGGAAATTGCGCGCGAACTGGGAAAAGGAATGCGTCAAATTAAAAATGCTACCAACGATATTAAACGGGAGATACACAATAGCGCCGAAAAAAATAACATTGATATTGATGTGGCCGCAAAAGTGAGAAATGAGGTAAACAGAATAAAAGACAATTTTGACGACTTTTCTAATCCTATGAAAAAAGTTACGGATGATATTGAAAAATCCATAAATCCTTTAAAAGATGCCGACGGAAATTTGGTGAGTTATTTTACCAAGCCAAAGGATGCAAAAAATACGGTAACCGACATATCAGCCAATATTACCGCCGATTCCTCAACTACGGCCATAGACCTTAAAAAGTCTGAAACGCCAACAGAAGAAGTTAAAAATGTTGCTGAAAATTCTCCTGAACCTGAAGTTAAAGACCCCAAAGAAGAAGAGAACGGATCTGTTAAAAGAGAAAGATAGTTTTCAAATTCTTGTTTAAAAAACTTTATTTCACCCTGCTAATTGACAATCCATCCCTGATTGGCAGCAAAATAGTTTCAATTCTATCGTCATTATTTAACAATTCATTGTATGCAACCAAGGCTTGGGTGTCTTTATCATGGGGTTCAATTTTTTCAACAACTTTCCCGCTCCACAACACATTGTCCGATAAAATTACGCCACCCGAATTCATTTTATCAATAATCATCTTAAAATAGGTAATATAATTTTCTTTATCCGCATCAATAAAAACCAGATCGAATTTTTCGTTTAAGGTTGGGATAATGTCCAAAGCATTTCCAACCAATTGTTTTATTTGTAAATTATTGGGCGATTGCCCAAAATATTTTTTGGCAAAATCTTCCAGTTCTTCATTTTTATCTATGGTGAAAAGCGTTCCGTTTTTTTGCATTCCTTCCGCCAAACATAAAGCCGAATAACCGGTATAAGTGCCAATTTCCAAAATGTTTTTTGGCTGGATTAATTTAGAAATCATCGACAAAATTCTGCCCTGATAACCTCCGCTCAACATCCTTGGATTTAACACTTTTTGCCAAGTTTCCTTATTCAACTGCTGTAAAAGTTCAGGTTCTTTTTGGGAATGATTTACAACGTAATCGTCTATTTTTTCAGGTAAAAAACTCATTTTATTTTATGTTTTAAAGGAAACAAAAGGCACTAAGTTCAACGTAAATTCCTCGATAAATTAATTCTCAAAAGCAATCTTTAAGGTCTATTTATGGATTATGCTTCTATTTTGGTTTTTAATTCCTGCGCCATGCAATTCATTTCATCTTGATTTAAATGATGCGTTTTATGGCTTTCCGCTTCCTTTAATTTTCGCAAACAAACACTCATCATTTTGTTTTGTTTGGCGTAAAGTCCGCATTTTTTACATAAAAATAAATGAGTGCCAAGTTTTATTTTTTCCAACAAACTGGCTTCTTTGTATTGGCTTTTGTCGCAAATTTCAGTTGCTTCATTGCATGTAATTTTCATGTCAATATATTTTAAATTTTAAACCAATTTTCTTCCATGCACTTTCTGAGTTGGGTTCGGGCTCTGTGAATAATTACCCAAAAATTTGTCGAAGTAATTTCAAGTTCATTACAAATATCCTCCGTTTCAATTTGATGCACGGTTTTCATCCTAAAAACCATAGCGTATTTTTCGGGCAGGCTTTCGATGCATTTTTCCAAAACAATGGCCAATTCTTCGTTTTCAATCTTTTTTTCAATTTCACCGCTCCAGTCGGTTGGCGCACGTTCTTCCAGCCATTCTCCTTCTCTTTCGCCTTCCGCATAAAAACTCATACGCACTTCAGCCTTTCCTTTTGTCGAATTAATTTTACGGTAATAATCTACAATTTTACGTTTTAATATAGCGATTAACCAAGTGCGTTCGCTGGATTCTCCTTTAAAATTATCCTTTGCTTTTAAGGCCGAAAAAAAAGTGTCCTGTACCAAATCTTTCGCTAAATCCCTGTCGTTAAGCCGGCTAATGGTATAATTGAAAAGATAATCGGCATGCAAGCTGACCCATTTTTCCGGATTTAAAAATTGTTTATCGGTTACAGACATTTAAAGGCTATTTTCTGATTGGCTAAGGTAAATAATTTAACAGAATCATGTTGTTTTAAATTGGATTGACCTTATGTCAATTTCACGCAAGAACGCCAATTTTTGATGAAAAAAATCCTATAAATAAGAAATCATTAACAGTTTAACCCTAAAAATCTGGTAAAATCGGGTTATCTTTGCTTTAATCCGATAAATCTTCCTTTTTAGACTTTTTGATTTCTGCAATAATTTTATTCCTAGTTTTCAATCATTGATATGAAGTTTTATTCAATATGAAAAGAGAAATGTTTGACCTAAAAAATAATACAAATGGAACCAATATTCAATAATGAATTAATAAAAGAACTCGTTACATTTCGTAAAATGCTGCACGCCAATCCTGAAGTTTCGGGGAAAGAATACAACACTGCCAAAAGCGTTGCCAACTTTTTAAAAACCTGCACGCCAACCAAAGTCATAGAAAACATTGGAGGAACTGGTATTGTGGCTGTGTTTGATAGCGGAAAATCAGGGAAATCGGTCATGTTTAGGGCAGAATTGGACGCCTTGCCGATACAGGAAATCAACGCGTTTTCGCATAAATCAACAATCGATGGCGTTTCCCATAAATGCGGACACGACGGGCACACGACGGTTTTATTGGGCTTGGCCAGAATTTTATCTGAACAAAAACCAAAAACCGGGAAAGTATTTTTATTGTTTCAACCTGCGGAAGAAGACGGAGAAGGTGCAAAAGCAGTGTTTGCCGACCCAAAATTTGAAACATTAAAACCCGATTATATTTTTGCTTTTCACAACCTGCCTGCCTATCCTTTAAACCAAATTGTGGTGAAAGACAATTCGTTTACCGCCGCCGTAAAAAGCATCATCATTAAAATAAACGGGAAAACCGCACACGCCGCAGAGCCGGAAAACGGCTTGAATCCGGCGCTTGCCATTGCAGAAATTTTACAGGAATCTGCGAAATTTTCCAACAATGATCCAAACCGAAACGATTTTACCTTAATTACGCCAATTCATATTGAAATGGGTGAAATTGCGTACGGAATTTCAGCAGGTTATGGAGAAATACGACTTACCATTCGCACTTGGAATGAAGAAACTATGGAAAAATTAACCGCCGATATCATAGATTGTGTTAAAAAAGCAGCTGAAAATCATCAAATGCCCATCACCTGTTCGTGGACACAAGAATTTTACGCAAACCAAAATGATGATGAAGCAGTTGAAATCATTAAAGAATCTGCAACAAATTTGGATTTTGACATTTATGAAAGAAAATTTCCTTTTAAATGGGGAGAAGATTTTGGCCTGTTTACGCAACATTTTAAAGGCGCCATGTTTGGCATTGGATCGGGTGAAAAAAGTCCGTCACTGCACAATCCCGATTATGATTTTCCGGATGAAATTTTACCTGTCGCCATACAATTGTTTCACAAAATAAGCTTACGTATTTTATCATGAAATCCCTTCACACCTCACACATAGAAATCAGCAAATCGGCACTGGAGCACAACCTTCAGCTTTTAAAAAATTACATTGTAAACGGCGTACAAATATCTTCGGTGGTCAAAGGCAATGCTTATGGGCACGGACTTGAAGTGTTTGTTCCGCTGGCCGAAAATTGCGGCATCAATCATTTTTCGGTATTTAGCGCCGATGAAGCTTTGCGTGTACATAACGCAAGCACTAAAAACAGCACGGTGATGATTATGGGACTCATCAACAATGAGCAGCTGGAATGGGCCATTGAAAACAATATTGAATTTTATGTTTTTGAACCGGACCGATTGGAAAAAGCGCTTGAAACAGCCAAAAGAATTGGAAAAACGGCCAAAGTACACATTGAAGTGGAAACCGGAATGAACAGAACCGGATTTGCGATGGACCAACTTCCGGCAGTGTTGAAATTGCTGAAAAATAATAGTGATTACCTGTTTTTTAAAGGACTTTGCACCCATTTTGCAGGAGCGGAAAGTATTGCCAATTATTATCGGATTCACAAACAGCAACAGGTTTTCCAAAAAGTGCTGAAAAAAGTAGCTGCTGCTGGCCTAACGCCCGAACAAAAACATACGGCTTGTTCGGCCGCCGCTTTGCGCTATCCTAAATTTCAAATGGATATGGTACGGTTGGGCATTATTCAGTATGGATTTTTTCCCAACAAAGAAATTTTGATTGAGTATTTGACTAAAAAGAAAGTGACTCAAAATCCGTTGAAACGCCTGATTTCCTGGAAAAGCCACGTGATGGATGTGAAGAAAGTAAAAACGGGCGAATTTGTTGGCTACGGCACGTCCTATCTTGCCAATTCCGATTTAAAAATAGCCATAATTCCTGTTGGTTACGCTCACGGTTTTAGCCGTAATTTAAGCAATCAGGGCATTGTGCTGATCAACGGACAACGTGTTAGCGTTGTTGGAACCGTAAATATGAATATGATTACGGTTGATGTTACCCAAGTTAATTCGGTTGAAAAAGGCGATGAAGTGGTTTTGATAGGCAAACAAGGCGACTTGGAAATAAGCGTTTCGTCGTTTAGCGAATTTAGCGAACAGGTAAATTATGAATTGCTTACAAGATTGCCTGAAAATTTACCCAGATTAATTGTTGATTAACTACAAAAAATCTAATTAA
The DNA here is from genome assembly GCA_030683995.1 of Lutibacter sp. GTDB lineage: Bacteria > Bacteroidota > Bacteroidia > Flavobacteriales > Flavobacteriaceae > Lutibacter. The sequence goes on from JAUXPH010000053.1 coordinate 65,367, forward strand.
AAAGCCCATAAAACGATGCTTTATGGGCTTTTTAATTTTTGATTTTAATATAAATGGAATTGCATCAAATCCCTTTGCCAGATTCAAACACATTATTCCCTCTTTCAATATCCGCCATCAATTGTGAAGGATCAATTTCAACTTTTTTCACTTCTTTTGAAACGGGAAAAGTGTAGGTTGGATGTGCCCAAGACCAATTTTTAATTAATGTTGCATCGGTGGTTTTTTCGCCGCGCATCATACTTAAAGGAATGTAAAAATTTTCTGTGCTTCCATCAACATAAGTGATGGAAACATCAATAGGCATCGGTATTTGCCCAACTCGTGCCAACGTAACTGAATTTCCCTCAACTTTCGCCACCGCATAATCTATAGTATGCATGGTTTGTGTCCATTCATTCAAAAACCAATCCAATTGAATTCCCGAAATTTTCTCGGCAGTTCGTTTAAAATCATTGGGTGTTGGATGTTTGAATTTAAAATCTTCAAAATATTTTTTGATGGTTTTTTGCACATTTTCTTCTCCGATGATATAATTCAGCTGCGACAGAAACATACTGCCTTTGGTATAGCTTCCAATACCGAAAGCGGCATTTGTATTATATCGGTCGGCGTGGGTTGTTAACGATTCTTCAATATTGTTTTTTACCGCGTAAAAATAGTTTTTGTAACCTTTTGCATTTGGTTTTCCGTCACCGCCTTCTAAAATTAAGCTGGAAGCCATTGTTGAAACATACGAAGTAAAACCTTCATCCATCCAAGAATGTTTGCTTTCATTGGTTGCTAAAATCTGTTGAAACCAGCTATGCGCCAATTCGTGAAAAACGGTTCCAACTATGTCATTTAAGGTTTCTCCGCCCTCAATTAAAGTGCACATGGCATATTCCATACCGCCATCGCCACCCTGAATCACCGAATACTGTTTCCAAGGATATTCCCCAATATTTTCATTGAAATACTGCAGCGCTTCCGCTGTTAAAGGCTGAACTGCTTTCCATGCTTTTGCATATTTTTTGTCTTTTTTATAGAAGAAATGAAGTTCTGTTCCATTGGCGGTTTTTAAAATATCGTGCACATAATTTGGATCGGCTGCCCAGGTAAAATCGTGCACATTTGGCGCCACAAAATGCCATTTCAGTTTTTTTCCCTTCGGAAGCTTCAGTGCCTTGGTTTTATCTTCATAGCCATGGCCAACTTCCTGCGGATTTTGCAAATAACCTGTTCCGCCCACAGTATATGTTTTATCAATATGAAGCGTCACGTCAAAATTTGCCCAAACACCATGAAATTCACGGGCAATATAAGCATCTGCGTGCCAGCCTTCAAAATCGTATTCCGCCATTTTCGGATACCATTGCGCCATGGAAAGTGCCACGCCATCCACACTGTTTCTGCCGGCCCTGCGAATATGAACAGGCACCTGTCCTTCAAAAGTCATGTCAAATTTTACTTTCTCTCCCGGTTGAATTGCTTCATTTAAAGTCACTTTTAACACGGTTCCGTCGATGCTGAATGTTACGTCTTTTCCGCTTTGTTTTAACGACAATACTTTTAAATAACCAATTTCATTGGGTTTCAATTTGGCAATTCTGCTTTCATAAACCGGATTTTCTTTGGTGCCGATGTTGCTTACCATTCTGCTGTCTGGATCAACAACCGCCTGTAATCTGGCATCCATTTCACTGTTTGGCTGAAAAGCGTTGAAATACAAATAATAAAAAACGAAATTTAATTCGTCAGGAGAATTGTTGGTATATTCCAATTCCTGAATTCCTTTATACTGATAATTTTCCGCATCAATATCCACAACCATTTTGTAATCTGCATGTTGCTGCCAGTAAGAAGTGTTATTTTGAGCAAAAACTGCGGTTGAAATAATTGTAAAAAGTACTACAAAAAATCTATTCATAAGGGATTTGTTTATTTGCCGCAATATAAACATTACTTTATAAAACAAAAAAACACACGGCGAACCGTGCGTTTTTTTAACAATAAATTATAATTTTTGGTTTTAATTCACCATTTTATCGGCCAATATCAAGGCGTTGTAAGCATTTGCGATACTTCCTGCTTTTGACAAGCTTGAAAACGGCGCTTTATCACCTTTTTGTCCAGGAACAAGCACTTGTAAATTTACTTTAACACCTGAATTCATGATAATGTGTTTTACCTGACTTGCGGACAATTGTGGATAATAAGAACGAATTAATGTTGCAATACCGGCAACTTCTGGCGAAGCCATAGAAGTACCGCTAAATTTTGCATATTCATCTTTTGGCACCGTTGAATAAATCTGCACTCCAGGCGCAAAAACATCAACATTTAGTTTGCCGTAATTAGAAAATGTAGCCGGCATATTTTCGTTAAAATTAGCACTCAATGCGCCAATAGTAATCACATTGTCAGAAAATTCGGTTACTTTATCTTCAGAATCATTTGGGAAATTGTCTTTTACATCAATATTTTTATTGTCGTTTCCGGCAGCGTGCACTAACAAAACATCATTTTTTTCAGCGTATTTTATGGCGTCAAAAACCCATTCTTTGTTCGGTGAAAAGCTTTTTCCAAAACTCATGTTGATTACTTTTGCGCCATTGTCTACGGCATATCTAATTGCCAACGCAACATCTTTATCGCGCTCATCGCCATCTGGAACCGCCCGAACAGACATTAATTTTGCGTTATGGGCAACACCTTCCAATCCTTTATTGTTATTTCTTGAAGCTAAAATAATTCCTGCCACGTGCGTTCCGTGAGACTCTTCCTCTTTTGAACCGATCACAAACCCGTTTCCGTAATTTCTGTCGTTAAAATCTTCCGGATTGTCGCCAACAATGGCACGTCCGTCAAAATTAAAATCGTAGTTTTTATTTTTCTTTTGGGTTTCATAATAGTCCAAATAGGCATCTTCATCCAAACCTCTGCCAAATAAACCAATCAAATCGCCTACTTGCGCTTTTAATTTTTGGTCATCCGTATTTATTCCCTGTAAATCTTCCAAGGTAATGGCTTGTTTGCCCAAGTATTTCTTAACTGCCGCAAAATTATCGGCTATTTGCTCCATACGGGTCAAGGTTTGGAAATGTCTTGAGGAAGCAGTTTTAAACTCTTCCACATATTCCTGGTATTTTTTAAAGTCGGCTTTGTCGGCTTCACTGATATCTTCCAATTTTTTTCCTTCAAAACGCGGATTTAATTTGGCCACAATGCGTGTAATTTCCAATTGTTCAGGAGCGGCAACGCCATTTCCTCCCAAATAATTCCATCCGTAAATATCATCCACATAACCATTATTGTCATCGTCAATGCCATTTCCGGGAATTTCTTTGGAATTGGTCCAAAGAACGTCTTTTAAATCTTCGTGCTCAATGTCAATTCCAGAGTCAATTACGGCAACAATAACTGTTACGCCTTTTTTTCCCTCTAAAAATTTATAGGCTTTGTCCAGGCTCATTCCGGGAATGGTATCCGCCACCAAATCGGCATGTGCCCAATGGTTGAATTGTTCTTCGCCAATGGCGCCTTTCTTTTGTGGCATGGAAATAGTGGTTTCCATGGTCGGAACTGGCTTGTCCGCAATAGATTTTACAGAACCGCAACTTGCTAATGAAATTGTTGCCAATGCAACAACAAACATCGATTTAAATATTCTCATTCTTTTGTTTTGTGTTAATTAAATACTTCGTTAAATGTATAAGTTTGATTTAATCGCACGCCTTTTTCGGTGTGTTTTATGGTACAAAGTTCATTGGTGGCATCATGCTCAAAGAACAAAAAATAATTATTGTCGGCAGCAATCTTTAAGAACTTGTCTTTTTCTTCCATGGTCAAAAGCGGACGAGTGTCATAGCCCATCACGTATGGCAAAGGAATATGCCCAACGGTCGGCAACAAATCCGACACAAAAACAATGGTTTTACCCTGATATTGAATGTGGGGAATCATGAGTTTATCGGTATGCCCGTTTGCAAATAAAATATCGAAACCAAGCGGCGTGTTTTTGGCAAAATCACCGGTTGGCAAATCCACTAAATTCAGTTGTCCGCTCTCTTGGATTGGATTGATGTTTTCTGTCAAAAACGAAGCTTTTTCTCTCGGATTTGGTTCAACCGCCCATTTCCAATGGTTTTTATTGCTCCAAAATTTGGCGTTTTTAAACGCTGGTTCATAGCCGGTGCGGTCTTTATTCCACTGAATGCTTCCGCCGCAATGGTCGAAATGCAAATGGGTTAAAAAAACATCGGTAATATCGTCTCTGTGAAATCCATATTTTGCCAAAGAGGCATCAAGCGAAAAGTCTCCGAAGAAATAATAGTAGCTAAAAAACTTTTCTGATTGTTTGTTTCCGGTGCCATTGTCGATTAAAATAAGGCGGTCACCGTCTTCAATCAACAAACAGCGCAACGCCATATCAATTAAGTTATTTTCATCTGCGGGGTTTGTGCGTTGCCAAATTACTTTAGGAACTACGCCAAACATGGCACCGCCATCCAGTTTAAAGTTCCCTGTTTCAATGGGGTAAATTTTCATAAATAAAACTTTAACACAAATATACAAGAATTTATTTTTAACAAGGTGTTAAAGAAAACAAAAAACCCAAGCGAATTACTTAGGTTTTTAAGAGGCGTCTAGCGGATTCGAACCGCTGTACGAGGTTTTGCAGACCTCTGCCTAGCCACTCGGCCAAAACGCCATTATCGGATTGCAAATTTACAATTTTTTTTTAATTGTATAATCGTTTAACTGCGGATTTGTTGAATTTATGCAATTGTTTGCTATAACTTTGGTCTTTAAGTCTTTATCTTTTAATTATTTTTTGGGTCTGTACGTTTTTTGGTGGGCGTTCCCCGCCGGCAGGCGGGTCGGGCTTTACGTTTCAATCTTTTTTACTTCGCCAAAAGGCAAATCAAAAAAGTATTTCCACTGCAATCCCTTACGCGGCTTCAAATAATTATTAAAAATCTTCCGGAAGGAAAGTTATCGACTTCAAGAGACTTTTTTTCAACTTCAGTCTTCCGTCCCGATAGCGATCGGGATCGGTCTTCTCAACTTCTAACTTTACGCATCTCAACGGTCACCATCGCCACATTGCCTCCAATGGGCGGATTTATTTTTGAAACGGCAACAACAGCTTCTTCAACCAAAGGAATTTCAAGAAAAATCCGGTCCAAAATGCGTTTCACCACCGTTTCCAACAATTTGGAACGGATGGCCATTTCCTGTTTCACAATTTTGTTTAAATGAACATAATCTACCGTATCTGCAAGGTTATCGCTTTGTGCCGATAAGTTTAAATTGGCGTTTACCGAAACATCCACACGATAATCGGAACCAATTTTCCCTTCTTCCAGCAAACAGCCGTGATAGGCGTAAACCCGTATATTTTTTAACTTTATAATTCCCATTTTAAAAATATTTAGGCAAAGATAACTCTAAAAGTCAGAAGTCCGAAGTCAGAAGACGGAAGTTCAATGGAGCTGGAAGTTGCTATTAACCGCAAGGAGTGCAAAGGTAAACTGTAATGCCTAACATGACGCTGGTGCGGGATTCATTATTAATTTGAATTCGCGTTAAGGATAGAACCCTTCGGCTCCGCTCAGGGTAAACTAAGTGTTTGAGCACTTTTTTTGTTGCTTTTCGCAACTAAAAAATGCGAGTAGTGAAAGCCTGACCCCGCCAGCTGGCGGGGAACGCCCAAAAAAATTCTTTAAAAATGATGGCTTTACGCCTTAACTGAATATGCAGTGTGATTTTGTAGTTGCATTGCCGAAAAAAATCAATAATTTTGCAACTTATAAGTCTGATGTTATTATGAATGAAGAAAAAAACTCGCTGAATTTTATTGAGCAAATTATTGAAGATGATTTGGCAAACGGTTTGGCCCAAGATAAATTACGATTTAGATTTCCGCCTGAACCGAATGGTTATTTGCATATTGGCCACGCGGCTTCCATTTGTTTGAATTTTGGTTTGGGATTGCGCTACAATGCGCCGGTGAACCTGCGTTTTGACGATACAAATCCGGCAAAAGAGGAACAGGAATATGTTGATTCCATAAAACACGATGTGCAATGGCTGGGTTTTACGTGGGACAAAGAATTGTATTCATCGGACTATTTTCAGCAATTGTATGATTGGGCTGTGGAAATTATAAAAAACGGAAAAGCGTATGTTGATGACCAATCATCGGAAGAAATGGCTTTGCAAAAAGGAACGCCAACCGAACCGGGAACCGACAGTAAGAACCGAAACAGGTCGGTAGAAGAAAACTTGGCGCTGTTTTTAAAAATGAAAAATGGCGATTTTGAGGAAGGTTCACACGTTTTGCGGGCAAAAATTGACATGAAACACGTTAATATGCATATGCGCGACCCCATTATGTACCGCATTTTAAAAAGACACCACCACAGAACAGGAAATGATTGGTGTATTTATCCGATGTACGACTGGACGCACGGCGAAAGCGATTATTTGGAGCAAATTTCGCATTCTATTTGCACATTGGAGTTTAAAAGCCACCGGGATTTATACGACTGGTATATTGACCAAGTTTACGATCCGGCAAAATTGCGGCCTAAACAACGCGAATTTGCGCGAAGAAATTTGAGTTATACGGTAATGAGCAAACGCAAATTACTGCAATTGGTTGAAGAAGGCATTGTTACCGGTTGGGATGACCCAAGAATGCCAACCATATCGGGTTTGCGAAGACGAGGTTATACGCCAGAATCTATCAGAACTTTTAGCGAAACTGCAGGAATTTCGAAACGGGATAACGTAACCGACGTGGCTTTGCTGGAATATTGCATTAAAGACGATTTAAACAAAACGGCGCCACGCGTGATGGCAGTTTTAGATCCTGTAAAAGTTGTAATAACCAATTATCCTAAAGGAAATGAAGAATGGTTAACTGCTGAAAACAATCAGGAAGATGAAAGTGCCGGTTTTAGAGAAGTTCCTTTTAGCCGAGAAATTTACATTGAAAAAGAAGATTTTAGAGAAGAGGCAAACAAAAAGTTCTTCCGCTTAAAATTAGGAAATGAAGTGCGTTTGAAAAATGCCTATATTATTAAAGCGGAATCGGTAGTAAAAGACGAAAACGGGGAAATTACCGAAATTCATTGTACATACGATACCGAAAGCTTAAGCGGAAGCGGCACAGAAGCAAGTCAGCGTAAAGTTAAAGGAACGCTGCACTGGGTTTCCATTAAGCACGCCGTAAAAGCGGAAGTGCGGGTTTACGACCGATTGTTTACCGAAGAAGCGCCAGACAGCAATAAAGAAAAAGATTTTAAAGACTTTTTAAATCCGGATTCTTTAACGGTTTTGGAAGCTTTTGTGGAGCCAAGTTTAAAAGAAGCCAATGTTTTGGACCGATTCCAGTTTCAGCGTTTGGGGTATTTTTGTGTTGATAAAGATACCACTGAATTCCATTTGGTTTTCAACAGAACCGTGCCGTTGAGAGACAGCTGGGCTAAAATGGAAGAATAGATTTAGGAAATTATATTAAACAAAAAGCGTCTTGTAAGGGCGCTTTTTGTTTATTTTGTAATGTTGCCTAAGTATAATAGTCGCTTTAAAGTTTTGAAAGCTTGTTAAAAAATCGATTATTAATTTCCAAGTATCATTTATCCAACGTTTAAAATCCTAAAATCATTTTTGCAATCAGAAAGTAAATTAAGATTCCAAAAATGTCGTTGCTGGTTGTGATAAAAGGACCAGTGGCCAATGCCGGATCAATGCCTCTTTTGTCTAAAATGATTGGGACAAAAGTGCCAATTATGGAGGCAATTATGATTACAGAAACCAGTGATATGGCAACGGTAAGCCCAACTTTAATTTCGAAGCCTAAAAAATACATTCCTGCAGACATTAACAGGGCGGCAAGCACCAACCCATTTAACAAGCTTAATGAAACTTCTTTGATCAATCTTTTCCACCAGGAACCTCTTAAACTGTCGTTGGCCAAACCTTGAAGGATAATTGCCGATGATTGTACGCCTACATTTCCGGCCATTGCGGCAATTAAAGGGGTAAAAAAGAACAGCTCTTTGTATTTTTCCATCGCTGTCGCAAATCCGCCCAAGATGGAAACACTCACAAATCCGCCAAAAAGCGCCAGAATTAGCCAAGGCAAACGCGCTTTTGTCAATTCCCAAATGGTATCGTCGGCTTCCACATCCTGTGAAATCCCCGCAGCCATTTGGTAATCTTTTTCCGCTTCGTCCTTAATAACATCAATAATATCATCAATGGTGATTCTTCCTACCAAACGACCCATTTTATCCACCACCGGAATGGCTTCTAAATCGTATTTTTGCATAATTCTAGCCACATCTTCGGCTTTATCATCAACGTGGACAAAATCCACTTTTTTGATAAAAACATCTTTAATGGCCGTTCTGGTTGAGGTTGTCAATAAATCTTTTAAAGACAATCGTCCTTTTAATATGTCGTGGTCGTCAACCACATAAATGGAATGCACCCGAGATACTTCTTCAGCCTGGGAGCGCATTTCTTTAACGCAGGTAAGCACATTCCAATTTTCATTGACTTTTATAAGCTCTTTGGCCATTAAACCACCCGCAGAATTTTCATCATACCGCAAAAGATCCCGAATGTCCTTGGCGTGTTCTTCATCTTCGATATGGGAAATTACTTCCTCCTGTTGTTTATCGGTAAGTTCAGAAATAATATCGGCAGCATCATCAGTGTCCAATTCCGAAATTTCTTCGGCAATTTCTTTGGATGAAAGTCCTCCCAAGATTTTTTCACGCGTATCTTCATCCAATTCGGTAATGACATCCGCAGTGACGTCACTATCGAGTAATTTTATTAAATAGATGCCTTCCTCAACGGTTAAGTCTTCAATAATTTCAGCAATATCGGCATAATGCACTTCTTCCAGAAGCATTAAAATCGCCTCATCTTTTCCGTCAGCAATTAATTGCTGAATTTCATCAATGTATTTTGCTGTTATTTCAAACGACATCATTTTCTATTTTAGAGGTCAGACTAATAAATTCTTGCACGGATAATTGTTCCGGACGTTTGGCAAAGATAGGGTCTTCTCTTAAATTATCGGATAAATTGAGCGTTTTTAAACTGTTGCGCATTGTTTTTCTGCGCTGGTTAAAAGCGGTTTTAACAACGGTGTAGAACAATTTTTCGTTCACGGGCAAGTTAAAATTTTCTTTTCTAGTGAGTCGAATTACGCCAGAATCCACTTTTGGCGGCGGATTAAATACCGTTGGCGGCACCGTAAATAAATATTCCACATCGTAAAAAGCCTGGGTTAAAACGGATAAAATTCCGTACACTTTACTGCCTTCTTTTTCTGCGATGCGTTGGGCGACTTCTTTTTGGAACATCCCTGAAAATTCAGGAATTTGTTGTCTGTTCTCCAGTGTTTTAAATACAATTTGCGTAGAAATATTGTAGGGAAAGTTGCCTATAATTGCCACTTGTTCTTCCCCAAAATAATCGGAAATATTAATTTTTAGAAAGTCTTTTGAAATAATTCTGTCGGCCAAGTTTAAATAGTTTGCTTTCAAATATTCCACCGACTCTGTGTCAATTTCAATTACGTGCACAACCAAGTCCTTTTTAAGGATATACTTGGTTAAAACACCCATTCCCGGACCAATTTCCAAGACGGTTTTATAGCCTTTTTCGGTTAGGCTGTCGGCAATATTTTGCGCTATCTGCTCGTCTTTCAGAAAATGTTGTCCAAGGTGTTTTTTTGCTCTTACACTCATAAAATTAGTTTTTCACGCTCATGCTAAATTGCTCGCTGATTATTTTTAATTCGGTTCTGAAAGCAACAAATTTACCACTAAAAAGTTTGGTAGCTTCGTCGCGCAATCTTGCGGCGTCTTCTTTATAATATTCCTGTAAAGTTGCCAAACTTTCGGTGGTATATTGCACAGAGTAGGTTGTGCCGCCCATTTCTTCCTCAATCATCACCTGGCTCATTTTAGCGTAACTAAATTTTCCGGTTGAAAGCATATCGGGAATGTGTTTTTCTTTCATCCATTGCAGCCATTCATCGTGGATGGATTCTTCTATATTTGTGGTAACGCTGTAGATGTACATTTTTTAGTTAAGATATTATAAGTTAAATAGTTATATGTTAAAAATTTCAAGTTTCAGGTTTCAGGTTTATTGAAATGTTATAGGTTTTTAGTTATTTGTTTCAGATTTCAAGTCCACATCCTACTTCCATCTTCCGTCTCCTGTCTTCCGTCCTGCCTGCCGGCAGGCAGGCTTCGGACTAAATCCTAATTCACCACATCACCCCGCAGTTTCCTGAATTTTTTCCGGGCATCGACCACATAAATGCTCGACGGATAGTTAAATATCATTTTTTGATAATATTCTTTTGCTTTTTCCGGACTGTTTAATTTGTTTAAATACAATTCAGCCAAATAATAATGGGCGTCATCGGCTAAAATATCATCTTTATTCAGATTGATAACCTGTAAATAGTTGTTCTCTGCATTTGTGATCTGATTTATTTTTTCAAACAATTGCGCTTGTTTAAAAAGGGCTTCATCTTCAATGGGATGCCCTTTGTATTGGTTCAAAACAAATTGCAACGTATCAATGGCTTGCTGATTTTTGTTCTGGTAGGAAAGCAAATCGGCGACGGCGTATTTTTTCAAGGCTATTTTTAAACTGTCTTTTACGGCATTGTCCGTAATCAACAAATTTAACGCCAAAGCATCGTTGGCGATGAGTTGCGAGGTAGAGTTTTTCAATACGCTGAGCTGCGATTGTGCCCATTCAAAATCGCCTTTAAAATAGGATGTTTGCGCAATTTTAAACCGCGCTGTTTGTCCGATAGGCTGATTTTTTAAATCGTTTTGAACTTGGGTATAATAAATTAAGGCGCTGCTGAATTTGTTTTCAAACACCAAAATATCGGCCAATTTTGTTTTTAAATACCCTTTTTGAAATTCGTTAACGGGCAATTTTAGCGCTTCTTTCAACACTGAAATTGCTTGTTCTGATTCGTTTTTTTTGAAAGCCAAAAATTCTGCATAAATTGTTTGGATACTCAAAGTGGCCACGTTTTTTCCATATTGTTTAAACAATTGTTGAAATTGGACTTCAACAGTTTCAACAGGTGCATTTGTTTTCATATTTACTTCAAGCAAATACAGCTTGGCAATCAATTCATTTTCTAAATTTTGTGGGTTTTCCAGCACATAGTTGAAGCAGTTTTTTGTGGCTTCAAAATCCTTGTTTTCAAAAGTGATTTTTCCTAAATTGATGATGCCGTTTAAATTGCCCACATTTCTTTTGTGCAGTGCTTTTTCCTGAATTAATGCTTTATCGTATTCTTTTTGTTGGATAAAAAGCCAGCTCAATAACTCATTCCAACTGTTTTTTGGATTGTTTTGGGAACGCTTTAACAGAAGTTTTTTCAGTAAAATATTGGGTTCACTTTCTGAATCATCCGTAATAAATTTTCCGATATAACTTTTCGCAACCGATTCATAATTTTCATTCGTTTCAATAAGATTCAAATAGGTGTTGAACATATTTTCAAGTTCCCCTTTTTCACTGTAAATTAAAGCAATTTGAAAGTTATAATCGGCATTTGGATTCATAGCCATTGCTTTTTTGTAGGCCAAAAGTGCATAATCAAGCAGGAAATTATCTTGAAAAGTTTTAGCGACAACATAACCCAATGCCGGCGATTTATCTATTGAAAGCAAGGCTTTTTCATAATATGGAGCGGCTTTGTCGGGAAAATTTTGCAATTGCTCGTTGTAGCCCAATTCCACATACAAATACTCCTGATTTGGATAGCTTTTTAATTGTTTCACCACAATTTGGGTCACTTCCTCAAATTTTTCCAACTGTTGATAGCAATCAATTAATGCATTTAAATAATTGGCGTTATAGGGATTTTTTTCAAACAGCGTTTTGTAGAGTGAAGCCGCTTTTTCATACTCGCCATTCCTAAAATACTGAGATGCCAATTGCGGTTCCTGTGCATAAAATTGCAGGGAAAAGCAACAGACAAACAAGATTAAAGCGTTGCGCATAAGGCGATTTTTACATTTCTCAAAGATAACCAAACAAGTGTTAAAGTTTTAATAAATAAAGCTGTTTTCACGGAATCGCTGTTGCAATTTTATCCGTAAAAAGTCTTTCAAGAAAGAACCATTTAAATTTTAGGTTATGAAAACACAAGTTGAAAATTACGAAACCAAAAAGAATAGCGCATTAAATTTTATGAAAAACGGACAATTGAACGCTTATTTTGAAGCGTTGGTTGAAATGAACAATTACAAAAAACTAATGTTCACCGTTTGCGCTAATTAATGAATTCAAATCCGCAATATGGAACCAAAGCATCCGGAATTTTTATTCCTTCCGGCGTTTGACAATTTTCCAATAGCCCTGCCAAAACGCGCGGTAACGCCAATGAACTTCCGTTGAGCGTATGCGCCAGTTCGGTTTTTCCTTCTTTGTTTTTAAATCGAAGTTTCAATCGGTTTGCCTGAAATGTTTCGAAATTAGACACCGAACTAATTTCCAGCCAACGATCCTGCGCTGTTGAAAACACCTCAAAATCGTAGGTTAATGCCGAGGTAAATCCCATATCTCCTCCACACAAACGCAATATTCTGTAAGGCAGTTTCAGTTCCTGCAAAATCCCTTTTACGTGATTTACCATCAATTCCAAAGCCGCATAGGAGTTTGACGGATGTTCAATCCGCACAATTTCTACTTTGTCAAATTGATGCAATCGGTTTAATCCGCGAACGTGCGCTCCGTAAGAACCGGCTTCTCTTCTAAAACAAGGCGTATAAGCTGTTTTAAGAATGGGAAATTCAGATTCTTTTAAAATTACGTCCCGGTATATATTGGTGACGGGAACTTCCGCAGTGGGAATTAAATATAAATTATCCGTGGCATCGTGATACATTTGCCCTTCTTTATCGGGCAATTGTCCGGTTCCAAATCCCGATGCTTCATTCACCAAATGCGGTACCTGAACTTCCTCATAACCCGCAGCGGTATTTTTATCCAAAAAATAATTGATCAATGCACGTTGCAATTTTGCGCCTTTTCCTTTATAAACAGGAAAACCTGCGCCTGCAATTTTATTTCCCAGTTCAAAATCGATGATGTCATATTTTTTTGCCAATTCCCAGTGCGGCATAGCACCTTTGTGCAAATTGGGAATTTCGCCTTCCTGAAAAACATTTAGGTTGTCTTCTGCAGAAGTTCCTGCAGGCACAATTTCATTGGGAATATTTGGAATTAAGTATAATAATTCCTGTAAATCAGTTGATTTTTGCTGAAGATTGTCGGTTAATTCTTTCGATTTATCTTTTAGCTGAACAGTTTTTTGTTTTATAATAGCGGCTTTTTGGGTTTCGCCCGATTTAAATAAATCGCCAATGTCTTTAGAAAGTTTATTGGATTCGGCTAAAATAGCGTCCAGTTCTGTTTGAATGGCCCTTCTTTCTTCATCAGCCAAAATGGTTTTATCGACCATTTCTTCGGCATTTTTAAAATTTCTTTTTGCCAAACCTTTTAAAACAGTTTCCCTGTTTTCTCTAATAAACGCTACTTGTAACATGGGTTTTATCCTTTAATTAAAAGGCAAATTTAACAAATTGCGGTTAAAAGTGGTTAATTAGTTGCATTTGATTTTACACAAACAGTTTCATTGATGGCTGAAATAATTTGTGGCACTTCATCAATCTTAAAATTGAAGTCTATTTTAAGGCCTTTTTTTGAAGATTTTGTGATTTTAAATTCGCCTTTTTTAATGGGATAATAGCCGGTTTCGCCTTTGCAGAAACACAAACGGCCAAAATGTAGTTTTGCATCCTGAAGCATTTCATTGGTGAATGTTTTTTCTGAGATGATGGAATCCAATTCGGCAAAAACGATTTCAGAATAATTGCTGTCTTGGGTATTTGGAATGGGTTTTCTGGTGTATATATATTTAAAGATCGTTTTATTGCCTTCAGAAATCACTGGATATAAATTGCCAAATTCGTCTTTTTTAAACTCCAAGGAAGTGTTCGGCAGCAATTCAATGGTGCAATCTCCATTTTCCGGACAATTTATGGTATTGATCAAAATAGCTTCATTTACAAAAAAATCAGTGGTCATATTTTTAGTCGACTTGCACGATACAATGATTAAAAGCAGCAAGGTCAGTAGTTTTTTCATTTATTTTATTTTGGAATTTAAAGATTATTGATGTTCGATTATCTTTTTAATACAAACAGATCGCTCCTCGATGAGACTTTCATTACTAAATTATTTAATGTTTCCCTGGACGCCTTTGTGAAATACAGAAACAATGACTCACAAAGAAAATAAACTAGGATTCACAAAGCTGCAATGCCTGTTAAATCATTAAAAATGAAAAAAGGCATCTTCTAAATGCTCAATCGTAAGCTTGTTTTCATTTATAATGATGGCAATAATGTCAAAGCGCACTTCAACTTCCAAGTCTTTTGAATTAACATACTCATTCACGGCTTCCACCAACATTTTAATTTTTTTTGTATTCACAAAATCCTGCGGATCACCAAAATAATCGGAAGAACGGGTTTTAACTTCAACAATGGCCAACACCTCATTTTTTCGTGCAATAATGTCGATTTCTGCTTTCTTGTAACGCCAATTGCGCTCCACAATTTCATAGCCATTTTTTTCAAGTTCTTCCGCCGCAAGATCTTCGCCCAATTCTCCCAGTTCGTTGTGTTTAGCCATTTTATTGATTTTTTGCGTTATTCGCGATTAAGTTATTTTCTAATAATACTTATATCTATACCAACAAACTACAATTTTTAACCGCAATCCCGATAGCTATCGGGACGCAAAGGTTTTACGCAAAGTTCGCTATGATTCTTATTGGTTTTTTAAATTTCTTGCGTACTTAGCGTTTTTTCTTTGCGTTATTCGCGGTTAAGTTGGTATGATTCTTTACAATAACGTGATTTTGCTTTTAATTTCGCCAACTTCCAAAGTTATTTTTCTGCCTAAAATCAGCGCGCGATTATCATCCAAATGACCGGCAGGAAAATTAAAAACCACCGGAAAATCATATTCTGCCACGCAATCCAAAATAATTTCTTCGGCAGTTTTGCCAAAAGGAATTTCATTGTCGTGCATATCAGTCATTCCGCCAACAATCAATCCTTTTAAATTCGAAAAATAACCATTTCGTTTCAGGTTCATCAGCATTCGGTCAATATGGTATAAATATTCATCCAAATCTTCTATAAAAAGTATCTTGCCATCCGTTTTAATCGAAGATTTGCTACCCAACAAACTGTATAGAACGGATAAATTTCCGCCCACAAGTTCGCCAGTTGCATTTCCCGATTTGTTTTTTTTATCAGCAGGAATTTCATAAGCCAGATTTTTTCCGAAGAGGCTCTTTTTTAGGGTTTCTAAAGATTCTTTGCTGTTTTTTTCAATATTAATGGGCATGGTTGCGTGCAAAGTTTCAATGCCTAAATTGTGAATATGACTGTGTAAAACCGTAATGTCTGAATAACCGATAATCCATTTTGGGCGTTTTTTAAATTCTGCAAAATTAAGCTGGTCAATAAGTCGAATCGTCCCATAACCGCCTCGTGCGCACCAAATGGCTTTCACTTTTGGGTTGTTTAACAGTTGTTGAAAATCGTTTATTCGCGCCTCATCATTTCCGGCAAATTGATTTTCTTCCAAACCAATGGTGTTTCCTATTACCACATTTAATCCCCATTTTTCAAGCAATTTAATGGCCGCAATTATTTGATCCGAAGATATTTTTCTGGCTGTTGAAACAATGGCAACAGTATCGCCTTTTTTTAAATAGTTGGGTTGAATCATCTTTAAATTTAATAAAATAGATTGCAAATTACGAAAACCGAATCAACTATTCACTTTTCTAGTAAACAATCCTTATTTTTGTGGCTCTTAAACAAATTTTGATGAGCAATTCCAAAAATCCTGCCGCTATGGCAAAAAGATATACCATTACGGCAGCACTGCCTTACACCAACGGTCCGGTTCATATCGGCCATTTGGCGGGTGTTTATGTTCCGGCCGATATTTATGCACGTTATTTACGCCTAACAGGAAACGATGTGATTTACATTTGCGGATCGGACGAGCACGGTGTTCCCATTACCATTAAAGCAAAAAAAGAAGGCATTTCGCCGCAAGATGTGGTGGATAAATACCACGCCATCATTAAAAAATCTTTTCAGGATTTCGGAATTTCCTTTGATAATTATTCACGGACTTCCGCAGAGATTCATCATAAAACAGCTTCAGAATTTTTTAGGAAATTGTATGATGAAGGAAAATTTATTGAAGAAACCAGCGAACAATTGTATGACGAAGAAGCGAACCAGTTTTTGGCAGACCGATTTGTGGTTGGCACTTGTCCGAAATGCGGCAACGAAGAAAGTTATGGCGATCAATGCGAAAAATGCGGCACAAGCCACAATGCAACCGATTTAATCAATCCGAAATCGGCCATTACGGGAAATGTTCCCACCAAAAAAATGACAAAACATTGGTATTTGCCATTGGAAAAATATGAAAAATGGTTGCGTGAATGGATTGTGGAAGGCCATAAAAACGACTGGAAAGCCAATGTGTTGGGACAAGTAAAATCGTGGTTGGACGACGGATTAAAACCAAGAGCAGTAACGCGCGATTTGGATTGGGGAATACCTGTTCCGGTTGAAAATGCTGAAGGAAAAGTGTTGTACGTTTGGTTTGATGCGCCTATTGGCTACATTTCATCCACCAAAGAATGGGCGGTGCGCGAAGGAAAAGACTGGGAACCATATTGGAAAGATAAAGACACAAAATTGATTCACTTTATAGGAAAAGACAATATTGTGTTTCATTGCATTATTTTCCCGGCGATGCTAAAAGCCGAAGGCACTTATATTTTGCCCGAAAATGTGCCTGCAAATGAGTTTTTAAACTTGGAAGGCAATAAAATCTCCACCTCAAAAAATTGGGCGGTTTGGCTGCACGAATATTTGGAGGATTTTCCCGATAAACAAGATGTGTTGCGATATGCCCTAACGGCAAATGCGCCCGAAACAAAGGACAACGATTTTACGTGGAAAGACTTTCAGGCAAGAAATAACAACGAATTGGTGGCCATTTTTGGTAATTTTATCAATCGCGTAGTGGTTTTAACCGAAAAATATTACAACGGCATTGTTCCTGAACCCAACGAGTTTTCAGATATCGACAATGAAACCTTGGAGAAAATGCACAAATTTCCATCCATCATTGGCAATTCAATCGATCGTTACAGGTTTCGTGAAGCTTCTCAAGAATTGCTGAATTTAGCCCGATTGGGAAATAAATATCTGGCTGATGAAGAGCCTTGGAAAATGATAAAGGTTGATGAAGAACGCGTAAAAACGGTGATGTACGTTGCTTTGCAAATTGCAAGCGCCTTGGCTATTTTGAGCGAACCTTTTTTGCCATTTACTTCAGCAAAATTGAAAGGAATTTTGAATATCGCTTCGACTCCGCTCAGCGACCAATCTGATAGCCGGATGAGCGCAGCGAATGACCAAATTGACAGCCCTCTGAGCAGTTTCAGTGACCAAACTGACAGTGCCCTGAGCGGAGCCGAAGGGTGGAACGATGTTGAAGACAAAGACGAATTACTGCCTCCAAACCATCAAATTGGCAAAGGGGAATTGTTGTTTGCGAAGATTGAGGATGAAGAAATTCAGGCGCAACTAGACCGATTGGAAGCGACAAAGTTAACAAATGAAGCTGAAAACAAAATAACGGAACCACAAAAACCAACCATTGAATTTGATGATTTCACAAAATTGGATATCAGGGTTGGGACGATTGTAGAAGCGATAAAAGTACCGAAAACCAAAAAATTGTTGCAGTTAAAAGTTGATGTTGGCATTGATGTTCGCACCATAGTTTCGGGCATTGCAGAAAGTTTTAATCCGGAGGACATCATCGGACAAAAAGTGACAGTTTTGGTTAATTTAGCGCCGAGAAACTTAAAAGGCATCGATAGTATGGGAATGATTTTAATGACCAATACGCCCGATGGCAAACTAGCCTTTATTGAACCGGAAAATGACTCGGTAGCTAACGGCGAGCAAATTAGTTAGGTTATTGTTACAAAATTTTTTCAATCGTCATGCTGAACCTGCCTGTCCGGCAGGCAGGTTTATTTCAGCATCTCACCATATTTAGCCAAATCTTGAAAGAAGTTTAGGGTGACGATTTTTGTGGAATTTAATAATTCAATCTATTCTTTGGACTGAAAACCAAATTAAAAAACACCATGCGAGCACGAGTTTCATGCTTGTGTACACAAATCCCAAATTTACTGGAGAATACGAACGTAACACTCACTTCAGCAGTGCTTTTTGTTAAATCTTAATTGAAATGCAACCCCCCATAAAACACTTTTTTTTAGATTAAAAAATTTGCATTGTCAACCTTTTGTGGGACTTTTGCGTCTATATAAATGTAAGAACTTGATAAAAGTTTCTTTACTACAGGAAATAATAATTTGGAAGTTTCTTGGGATTATTAAAATCAATATAAAAAAACACTTGAAAGACGTTTAAAAAATGCTAAAAGTCATAAAATCAAATGATAAAGATGCACAATTAATTAAGGAAGCACTTAAAAATAACCGTAGGGCCCAACAGCAATTATATGAGAAATATGCTCCTAAAATGTTGGGTTTGTGCAAATATTATATTAAAGATTTACAACAAGCAGAAGAAATTATGCTCAATGGTTTTTTTAAAGTGTTCACCAAATTGGCAACATTTAAAAACGAAGGCAGTTTTGAAGGTTGGATTAAAAGAATTATGATTTGGGAAAGTATTTCTTTTTTGAGAAAGAAAAGCAAATTAGTGTTTATAGATGACATGAGTTATTTTGAAAAGGCTGAAGAAATCAAAGAAGAAAACCATATATCCATTGAAAATATCCAAAACTATATTGATGAATTACCGGATGCTTGTAAAGTAATTTTTAATTTATATGTTATTGAAGAATATAAGCATTCAGAAATTGCTGCATTGTTGAATATTACGGAAGGAACATCAAAAACCCAATTGTTTAGGGCAAGAAAAGCATTGCAAAAAATGCTGAAAACAAATAAAATGCATTACCATGGAACACAAGTATAGAAAAGATCTGCAAAATAGAACTATTGAACCAAGTAAGGATGTTTGGGCAAAACTTGAAGGTAAATTAAACGATTTTGGAAAATCAAGAAATCAGAAAAAATGGACTTTTTTAAAGTATGCCGCCTCTATTTTAATAATTATTTCTGTTGGGATATATTTTGGAAATAAGAATGAACAAACATTAGAAAAGGAATTAGTTGCAGAGCCGGTTTTAAAGGTTCAGGAAGACAAAATTCAATCAATAGTTGAACAACCTCAAAATGTATTGGCAACTTCTGAAAATGAGGAATCTTCGGTAAAATCTGCTCAAGATAACGCAATTGAAAAACCTGCGTTCAAACCAAAAGAAAAAAATATTGCTGAAAATCAAGCAAATATAAATAATACTATTTTTCAAAATGAAAGTCCAGTTTCAGAAATACAAGTGCAAATTTCAGGAATTGACGCTCTTCAAAAGCAAAAAATACTGGAGGCAGTTGCCCAAGCGGAAATAATTAAAAAAGTAAAAGGCGAAGTTTCAGATTTTGAAATTGAACAACTATTGGAATCAGCACAAAAAAGTTTAATTGCAGAGCGAAAAGTGATACACAGTAGGGGTTTTAAAGGTGCAGATCTGTTAGCCGAAGTAGAATTTGATTTAGATAAGGATTTTAAAAATCGCTTATTTGATGCTCTTGTAAAGGCTTTAAAAGACCCTAAAATTATAATTGTAAATCGCGAAAATTAAATAACGTAAAATCTAAACAGTATAAATATGAAAAGAATAATTATTATTGGATTTCTGGTATTGAATGGCTTATTATGCCAGCAATCTTTTGCACAAGAAAAGGATAGTTTACAAGTTAAATTAGAGGCGCTAGAACTTAAAAAAGAACTGGTAACTAAAGAAGAAAAGGAAGCTTTAAAAAAGAAAATTATTGCGATTAATGAAAAATATGAAAAAAATGAAATATCGTTTGAGGAATCGGAAAAATTAAAGAAAGAAGCTGCTGAATTACACGCATTAAACATAGATAATAAATTGGCAATTATAGAGAATTCAATTTCTTTATTAAAAAGAAATCATGAAAATCAGATTGATAAAAGAGCTACAAACACAAAAGTTTCAATTGAAATTGGGGGTAAAGACGGGTTTTTAAAGATAGATGATGAACGAAATAGATACCAACAGGATATAAAAACATATTCTAATCTTGTGGTGGCTTTTGGATTAAACAATACCATTACTGAAGGACAAAACTTAAATGATTCTCCATATAAAGTTGGCGGAAGCCGTTTTTTTGAAATTGGTTGGGCTTGGGATACAAGGGTGTTTGAAAACACCAATGCAGTTAGATTTAAATATGGCGTTTCGTTGCAATACAATGGCTTAAAACCAACAGATAACAGGTACTTTGTTGAAGATGGAACTCAAACTATTTTAGAAGAATTTCCAATTAATTTAGATAAATCAAAATTTAGAATGGCCAATTTAGTTTTTCCGGTTCATTTTGAATTTGGACCTTCTAAAAAAATTGAAAAAGAAAACAGTTTTAGATATTCTACCAATAATAAATTTAAAATAGGCGCTGGCGGTTATGCTGGTTTTAACCTTGGAAATCTTCAAAAGCTTAAATACAAACAAGATGGTGATAAGATAAAAGAAAAGTCCAGAAAGGATTTCAATACCAATAATTTTATATACGGCATTAGCGCCTATGTTGGTAAAGATGATGTTTCGTTATATGTTAAATATGATCTAAATCCTATTTTCAACAAAGCCATTATTGATCAAAACAACATTTCTCTTGGCGTTCGATTAGATTTGTA
Source organism: Lutibacter sp. (assembly GCA_030683995.1). GTDB lineage: Bacteria > Bacteroidota > Bacteroidia > Flavobacteriales > Flavobacteriaceae > Lutibacter. The sequence continues at coordinate 86,363 of JAUXPH010000053.1, forward strand.
AGAAGAAAACCTATAAAAATGTGACTAAACCGGTGAATTTGATTTCACTGGTTTTTTTATATTTTTTGATTTAAATTATGATGAAACGAGCCATAACAAATTTTGATACACAAAAATGATTAATGGTGAACAGCAGTTGTACCAATAAAAAATACAATATAAACAGATGAAATAATATCTTTGCTTCATCTAATAAACAGCAAATGCAATTAATCAAATATATTTTACAAAACACGCAAATTTCAGAAAAAAGTATTATTAACACGGTTCAACTGTTAAATGAGGATTGTACCATTCCATTTATTTCGCGTTACAGAAAAGAAATGACAGGTGATTTGGATGAGGTTCAAATTGGCGACATTGTGAAGTATAAATTGCAGTTTGAAACTTTAGAAAAGCGAAAAACAGCCATTCTGAAAGCTTTAGAAGAACAAGAGGTTTTAACTGATGAATTAAAAGCAAAAATTATTTCATCCAACGATTTAATCACTTTGGAAGATATTTATCTTCCTTTTAAGAAAAAGCGAAAAACAAAAGCCGAAACCGCACGTAACCAAGGTTTGGAACCTTTGGCTAAAATTATGATGGGCCAGCGTGCCACAGACCTTAAATCCATTGCTTCAAAATACTTGAATAAAGAAGTTGAAACCCCAGAAGCAGCTTACGAAGGTGCCCGTTATATTATTGCCGAATGGATTAATGAACGAACCGATATCAGAAATAGCATGCGTTATCAGCTGGAAAAGTTTGCCATTATTTCCACCTCAGTAATTAAAACAAAATCAGCCGATGAAAAAGCTCAAAAATATCAAGATTATTTTGATTTTTCCGAAGCGTTGAACCGTTGCCCGTCTCATCGATTGCTGGCGATTTTACGAGCGGAAAACGATGGGTTTATTCGTGTAAAGATTGAAATTGATGATGAAAAAGCCATAAGTAAAATAGAAGACAGAATTATCAATTCAAAAAATGAATGTGCGATTCAAATTAAATTGGCCATTCAAGATTCTTATAAGCGATTGTTGTTTCCCGCATTGTCCAATGAAATTTTAGTCCTTGCCAAAGAAAAAGCCGATGATGCAGCGATTCAAGTTTTTGCAAAAAATTTAAAGCAATTGCTTTTGGGCGCACCTTTGGGTGAAAGAAATATTTTAGCCATTGATCCCGGATTTAAATCGGGCTGTAAAGTGGTTTGCCTGAACGCTCAGGGCGGTTTGGTTTATAATGAGACTATTTATCCAAATGCGCCACAAAACGACTTAAAAGCCGCTTCCGGTAAAATCAGTTCATTGGTGAATGCCTATAAAATTGAAGCGATTGCTATTGGTAACGGAACCGCATCCAGGGAAACGGAACAATTTATTAAAAACATCAAATTTTATAAGGACATTGAGGTTTATGTGGTGAGTGAAGCCGGGGCATCAATCTATTCCGCCTCAAAAATTGCCCGTGATGAGTTTCCTAATTATGATGTGACGGTTAGAGGCGCTGTTTCTATCGGAAGAAGATTGGCCGATCCCTTGGCCGAATTGGTGAAAATTGACGCAAAATCGATTGGTGTGGGTCAATACCAACACGATGTTGATCAAACCAAATTAAAAAACGCGTTGGACAACGCTGTAGAAAGTTGCGTGAATATGATCGGCGTAAATATCAATACCGCGAGTGAATCTTTGCTGAGTTATGTGTCGGGAATCGGACCAAAATTGGCCGAAAATATGGTGGCTTTTCGAAGTGAAAATGGCGCTTTTTTGTCGAGAAATGACATTAAAAAAGTACCCCGATTGGGCGATAAAGCTTTTGAGCAAAGCGCCGGATTTTTAAGAATAAAAAACGGAAAAAATCCGTTAGATGATTCTGCCGTGCATCCCGAAAGTTATGCCATTGTCAACAAAATGGCCAAAGATTTGAAATTGCCTATTGCAGACTTCCTTGGAAATAAGGAAATACTTCAAAAAATAACCTTGGAAAACTATTGCACCTCAACTATTGGACTTCCAACGTTAAAAGACATCCTAAAAGAAATGGAAAAACCAGGATTGGATCCGCGCCAAAAGGCGAAGGTTTTTACGTTCAATCAAAATATTACTTCTATCATCGATTTAAGGGAAGGGCAATTATTGCCGGGTATTGTCAATAATATCACCAATTTTGGCTGTTTTGTGGATATCGGCATTAAGGAAAGTGGATTAGTGCATATATCAAATTTGTCGAATACTTTCGTGAGCGACATAAATGCCATCGTGACTTTGCAGCAACACGTGATTGTGAAAGTTTTGGAGGTAGATATTGCCAGAAAACGGATACAGCTTTCTTTAATCGTTTAATCGTTGAGTTGTTGAATTGTTGAATTGTTTAAGCGTTTAATCGTGTAATTGTTGAATTGTTAATGTTTGTTGGTTCTGTGCTAGCGCGAGCGTCTCGCTCGTGATTGTGCCAGCATTATGGGTACGAGCGTGACGCTCGCACCAGCAGGGAGAAAAGAAAAAAACAAGATACAGACAAAAAATAGTTTTACCCCAGCCCTAAAGCCTGCCTGCCGCAGGCAAGGGTGAACTATTTTTTAAAAGCTATCATTTATATTAGTTCTAAATCTTTTTTCCTCCCTTTAAGGCAATGTCATTAAGTTAAGGAAATAATTGTCATTCCGACAAAGGAGGAATCGCAACAAATGAGCACGTATGATGAGATTCCTCGTACCTCGGAAGGACAAAAATAAAAATAAATGTCTTAACTTAATGACATTGCCCTTTAGGGCGGGGGAATGAAAAAAGGATTGTGATAAATATTTTATTAATTTGGTAATTGCAATTACTAGGCAAATGTCTCGCTCGTGATTGTGCCAACATTATGGGTACGAGCAATTTGCCAGCATTATGGGTACGAGCGTGACGCTCGCACCAGCGGAGTGTAACAGCATTGGAAAAAATAGAACATAAAAAAAGGGCTGCAAATGCAACCCTTCCTTATCAATTTATTAACCTACAAATTAAAATTTAAACCCAACCTTAAAGTTAAATTGAGCAAAAAATGATAATGTATTTGTGTCAGATTCCAAGCTAAATAATCCTGGACCTGGCGTTTTTGTACTTATAGCATACGTATAAGAAACTGGTTTGATATCAAAACCAAAGAAAACATTTTTAAAGATGTAATAATCAACACCCGCAACTGCTTGTAATCCAAAAGCAGTAATGTCTACGTGGCGTGCGCCTAAATCGTTGACAGCAAGATTTCCGCCTGAATCAATTGTAATTGGTTCAAACAAAGATCGTCTCGCGTAGTTAAATGGCAACGCAAATCCTACATAAGGAAATAAGCGATCATTTTTGGTGTTAAACAACCATTGTCCGCCCAATGAGATTCGTGCGTCGATACTTTCGGATTCCACAACTGCATTGTAAGCAGGAATAATGGTATTTCCGTTTCCGTCAATAACAGCCGGTATGCCAAGTTGTGAAGGTGTATTTCTCCAAATGGCTGCACCACTCATCGTGATAGCAAATCTATCTGAAGCGTAATATCTTCCTTCTGCACCAACCATATTGTTAATTCGGTTGTCATTAGCCTCTACAGTACTGTCATACGGTGCCGCACCGGAAACCGCTGCAGTTGAACTGGGAACAACCAAACCATCTTCAAGAAATGCTCCGCGTCCAAAAATCATCGCCACAGTGAAATCTCCTGCTTGCGGGGCAAATCTAGGCCCAACTTTACAGGTATCCCCTTTATAGTGGTGGTGTTCTGAATCTCTATCCTGTGCATTTGCACTTGTTAGCGCAAAGACTAAGATAAAGCATAAAATTAAATATTTTTTCATATGTTTTAGTTCTTTAAGAGTTAAAATTTTGTTTTAAAAGGGCTGCTGTAAGGCAGCCCCTTTTTTGTTTTCTTAAAGAATTAAGATGCCAACGCAGCGGTCATTAACGCTTTGAATTTGTCAGCAATTGCTTGAGCATTTGCTATTCTTATCGTTAAAACAGCAATTTGATCTTTTAAGTTCTGAACATTGGCTTGTAAAGCTGCCAAATCTACATTGCCTTTGGAAATTGCTATTTGAGTAGCCAATATTTCAGCGTTTGCATTGGTAATAATTAGATTTTGATCAGCGATTAATTGTGTGTAATTAGGTACCGTTGTTTGTAAAGCTGCAATTAGGGTAGTTAAACTGCTTATCGAAATGGTAGCAGCAGCATCCTCAGCAACTAAAGCAGCTTTTGCTTGTGTTGCATTAACCAATGTAACATTTAAAGCGGCATATAACGGCGTAACAATCAATGCATCATATTGCGCTTGCAATGCGGCAAGATCTGCTGTGTATTTGGCAATGAAGATTAAATCTTCAGCAGCTTCTCTTGTGGCTGTAGTTAATGCAGCTTGTGCAGCAGCCAACATAGTTTGGTGAGCCGCTTTACTAACACTTACAAGTGCATTAAAATCTTTTCTTGCGTTAAACAACATTGCATAATCTGTCAGTGTTTTTACAGTACCTACAGTATAAAATGCACCGGTAGTTGATGTAGTAAGTTTATCCGCAGATAACAAACGACTTAGGAAACTATAATCAATAGGAGTAGTTAAACCTAATTTTGCATTTAACAATTCTAGATCACCTAATAAACCAGAGGCAGGAGTTGATGTTGTAACTTTACCTAATACAACTTTTGCAGCGTCTACAGCACCTTGAAGATTTGCACGAGTTGTAAGGCCTAAGTCAAAAAGTTCTTTTTGGTAAGCAAAATCATCTTTTGCATCATTTAAAGCATCGGAACCAGTATCAAAAGCATATTGTTTTTTAGCCAATTCTAATCCCATATTCCACAATGCAGCTTGAGCTGTTAATGTATCAGGAGCACCCATTACACCAGATCCATTCCAAGTACTAAGGTACCCGGCATCAGTATCTGTAAATGTTAGCACAGCGGTCCAAGTATTGGAACCTGACTTAGGTAACCCATCAGATGTATATGATCTGCTTGCGAAACTGTTAGTGCCCAATTTGTTGGTAGCTACGTTAAATGTCCAAAGTGTTGGGATACTGATGTCATCAGATTCCACTTCAACAAATACAGCAGCAGTTGGCAAAGCTAATTGTGTCATTGCTGGAACAGTAGAAGAAATAGCAGAAGCATCGGCACTATAATTAGCACTAGTAGTAGCCTGATTATAATCATCGAAAGGCATTGTACCCGCTAAATCATTCCAGATATAAATATCAGTATTGTCATCAATAGAATAAGCGGCATCAGCGATCAAAGCTGTAACTTTCGTAGCTAAAGTAGCAGTTGAATATTTTGTTGCAGCAAATGTGGCAGGAACATACAAACCTGAACCAATAGTTGTTTCTCTCCAAGAAGTAACTTGCATATAGGTTGTCGCGCCTAAACCTTCTAGACCAGTATTGCCTAAATCGAATTGTATTGTATTGAACCAAGCGTCTACATCTGAAGCAAGACCAGGACCATCAGTAACAACACTTCCAGCAGGAGCTAATTCAAAAGCCGTTTTAGCTGTATTATATGCAGTTTGTGCATTGTTTCTGGCAGTTAGTGCTGTATTGTAATTGGTGTTGGCAGTTGCCAAATCAGCAGTATAGGTACTTCCGTCAAATGCAGCTTGTTGAACAGCCAATTCAGCTGCAGCAGCATTGTAAGATGCTGTTAATTCGGCAAAATCTGCTTCAAATTTTAACAATGCCAAATCCGCATTCCATAATTTTCCGTAAGCAGTTAAAGCTGCAGCACCCGTTCTAGGAACGTCATTACTCATACCGCCATAAACATATACAGGCGCAGTGCCATAAGATCCAATAGCCGCAGTAACATCAGCAATGTCTTTTAATCGCCCTGAAGCTGGAGAAGTTGCAACGCCTACATAAGGGTTAGCAATAACTAAAGCATCAGTGGTCATAGGTTTCCAACCAATTACACCCAATGCAGTATTTACATCACCTTTAAGTGCTGTATATGTTGCGTCATAACTGTTAATAGCATTGGTATGCAAAGTTACATTTGCAGTTTGCGTTTTAATTGCTAGTGAATCAGCAGTATAATTAGCTTTCCAAGTTGCCAAGCTAGCTTTAGTTGTAGCATAAGGGCCTGCAGGATCAGCCATAAAAGCCACGGCATCATCAACTGCTTTTTGTGCAGTAAGTCTGTTTTGCTCAGCAAGCGCAATTAAACCAACCAATTGAACTTTTCTGGCTTCTAAAGTGGCTTTTTGCGTTTTCAAACCTGCAAGTTGTGTTTCTATTGCAGTTGGATTCGCTTTGGCTGTATTTAAAGTAACAATCGCAGCTTGTGCAGCAGTAACTTTTGCTTGTTCGGTAGATAATTTAGTGTTTAAACCTGCCAAATAAAGTGCCCAAGTGGTCTCTGGAGTACCTGCTTTTAAATACAATTCCGCAAGCGCCAATTGACCTTGTTTTGTTAATTTTTCACCTTTTAAGGAGTTCACAACTTGCATTGCATACATGTAGTCATAAGCATAACCAACAGCTAAATTAGCTCCGGCAGCTTGCATTTGAGCAGTTAATGCAGCCATATCAATATTAAATTGAGCCTGGGCTATTTGCAAATCGTGTTGTGCTGCAGCGACAGCTACATTGGTTTCGGCAACTAGTTCAAGAAGCCATTGTGTGCGTTGCGCCGCTTCATAAGCGTTGAAGGCAATAATGCCGGCAGTTTCAGCATTAACTTGTGCAGTTAGTGAAGCTGTATAAGTAGCTTGCGCATTCTCTGCATTTGCTTGCGCCAGCAATAAAGCGGCCTCAGCATTTTGCACACCGGCTTGCGCAGCAATTAAATCAGCTTGAGCCTCATAAATGGCTTCAACTAGAGGTGAAACTTCGTTGTCTATACAAGACGTGAAGGTTACACTAAACAGGGCAGTCAGCATTAGGACTACCGACAATTTTTTTAAATGTTTCATTTTGTAACTTTTTAATTAATATTCTTTTAAATTTAAATAGGTTAACACAATTGTGTTTCCACAATTAGTAACAAAACTACATATATAATTTTTATTATGCAATAATTGATTTGTCAAAACCTTTTATTTTTACTGCTAAAATAATAATATTTTTGATTAATCCTACATAATATGTTAAAAAATAAGTAGTTAATTCAAATGAAATGTTATTTTTATTTTTTGATCTGGGGTTTAATTTCTGGTTTCCTCCCATTTTTCGTGGGGTTTTAAAGGTTTTTTTGCTGATTTATGCCACTTTTTTATAAGTTTTCACTGAGGAAATACCAATAAGTGGCTTAATAATACTTTATTTAGGATATAGGTTAGTTTAACCGCCAATATTTTTGCCTATTTTATTTTTTAGGCACTGTGTTTTTGCTTTTATAAAAGTCGCTTAACATAATAAAATAGGTGTTTGATGTGTAATTAGAACAATTTTTACAACTTTTTTGTAAAAAACAAAACCCCTTAAAAAATTATTTCAATTTTAAAAGGGGTGAAAGAGTGCGAAAAATATCCTTATCTATTTAGGATTGATATTTAAACCCGGTTTGGATTTACCTGTTTCTTTCACAGTTTTACTTTTTGCCGGTTTTGCTTTCGCGGCTGTTTTTTTGGGAGCTTTTTTTTCTGGTGCCATTTTTAATAGATTTTAGTTAGAATAATAAAATAAAGTTAGTAATTATTTTTAAGATAAAATAAATAAATTTTAATTAATAATGTGTTTATTTCTATATTTGATTAATTTAGAACGCTACTAACTAAACAATTACAATGAACCTAAGATCCTTTTTTAAACAATGCCACGACAAGGAAGTCTTTAAAATGCTCTCCATTTATGTGGTTTCGTCTTGGGTTTTGTTGCAGGTTTCGGCCTTGGTATGGAAGCCTCTGGGATTGCCCGAAAAAACGGTTACTTATCTTATTCTTCTGCTGCTCATAAGTTTCCCTTTCTATATTTTATACGTCTGGAAAGCAATTGTTCTTCCCCTGGAAAATGAAATAATTGACTTGGATGACATTGAAAAAAAGAAAAAAGCTGCATTCAAAAAAGGTTATTTTTCATCCCTTGGCGTTATCTCGGTAATCAACCTTGTTGCCGTATTGCTCATTATCAACAATAATTTTACAAATACAATTGCTTTGCCAAAGGTGAAACAAAGCGATAAAATAGCGGTTTTAAAATTTGGCAACAATACAGGTGATGCGGCTTACGATATTATAAGCAAAATGACTGCCGACTGGATTATGCACGGAATTACGGAGAATAAAGCCGGACAGGTAATTTCTAACGAAGTGGTTGATGAATATGCCAGCGCTTTAAACATAAAAAACAAAAATGGAGACGTTAATTCCGTGGTAAAAGAATATCTGATGCCCAGCAAAATTATTTCGGGTAATTTTTATTTGAAAAACAACAAATTGCTGTTTCATTGCACGGTAAAAGACGGAAATAAAGATGAAACACTTATCGCGTTTGAAACGAATCAATGTGGCACCAACGACGCTTTAAAATGTATTGATGAGCTAAAAGAACAAATTCTGGGATTTTTAATGACGGAAGAAATGCTACAGGAAAAACCTCCCAAATATGATGCGTACAAATATGTGCTGGAGGCTAAAATTACCGATGAAAGTGAAAAGCACATTGATCTTTTAAACAAAGCCATTAAAGCAGATCCCGGATATTTTGAACCAAAAGTGCTTAGGGTTGCCTATTATTACAACTACGGCAATTACCAAAAAGCCGATTCTTTGTTAAAAGCCATTGAACACGACTCAAAAAATAACAAACGACAGCTCAATTTATTAAATACTTACCGAGCCTTATTGGCAGGAAATAACAAAAAAGTTTACAATACCACGTTGGAAGAATTTGCGATGGCACCGTTCGATCTTAAATCGAACAAAAGCACGATGGTTGTGGCTTTGCAGTTTGTAAATAGACCCCAAGATGTTGAGCCCATTTTTAATGCCGTAAAAATGGACAGTATGGATATTCAAAATTGTCAGGATTGCATCAATCGCATTTATGTTAAGGCTTTGGCTGATGTTGAACTGAAAAAATATGATGTGGTAATCCAACTTCTTGAACCTATGATAGAAACTGTTGAAAATCCGTTTTTTAAAAAACCATTGATTGCTTCTTATGTTCGGGCAAAAAATGACGCCAAAATTGATGCATTATTAAATAAAATGCAACTTTTGAACAAATTGGTAACCTATCAGGATTTATGTTTGTTCACCGCAAAGGAATATTTACTGATGGAAAACGCGGATAAAGCAAATGAATATTTCAATAAAATAATAAATTCCCCTAAAAACACTTCAGAAAAAACAATGCTGGCTGAGGCATTCTATTATAAAAATGACTTTGCCGAAGCTGAAAAAATATGGAAAGAATTACACGCACAAAATAAGGAAAATATTGATTTTTTAGCAAAACTTGCCATTTGCAACCTTAAAATGAACAACGAAAAGCAAGCCGAAAAATACCTTAAAAATTTAGAAGTTTTGCGGGATCGTTTTCAATTTGGAAGCATTGATTATGCTTTTGCCCAGTTTTATGCGGCTTCAGACAATAAAACTGAAATGGAAAAGTATTTGATGAAAGCTGTGGCAGGAGGTTTTTTGTTTACATCGCAAACTTTTCAGAACGACCCTCATTTCATTAAGTATAAAGACACACCCTCCTTTAAAAATATTTTGAATTATTGGCACTAACCAAACATGTATTCTTATGATCCAAGAAAATTCTTCCACGGCTAATTTTGAATTGACCGTCAAATTAATTGAAGTTGTTATTTGGCCGTTAACGTTATTTCTGATTATATTTTTCTTCAGAAAAAGCTTTGCGGGCGTTTTTCAACGCTTGGGAACCTTAAAAGTTGACAGCTCAGGAATAGCGATGTCTTTTGAAAAAGAGCTGGAAGCCACCAAATCGACATTTGAATTAAACAGGCCCGAAATAATGGGCAGGGGAAAATCTTCTTTTGATATTGAAAACGCTTCAAATGAGCCGCCATTTCAACAATTAATGACCATAAAACAAAGCCTGGACAAAGCCTTAATCGACCTTGCTTCAGAAGAAGGCATTGATGTTTCCGATAAAAGCGGCGTGTTTCTTTGCAATGCTTTGGAAGCTAAAGGCGTTATCACGAAACAAAAAAGCGAACTCACCAAATCCTTGTTAAAAGTAGTAAATATGGCGAGAATGGATATTTCCCAATCACATATAGACATCATAAAAAAAATGTACAATGCTTTATAGGCTTAAAATATGAATGCTTTAAAAAACTCTTATGCCATAATTATTGGCGTTGGCCACGATTTGCCCGAAAGCGTAAAAGATGCACAAGCTGTTTATGAAATCCTTTCAAATAAAAAGATTGCCGGTTATAAAAAAGAAAATATCACGCTGTTAACCGAAAAGTTGGCTGTCAGAAAAAATATATTGGATGCCTTTGACCAATTAATTGCCAAAACTGATGAAGACTCCTCGGTACTTTTATTTTATTCGGGTCACGGAGGCACTTTTACGGACAATGATCTTATTGCTAGCCGAAAAACAGGTGCACCATTAAAACCTGAACAAGAAAATAACAGGCATTATTTTTTGCAGCCAAATGATTGCACCATTGAAAATTTTGAAAAAACCTGGGTGCGGGCAGTAGAGCTAAAAGAAAAAATAAATGAGTTAAAATCAAAGCGAATTATTTTGTTTTTAGATTGCTGCCACGCGGAAGGAATGACAAAATCAGGTCCTGAAATTAATGCGACAGAATTAAAAAACCGATTAAGAAATCCGGAAGGTTTGGCCCAAAAAATTGATGACGGAAAAGGAATGTCTTTTCTGACTTCTTGCAGGGCAGAGGAAAAGTCGTACATTCTTCCTGGAGACTCCTTAAGCTTGTTTACCAAGTGTTTAATTGAAGCTTTAACAGGGGAACAAAGGGCGTTTTTTGAAGAACCTTATGTTCGTATGACGGATGTGATCAATTACCTAATGAAAAAAGTTCCTGAAAGAAAGCCCATTCAACGACCTTTTGTGAACATCCAAATGTATGACGATTTTATATTAAGCAAACTTCCAAAAGAAAAACTGTATAAGGCAACTGCGCCAACTTCCATAGTTGAAGCTTCACCAAAGGCCATTGGCAAAGAAATTGTCACCAATTTCAGGGAACGAGAAGCTGCCGTGAATGCGGTTTTGTTTGTTCACGGATTTTCAGGAGAATCGGCCAACACTTTTGACGCGATCCAAAATTATATCTTGGAAGATCCTAAAATGCACGGTTGGGATATGTTTCCATTTGGTTATTCAGAAAACGTGAAACCACAAATGGGAAAAGGCATTTGGGCATCCGTTGAAGATATTGAGCGGGTTGCGGATTACCTTTCGGCATCCATAAACCACAAATACGGCAAATACAAACGCATTGCCATTGTTGCCCACGGTTTGGGCGGATTGAGCGTACAAAAAGCGTTGCTGGAACTCGATAAAAATGATTTGGACAGAATAACGCACGTGCTGCTTTTTGGAACGCCCAGCAATGGCATTGATAGTGAATCTTCAAAAATAGCAGACATCCGTTGGGCGGATCTTCAAAAGGAAGCGCCTTTTATTAAAAAATTGCGCAGTGATTGGCAAAAAAACTTTTCAGTAGAAATTCCTTTTAATTTTAAAGCTGTTGCGGGAACGGACGATAAAGATGTGCCGTTACAAACTATTTTTGATCCTTTTGATGATAAGTATCGAATTACTGTAGCCGGAAATCATTTTTCTATGGTACAGCCAACCAGCAAGGAAAACGACAGTTATCGTCTAATTATAGACACTTTAAACGACAATGAATTTTACAATCTGTATACCAATCAGGAAGAAATCAATAATTTATTGGGTGAATATAATGCCGTCGTAAAAAAATTGCTGCCAACCAAAGACACTTTAAATGCAAAAGGTTTAAAGCAACTGCTTTTTGCCTTGGAAGGTTTGGACAAGAATGAAGAAGTGATGGATATTTTGCTTAATCATCCGCTTTCACAGGAGAATACCGATTTAATGGGTGTTTTGGGCGGAAGGCTTAAAAGAAGATATCTTCAAACATTTTTGGAGGAAGACGGAAAAAAAGCGATGGGATATTACGGCAAAGGACTTGAAATTTCATCAGAAAAGAAGGAAAATGAACAAATTTATTACCACGCCATCAATTTGGCTTTTTTGAATTTGGTGGTTGAAGAAGACAAAAATAAAATGCGCGAATATGCAAAACTGGCAATAGATGCAGCAGAAAAAGATTCCTTTAGCAGTCTGTGGAAAAACGCCACCATAGCAGAAGCGGCAATGTACAGCGGCAACTTTGAAAAAGCCAAAGAATATTATTCCCTAGCAGCAGAAGCGGCAGGGATTCGCGAAAAAATATCCATACACACCAATGCTTTTGTGGCTTATGCCAATTTAATGAACACCGAAGATGATGATTTTACCAAGTTTTTGAAAATCAAATTTTTAACTTAAATTCGTTTTAATTATTTTAAATGATGCTAAAATTTAACCAACAGGAACTGCCAAAATTGGCATTTAAAACTGCAGTGAAAAAGTCAATTCCAATTCAATGTGCTCAAATTATGGAGCCATTTGAAGTGGAAAGTTTAGAAGGCGTTATGAAAGGCAAAGCAGGTGACTGGTTAATGGTAGGCATAACTGGAGAATTGTATGTATGCGACAACGATATTTTTAGAAAATCATACCAACTAAAATACTAACCAAAAAAACAAATTATGGCAACCAAGAAAAAAATATTTATAAGCTATTCACGGGCAGATCTTGATTATATAGCAACCCTTGTAGATGCGCTCAGGGAAAAAGGCGCAGATGTTTGGTTCGACAAGAACATACGAACCGGAGAACAATGGGACAACACTTTGGAAGAGCAAATAAAAGCTGCTGATGTGTTTCTTATTGTGATGTCTAAAACCTCTGTCGCTTCTAACAATGTAAAAGACGAAATGTCCTACGCAAAAAGCCTGGGAAAAATTATATCGCCCATACTCATTGAACCCTGTGAAGTGCCTATGCGTTTGGCACGGCATCAATATGTTGATTTCACGCAAGATTTTGATTGGGCCGTAAACAAATTAATGGAAGATTTAGATGCTGCAGAAGTTCAAATTCCTGGCGCTACTTCAAACCAAAAAGCAACCAGCAAAAGTTCACGGGTTCCCATATCTCCGGCCTTTATTAAAAAGCCGAAAGTAATATGGTACATTCTTAGCGGCGCCGTTGGCATCATTCTTTTATTTGTGATGATTGACCAATGCAGCGGCGACAGCACAGGCGAAACTGAAATGGGCATAGAACAAAGTGAAAATCCGGATTGGAATAAAGCATTAAATTCTGAATCAGTTGATACCTATTTGGGTTATATCTATAAATATGGCGATGAAGATCCACACTATGAAGCCGCACAAGATTCCATAAATGCCTTAATGCCAAATGAAGGTTTGGTGAATTTTGCGCAACCAATTGGCGATGTTCATTTTACAAAAAATCTCTACACAGGAATGGACGGCACAATGCAATACGGCCAAAGTGATGGAGAACTTCCCAAAAAAGGTGATATTTTATCGGCCATCAATGCGGTACAGGTTTATGATGTTGATGACAAACAGGCAATTTATGATAAGTTCATTTTAGCGGGAGAAAAAGTACGCGTATTGGCGGTTGATATCTATGAAGACAGCGTGTGGATTACCATAGTTTATCCAGATAGGTAAGTTGGATTATTAGTATGTTGGTATTTTGGATTATTGGATTATTAGATTATTGGTATTTTGTATTGTTAGAGGACGATGTTAATTTACTTACGAATTAAAAAAGTTTTAAGCCTTCAGTTGCAATACGCGGTTTATGTTCAAAGGATTTACGAATTTCGATTTTTCAACATTCAACTTTCGCTTACCGAGTTTTCAGTTGTAAATTATAAGCATTTTTTAACTTTTAACTTTTGACAAATTAACCGCAGGGAACACCAAGAAAAAAGAAGCAAGGAACGCAAGAAAAAAAGTGATTCATAAACGCCTTGCACCCTTTGGGTTTAGGCTTTTAATGTGCGATTTTTCAACTTTGAACTTCCCTGATTAGTGCAAACATTTGTAAGTGTTTTTTTTAAATGCTCATAAAATCGTTTTTGGTTTTGAAAAATTAACTATTTTTGAGAATTAGTGATGTTTTATTTAAACGCCTGTCCCGTTTTTTCCGGGGATTTTCCGTTGTAAAAATTCTGTGAATATGCTTTTAGCTTTCAAAAAACAGCAATAATACAACCCGGCAGACATCCAAAAAGAATTAGCAAGATTAATTTCAATGACAAGTAAAATAGTACCATTATCACCAAATTTAACGAATGAAAATTTGCTTAAAACCCTTGTTGAAAACAGGACGGTTTATAATTTGGAAAATTGTGAACTTAATTTGTTCGAAACGTATCAAAAATCGGATTTAGTGCCGCTAAAATTCAATGATTTGGTAGTTACCAGTATGCTGAAGGGCAAAAAAGTAATGCACTTGTATGACAAAGAGGGTTTTGATTATTTACCGGGAGAATCTGTAATTATTCCGTCTAATGTGGAAATGAAAATTGACTTCCCCGAGGCTTCATTTGATAACCCCACACAATGCCTCGCATTGGCCATTGACAGTAAAAAAATAACTGATACGCTTAACTTTCTAAATGAAAAATACCCAAAACAAGGACAAAATAATTTTTGGAGATTGGATGAAAATAATTTTTTCTTTCAGAATAATGCCGAAATGGCAAACATCATTAACAAGATTATAAATACTTGCCAAAGCACCTCTATTTTTAAAGACACCATTGCCGATTTATCATTGCAGGAGTTGCTGGTAAAGATTGTCCAAGCACAAACCCTAAAAGGCATAAAGGAAGGAAATTCCCAAACTTCCAACCCTTATCTTTTACAAATTATTAGCATCATTCGGGAAAACATTATCCATAAAATTAATCTGAAAAATATAGCAAACAAAGCAGGCATGAGTACGTCATCTTTATACCGATTATTTAAAAACGAATTGGGAATTAGCCCTGTTGAATTTATCATAATTGAAAGGATTAAACTTGCAAAACACTACTTAAAAGATAAGAGCATTTACGTCAAAAATGTATCCTACGAGACAGGGTTCGAAAACAGCAACTATTTTATACGTGTTTTTAAACGACACGAAGGCATTACGCCAAAACAATATCAGCAGTTGCTCAACAAAGATTAGGTTTCAATTAAGCAGAAAGTCTGAAAGCAGAAAGTCAGGCTCAATGTTAGGTTTGGATTAACTAAAAAACATCAATTACAATAAGACATTTGTACTTGTGACTTTATGGCTTGCGATTTTTATTTAATCCTCCAAAAATTTTAAAGGCTCTAAATCTTTTAATTCTTCATCGGTAAATAATCGAGACTGTATAAGAAAACGCACTCCCATTGGGATTTCTAAAGAAAAACTTGAGCCTCTTCCTTTGGTAATGTGAATATTTAGTTGTGTATATTGCCAGTATTCAAATTGGTCTTTACTCATCCAAAATTCGCAATCTTCAATCGTTCCGAGACAAACATCGCTGTTGCCTACTTTAAAATCGCCCTTTTCAAAACACATCGGTTGGGAGCCATCGCAACAACCGCCACTTTGGTGAAACATCAAATCGCCAAATTTTCTTTTTAAATCATTAACCACAGCAGTGGCTTCAGGACTAATGGTTACTCTTTTTGCCATTTTACTTTTTATTTTTATAAAAAACCCTTCACAAAAAACTTTATGAAGGTATAATTCAGATGATATTTATTTTTGTGTTTTAATAAAAATCTACCAAGAATACAACAATCCAAAAGTCATTGCAAACATGTCCACTTTTAATCCAAAAGTATCTGCACTGGTTCCTCCGTCCGGTTTTGAAGAATCAAATCCCAATCTACCATAGGTTATATCTGCTGAAATATGGTCTGAAAAGAAATAATTAAATCCTGGGCTTATCCCTGCTCCAAAGCCTTTTGTGTCAATATTGCTTATTTTATCTTTAGAAGATGAATAGTACAAATCTTGTTGTAAAAAAATATAAAAAGGGGCCGCTATATGCTTATATTGTCTTGCTAAACCGATAAAAGTAACCCCATTGTTCTCGGATGTCGTTGTATTGTTAAATTCAGATTTACTGTGGTTATAGCCAATACCCAAGGCAACACTGACATTTTTAGCAACAAACATTCCATATACAGGCAATACCGAAAAATTATTGGTTTTATTATCCCCTTGTTTAGTTGTGGAGAAATTTATTCCTGCCTTAACAAATTGATATCCGGCTGGAATGTCGCTTAATTTTTCTGCTTCTTGGGCAAAAGACATCGAAAAAATAAATAATAATGCAATTGTAAGAATTCTTGATTTCATAAATAATGGTTTTTAAGTTTTGTTAATTGAATTTTTTTTTAAGTCTACCAAGCTATTTCACTTGATAGACTTCTATTGTATGATTATTGTATGGTGATTTTTTCGACTTAAAAGAAACCTAATTTTTTCTTGTCATAAGAAATCAGCATGTTTTTTACTTGGCGATAATGTCCCAACATCATTAAATGATTTTCTCTGCCAAATCCTGATTTTTTGTATCCGCCAAATGGCGCATGTGCCGGATAAGCGTGATAACAGTTTACCCAAACACGGCCCGCTTGGATGGCACGGGGCACTTGATACATTTCGTGGGCATCTCTTGTCCAAACGCCGGCACCCAATCCATACAAAGTATCATTGGCAATTGCAATGGCTTCTTCGGTAGTTTTAAAAGTGGTTACGCAAACTACGGGGCCGAAAATTTCTTCTTGGAATATTCTCATTTTATTATGTCCTTTGAACAATGTTGGTTGAATATAATATCCGCCGGCCAAATCACCTTCTAATTGTTCAACATCGCCACCGCAAAGCAATTCAGCACCTTCTTCTATGCCTAACTTTAAATAAGATTGAATTTTTTCGTATTGGTCGTTTGATGCCTGTGCGCCCATCATTGTGGAACTGTCTAATGGATTGCCTATTTTAATGGCTTTGGTGCGTGCAACAACCCTGTCCATGAATTTATCATAGATGCTTTCGTGAACCAAAATACGGGAAGGACAAGTACAAACTTCGCCTTGATTTACAGCAAATAATACCGCTCCTTCAATGGCTTTGTCAAAGAAATCATCATCGGCATCCGCAATTGACGGGAAGAAAATATTTGGAGATTTTCCGCCTAATTCTAAAGTAACCGGAATTAAATTTTCAGATGCGTATTGCATAATTAAACGTCCGGTTGTGGTTTCTCCAGTAAAAGTTACTTTTGAAATTCTTGGTGACTGCGCCAATGGTTTTCCGGCTTCTAGCCCAAAACCTGTAACAATATTAAGAACTCCGGCAGGGATTACATCTTTTAGCAATTCCATTAAACACATGATAGACGTTGGTGTTTGTTCTGCAGGTTTCATTACCACACAACAACCAGCGGCCAATGCGGGGGCTAATTTCCAGGTTGCCATCAGCAACGGAAAATTCCAGGGAATAATTTGACCGACAACACCAATTGGTTCATGCAAACAAATACTTACGGTGTTTTCGTCATGTTC
The DNA here is from genome assembly GCA_030683995.1 of Lutibacter sp. Taxonomy (GTDB): domain Bacteria; phylum Bacteroidota; class Bacteroidia; order Flavobacteriales; family Flavobacteriaceae; genus Lutibacter. The sequence goes on from JAUXPH010000053.1 coordinate 104,000, forward strand.
AGAAATAGAACCTTCCTCGGCACGAATAACGCCCGCAAAATATCTGAAATGGTCAATACATAAAGGTAAATCTACATTTACGGATTCTCTTATTGGCTTGCCATTGTCAATGGTTTCAATAACTGCCAAAGTTTGAAGATTCGCCTCCAAAACATCTGCAATTTTATTTAAAATGCTTGATCTGTATGCGGCTGAAGTTTTGCTCCAAGTCGCAAATGCGATATGAGCGGCATCTAAAGCCAACTCAATGTCTTCTTTGCCCGACCTCGCGGCTTTGGTAAAAACTTTGCCGTCTATTGGACTAATATTATCAAAATACTCTCCTTTGACAGGAGGCACAAATTGCCCTCCTATGAAATTATCATAATGGGACTTGAATGTTGGTTTACTGTTTGACATAGTATTGGTTTTAATTATTTTAATTAATGAATTACAATGATAACTGTTTTATCGCCTTAATAAATAGCACTATTCAATCAAATTATAGCACAGTGTCTAAACAACCCAATCAGAAACACTTAAAACACAAACTTTTACAACTTAAAATTAAGTGAATAGTATTTTGAAGCGCCTCCCCTGTCGCGAGCTTCTGGCTCTTTACTGAACAAAATGCGAGCATGGTGACAGCACGAGCAAAAAAAGTATTTTTGATTATTGGCGTGTTGGTGTTAAAGGGAAAATAGAGAAGATAATAGAGAAAATAGACAATTTTTTTACGGCTTTTAACTTTTGACAAATTAACCGCAAGAGACCTAAGAAAAATACGGTGGGAACGCAAAAAAAAGTGATTTTTGAACGCTTTGCCTTTTGCGATTAGGCTTTATATTTACGATTTTTGAAAGAACGGACTGCTCGCGAGCTGCCCCCTACATTAAATTTTCTTTCAACTTTTCAACAAATAAACGCATCCACAAATAAACATCTTGGTAAACCTAACCCAATCCAAATCTTTTGATAATTTTGCGTCACAAATCTTTTAGATGCAATTCACAGGAAAACGTTACCTCGATTATGGCTCGTTCATAAAATCTACTTTTGGAGAAAGGGTTCAAAAAATATCTTTGGATATCGGATTTTCCTGTCCGAACCGAGATGGCTCAAAAGGTTTTGGCGGCTGTACCTATTGCAACAACAACACTTTCAATCCGAACTATTGTGAACCGGAAAAAAGCATTACGCAACAATTAGAACAGGGGATTGCTTTTTTTGACAAAAAATACAAATCGCAAAAGTATTTCGCTTATTTTCAGGCATATACAAATACATATTCCGACATTGATTCCCTTAAAAAAATGTATGATGAAGCCTTGAAATTTCCAAAAGTGATTGGATTGGTGATTGGCACGCGACCCGATTGCATTTCAGATGAGGTGATTGATTACTTGTCCTTTTTGTCGAAAAAACACTTTATATCTTTAGAATTTGGCGTTGAAAGCACTTTAAATAAAACCTTATTAAAAGTAAACCGATGCCACACTTTTGAAGAAACTCAAACGGCTTTTGAACGTTGCGCAGATAAAGGCATTCATTTGGGTGCGCATTTAATCATCGGATTGCCGGGAGAAACCAAAGAAGAATTGCTGAACCACGCAACAGAAATCTCAAAACTTCCCATTCAGGCATTAAAAATGCACCATTTGCAAATTGTCAAAAATTCTGTAATGGCCTCACAATACAAAAGAAATCCGGAAGATTTTGATTTGTTTTCTTCAGAAGCATACATCGATTTTATAAGCGATTTTGTGGGCTATTTGCGGACAGATATCAGCATTGAAAGGTTTGCGAGCGAAGCGCCTTTCGATTTATTGATCGCGCCAAAATGGGACGGTCTCAAAAACTTTGAAATTGTGGCCAAAATCGACAAAAAACTGGTTGAAAAAAATACCTGGCAAGGGAAGTTTTACAAAAATTAATAATATAAAATTTATTTTCCTCCGTTTGCCCTTAAATCATTAATACAAAAGGCATCTAATTGCGGAATTTTCTCATCTTTAACCACATGATGCACATTTTTGCCATTTTCAATTGAATAGTACATTAAACAGTTTTCAACAGTGCAATGGGCGCTATGCGCAGTGTCTTCATGGTTTGAAACCATATTGGTGCCAAAATTCACCAAACCTAAAAGATGGCAAAATTCATGCAATATTACGGTAGACTCTAAAGTTATTTTACTTGGCCCCAATATATTATTTGAAGCCGTTTTAATGGTTTCTTCAAAAATAACAAATGACGTATTTCTGTAAGCGGTTCCCAATATGCTTGTGTTTTCGGTATCGGTTGAAGATTTTCCGTTTAAAAACAATGCTGAAATGGCAAGTTGATTTTCAAATGAAAAAATACTTCGATTTGCGTCTTCAATACTTCTTATATCTTCTATGGAATACGCTGACTTTAAGGCAATGTTAATTAATCGCTGTTCAATTACAATGTTGGTTTTATAGGTTCTTGCCGCAATAAAGTTTTTAAGGTTTGTTAAAGCTTCGGCGCTGGGTTTAAATCCGTCAACATACATCACTTCAATATAAATATTTGTAAATGTTTTATTGGACAAGATATCATTTGCCGAATAGCCAACTTTTTGTTTAATAGGATAATTTCCATTGTTTAAACCATTCCCTGAACTGTCGTCTTCACTACAACTTATTGTTAAAAAGAAAATTAGCAAAACACTTTTAAAGATATTTTTCATGGTTTTTAATTTTACGATAATAACATTTCATCAATCTAAACAATCATTTATTATTGATTTCAATTGAATGTCGCCGCTAACCGAAATATTCACATTGCCAATAATTTTCACATTTATTGGATATTGAACGCTGTAGACTTCATTTACTTCCAAGCTGGCCATAAAGTCGAATAAATTCCGATCATTAACTATTGAAATAATAGTGGTTTGTTCGGTGGTTGTGTTATAGAGTGATATTTTAATTGGATACACAATATCCACACAAGTAATTGCGCCAATTGCCTGATTGCAGAGAGCGGACAAATTATTGAATTGGCTTTGGTTTGTAACCGATGTTTGGCTGTAATCTTGGTTTATGATTGTGATGGGAAAATTAAAAACAACAGTATCTGTGTCAATGGGTGACAGGTTAAAAATATTCAAAACCAACTGATAATCTGCTGTGCTGGTTATTGTTAAAGGAATGTTGTTAGCCAATAAAGAAACCGGCAATTTAACTGAGGAACAGGAAATATTGTCGATCAAATCGTCGAAAGAACCATCATACATTCCTATTCTTTTATAGTAATTTGTAGTTTCTGAATTGGCGTTGTTTGAGTTGGGATTTTCACCTTCCGTAAGGTCAATTTCTTTCATGCAGCCAAATATTGCTATTGGCAAAAGAAATAAAAAAGCGATCTTTTTAAGTGAGAAATTCATTTGTAAATATTGAATTATAAAAAAACAAATTTAATTATTAATTGACAAATTTATTGTCCGGTTAAATTTTTCAAAACAAACAGGTCGCCCCGATGGGGCTTTAATCTTGACTTTGCACAATATTCTACAAATATTTCGCTCCTACGGAGCTGTTTTAAGTCCCATCGGGACGACCTGCTTGCAGAAAATAGATTTTCATTAAAAACAAGCCCCATCGGGGCGACCTGTTTGTCAATTCCGATTTATATCGAGATTTATCAAATGTAATGGAGTTTTATCGGACAACATTGATTTATTCATAAATTTCAAGATGGTAAAATGCAATTATTAAAATTCAAATCCTAATGAAAATTGCAATACGTTGTTATAATAACTGGTTTCATCATAAATTTTCCCCAAACCGTAATGGTATCTAGCGCCTAAAACGACGCCCATTTCCGATTTAAAACCAACGCCGAAATTCATGCCCCAATCAAATGAATTAGGCTCATAGGTATTGGTGCTGCTTAGGCCAAAGGTTTCAACTTCCTCTTTATGTGAAATTGCATACCCGATTTGCGGTCCTGCTTCCAAATAAAAAACGTTTGTTGGATACAGTTTTAACATCAAAGGCAAGTTAATATAATCTATTTTCTGTGTCAGCCTGTAACTGCTGTTTTCAAATTGATAACCTTGTTGTGAATAGGTCAACTCTGTTTGAATTGACAATAAATTTGACAGGGCAGATTCATTAAAAAAACCAATGTGAAATCCATCACGTTGATCAGTTTCGTCGCCGTCAGAATTTCTTACCGAAGCCAAATTGTATCCTCCTTTTATGCCAAATGAGGAATCTTTATCCGCTTTAGTTGTGCTTTGCGCGTTTATGTTATGTGATAAAATAAACGCCATCATTATTATTAATATTCTCATTTTTTATCGTTTTATTAACTGGCTGCATAAAAAATTGAATGCAGCCAGTTTGTGGTTATTGTTAAATTTGAATAAATCCTTTTATAATAATTTTGCTTTTAAGATAACTGCAATGTTAACGTTTAATGAAGAACCAATTGAAATACTCTTCAAATCGATACCTGTAACAGATGATGCGTCTAAAAGTCCGTTAAATTCAAACTTTCCATCGTTATTTGTGTCTTTATAGGAAACAAAGTGCAATTCATAATCTCCTTTTGACAAAAAATTCAATTCGTAGCTGCCTGTAGCCTTATTTACGCTTGAGCTGTTTGCTGCTTTTGCAAACATTACGCCACTTCCTTGCGCACTTGTTTCTTTAGCTGCATTAAAAGTTCCTTTGGCATAAGCATAAACTATAATTTTGTCTGAGGTATTTTGAGTATCGCTTGCCGTTCCTTTAATTTCACCGGCACCAGCTTCATTCACAACTCTTACGCTGGTTGAAAGTTCGCTTGCCGTAACAAATTTGAAATCGTCGCTTCCGCTTTCAACTATGGCTTTTCTGATGTCAAAATCTAAAACAACATTGTTTTGGCTAGAGGCCAACACTTCAAAAGCACCGTTAATATTAATGCTGTTTGATGAATTTTGGATTGCCTTTACGGTTCCGTTGGTCATTAAAACATAAGATCCCGGAGCATTTCCGCTTGCATCAGTTTGGTGATCCAATACCAATGTAATATTTGAATATGTGCCTGTATTCAACTCTAAATTTCCCAACATTTTCTTCATACCATTTTGGTATTGCATTAAATCAATGGTGGTTTTTGAGAAACCTTCTATGGAAACGCCGTTAACTTTTACGTCTGCCACTGTCACAATTACCCCTTTAACATTTGCATTGTCTGTTGGAGCATCGGTAATATAAAAATTGGTTTGACTTTTTTCGTCGCCATACGATGCGCCATCGTCATTAGAGCAAGATGCTAAAAAAGTAATTGATAATAATAAAATTGTTGCCGTAAATAAATTTTTTGTTTTCATAATTTTAGTTTTAAATGATTATTTCTTTTTTTAAGTAATTCGAAATATTTCCGATTTACACCATTAAGACAACGCACTTTTAAAATACCCTACCTTAAATTTTTTATTTTTTTTTGAAGCGATAAACAGCGCGGTTTTCCATAAAAAAAATTTCATTCACATTTTATTTCTATTTTTGCTTCATCCTAAAAGAAAAGAACAGCAATGAATTTTACCGATTTATGCGATGAAAAGCAATTTGATATTTTTTATAAACAAGAAGTGAATCACGTTTTTAGGTTTATACTCGTAAAGAATAAAAATAAAGACGAAGCGTTTGATATTGTGCAAGAAGCCTTTATAAAAATATGGGAGAATTGCAATAAATTTGACCTGCTGAAAGCGAAATCTTATTTGTTTTCTGTTGCCAAAAATTTATTTCTTAATGCTAAAAAACACGAAAAAGTTGTCAGGAACTTTGAGAATAATTCCACCAACTTATATATTGAAACCGAAACACCCGAAAGTGCATTAAGGGAAAAAGAGTTTAAACACAAACTTGAAAAAGCCATTGGCAATTTAACCGATTCGAGTCGTGAAGTTTTTTTATTGAATAGAATTGAAGGAAAAAAATATAAAGAAATTGCCGAATTATTGGGCATTTCCCTAAAAGCCGTTGAAAAAAGAATGAGTAAGGCTTTATTGGCGTTAAGAACTCAAATTGAAGAGTTTAATTAAGGTAGGGTAAAATATAATTTAGTTGTCATATAACCGAATGGAAGACTTTAAAAACATATTAAAATGGCTAAATAATGAAATGACCGACGAAGAGTTGGCTGCATTTCGCAAAACCGATGACTATAAATTGTATAAAAATATTGCTGAAGAAGCTAAAAATATCAATTTAACATCTGTAAACGAAACTGTTGCGCTTCAGGATTTTAAATCCAGAATTGCAAACCGCACCAAGAAAAAATCAAAAGTAATTTCATTTGGCAGAAACTTTGCGTTCAAAATAGCGGCATCAATTGCGCTATTGGTCGGATTAACCTACTTCCTTTTCAACTTTAGCCAAGAAACGCTTAAAGCTGATTTCGCCGAGAATAAAAGCTTCGTTTTACCCGATGAATCTTCGGTTACTTTAAATGCAGTTTCGCAAATTACCTTCAGCAAAAGCTCTTTCAAAAAAAACAGGCAGTTAAAATTGGATGGTGAAGCTTATTTCAGCGTAAAAAAAGGCAGCGCTTTTAATGTTGAAACCGAACAGGGAAATATAGCGGTTTTAGGCACAGAATTTAACGTAAAATCGAGGGAAAATTCATTTAAGGTTTTCTGTTATGAAGGAAGCGTAGCTGTTTCGCATCACAACACTGAAATTATTTTAACCAAAGGCGAAGGCGTTCAGCTTACAAAAAACAACCAATTGGTAAAATTGCTTAACCCAAAATCGTCAGCTCCTTTATGGTTAAACAACGAAAGTGAATTTACGGAAGAGCCTTACACCGAGGTTTTGGCTGAGTTTGAAAGGCAGTTTAAAATGAAAATCATTTCAAAATCAGTAAACACCAAGGTTCTTTTTACCGGTGGTTTTAACAATAAAGACATGAATTCAGCAATTAAATCAATTACATTACCTTTGAATATTAACTATCGTATAAAAGATAATGAGATTATTTTATCGAAATAGGTTTTGGATCCTGCTTTTTATGATGCTGTTTTCTTCCCTAAAAGTAAACTCACAAAATAGTTTTTCTTTTTTGGAAGAATTAAAACTGGTTGAAAATAAATTCGATGTTAAATTTTCTTATGTCATTTCAACGGTTGAAAACATTCGGCTTCAGGAAAAAATTTCAACAATTTCAACATTAAAAGAAGTCCTCGAATATATAAATTCCAACACATTTTTAACTGCCACAAAAATTGACGAACGTTTTATTTCAATCGCTCCAAAACTTGAAAACATCAAAATATGCGGCTATTTATTTGATAAAGACGCCAAACCAATAAATAATGCCGCCATCATTGTTTCCGGAAAATTATATGGCACAATTTCAAATGAAAATGGTTCATTTAATTTAGAAAATTTAAAAATTTCTGACAATATAGAATTTCGATATTTAGGCTATAAACCAATCCTTAAAAATGTAAATGAGCTGGTTTCCCCAACTTCAAACTGCGTAAAATTGATGATGATTGAAGAAGAATTTGAATTAAGTGAAGTTTTTATCAATAACTACATTACCAATAGTTTATCAAAATTAAACGACGGAACGATTCAATTAAAAACGACAAATTTCAGTATTTTAGCCGGTCAGGTTGAACCCGATTTGTTGCAAACCTCACAAATTCTTCCAGGAGTTGAAAGCCCGAACGAATCTATTTCAAACATCAATGTTAGAAACGGCGTAAGCGATCAAAATGTTATTTTTTGGGATAACATTAAATTATACAATCCCACACATTTCTTCGGACTTATTTTTGCCATAAATCCATACCTGACCAAAAATATTTCCATTATAAAAAACGGAACCAGCGCTAAATATAACGACGGAGTTTCAAGCACTATTTTGTTAGAAACCGATGATATTTCCCAAAATAAATTGAGTGGCGGAATGGGCGCTAATTTTATATTCTACGACGGATTTATTAAGGTGCCGGTAACTGATAAACTGGAACTTAAAACCTCATTCCGAAATTCCAATAACAATTGGTTTAATACGCCTACGTACGTCGCTTATTTTAACAAAACATTTCAAAACAGTTCGGTGAGCACAACGGCTTCAAATTCCGATTTTAGCTTTTACGACGTAAATGTAAGCTTGTTATACAACTTAAATAACAACAACCGCATTAAGGTAAGTTACCTTAAAATTAACAACGACCTTCATTATTTCGAAGCAGAAGGCAGTAATTTGACGGATAAAATAAAACAAAATTCAGATGCCGTCGGGATTAGTTATAACGCAACAATTAACAATAAAACCAAGGTTGCAATTTCTGGCTATCATTCAAAATACGCATTATTGTCCGACAATTATCAAAATAATCAGCAACAATTGGCAGTCCAAGAAAATGAAGTGCTTGAAAACTCCTTAAAAACAACACTAAATTACGCATTTACCAACCATCTAAATTTGGAAACCGGTTATCAATTAAACGAAACTGGCGTGCTAAGCAGCACAAATGTCAATAACCCTTCGTATAATAGAATCCAAAGAAGCGTGATGCTAAACCATTCGGTATTTGCAGAAACCAACTACACAAATCGCCTTTGGTTTATCCGTACCGGCGTAAGGTTTAATTATTTTGACAAAATCAACCAAACTACCATAGAACCCAGAATTAACGTCAGCTATTCTTTGAATGAAAACCTAAATTTAAATGCCCGTTTCGAAACAAAATCCCAGTATACCTCGCAAGTAATTGATTATTTGGATGATTTTTTAGGTGTTGAAACAAAAAGATGGGTTATGGCCGATGAAAATATACCGCTGATAAAAAGTCAGCAATTTTCGCTTGGAAGCACATTTAAAAAAAATAGCTTTCTTGCGGATTTAAGTCTGTTTCATAAAAATATTAATGGAATTTTAATTTCGGGTCAGGGATTTCAAAATCAAATTCAAAATAAAAGATTGGATGGCGAGCAAAAATCCTCCGGAATGGAAGTTTTATTGAACCATAGAAGCAAAAAAACCGAGTTTTGGGTATCTTATACCCTAAGCACCAGTGATTTATTATTTAAACAAATTGCCGAAAACTATTTTCCGAGCAACAATGATATCCGGCATTCTTCAAACATCGGATTTAATTTTCATTTTAACGAGCGTTTAAACACGTCAATCAGCGGAATCATAAAATCCGGAAAACCATTTACACCCATAAATACAGATCAAGAAACAATACAAAATGGAAATTTTACCGTTGTTAATTATGCCGCTTTAAATACCGAAAGACTCAAGGCATACAGCCGAATTGATTTCTCATTAAATTACCTTTTTCTAAAAACACAACACGTGCAATCCAATTTAAAATTTGGCATTCTAAATGTGCTTAATAAGAAACAACTTTTAGACACTTATTATGTTGTGGATCCCGACGATTCATCAAAAGCAAAACAAATAAACATTAAATCTTTAGAATTTACCCCAAACTTGTCTGTTAGAATCGCATTTTAAATTAATCATATCATCTAAAAATACAGGTTTAACAAGTAAAAAAGTATTCTTTGCAAAATAAATTGTATGTTTATAAAATGCTTTTATACCAAATAATACATATTTCAGAAATGCCTTGGATTTTAATTCCGGGATTATAACGTTTTAAATTACAGTCACTTATATGAAGAATTAATTTCTTCTTCCAAAATTCTATTTCTTTTTTCAATTTCAAATTTATTAACATTATGAGCAATATTATTGTATTAGGCGCCGGTATGGTTGGTTCCACAATGGCCATTGATATGGCAAAAAATCATTCGGTAACACTTACCGATTTCAACAAAAACGCCTTGGACAAAGCCGTAAAAAAGAGCGAAAAACTGACACCAATTGTGCTGGATGTGACCGATAAATTGGCACTTCAAAAAACCATAAAACCTTTCGATTTGGTGATTTGCGCCGTTCCCGGATTTTTGGGTTTTGAAACCTTAAAATCCATTATTGAAGCCGGCAAAAACGTGATAGACATTTCATTTTTTCCTGAAAATTCGCTTGATTTATTTGAGCTTGCCAAACAAAAAAAGGTAACGGCCATCGTTGATTGCGGCGTGGCTCCGGGAATGGGTAATATTATTTTGGGCTATTATAATGAAAAATTAAACATCACCGATTTCGAATGTCTGGTTGGCGGCTTGCCTAAAATAAAAAAATGGCCTTTCAATTATAAAGCGCCATTTTCTCCGGTTGACGTTATTGAGGAATATACGCGTCCGGCCCGTTACGTGGAAAACGGAAATGTGGTAGTAAAAGACGCCTTATCTGATGTTGAATTTGTTGATTTCAATGGTGTTGGAACTTTGGAATCCTTTAATTCGGACGGACTGCGATCCATTATTTACACCATGGCGCATATCCCAAATATGAAGGAGAAAACGTTGCGCTATCCTGGCCATATTGAATATATCAATGTGTTGAAAAAAAGCGGATTTTTTAATGAAGAACACATCGTGGTCAACGGAATTTCAATTTCTCCTCTTGAGTTCTCCTCAAAAATTTTGTTTAACGAATGGAAATTGGGTGATACGGAAGAAGAAATTACGGTGATGCGAATTACGCTGAAAGGCACAAATAAAATAGGCGAAAGCAAAACCATTGTTTACAATTTACACGATGAATTTTGCACAAAAACAAATACTTCTTCTATGGCAAGAACCACCGGCTACACCGCCACGGCTGCTGCAAACTTGTTTTTAGAAGGATTGTTCTCGGAAAAAGGGGTTTTCCCTCCTGAATTGATTGGAAAGCACGAAAAATGCTTCAATTATTTTCTGAATTATTTAAAAGATCGAAATGTAATTTACACAAAAGTGGAGCTTTAGGTGAAATAACCTATTTTTAAATTGAATTGGAATTCTAATTGAAAAAAAAATCGTCTTAGAAATATTTCTAAGACGATTTTTTAATTATTGGTTGTAATATATCTATTATTTTGAATAATCTTTATTCAACAACGCTAAAATATCAGCAGTGACATCCAATTTTTCATCACCGTACATTACGGTTCCTTTTCCTGATGTACCAATGATTAACTGATATCCTTTGGCTTTAGCGTAATCCGCCACAAAACTATCCACTTTTTTGGTTAAGGCTTCGCTGTTTTCTAAATTTTCTTTCTGAAGTTCTTCAGAAGCTTGTTGTTGTCTCGCTTGTAAAAATTGTTGCTCTTGTTGTAAAGCACCTTCTGCTTCCGCTCTTTTTTGAGGTGTCATTTGAGGAGCGGCTTTATAATATTCCTGAACCTTTAATTGAAATGGTCCTTGTAGGCTGTCCAATTGTTTTGCATAAACTTCCTGCTTTGCTTTTAGTTTTTCTTCTAAAGCTTTTGTGGCACTATAATCTTTCATGATAACTTCAACATCAATATAGGCTATTTTAGTTTGGTTACAAGATGCCAATGCAATGGCAAAAGCGATGATAAGTATTTTTTTCATTTTTAAAATTTTGAATTGTTGATTTAAATTTTTGTGCGAATATATAAACAAAAAACAAGGTTTGGTAAAATATTTTTAAATATTGATTTTATTTATCACTAAAGGCGTCATTATAATAAATTTTGATAAAAAACGGCTTCATTATCCTTGAATATAGGCGTTTTCAGGAAAATGAAATGTCACAAGACAATTGCGCCATAAAACCGTCCTTAAATCGCTTTAAAATTAGTTTTTGGCGTTTTTAAGAAGGTAAATTAAGGAAGAATGCTCTTTGGTGCTGATCGCTTTTATGTTTGAGATAAAGCCGATGTAAAATGCCTTCAAAAAATTGCCTTTTCCGTTTTTATATTTTTCACTCAATAAGGAAACATAAAAAGAATCAAACCACATAGGTAAAATTTTTACCACACTCATTTCATGTTTTTCAAACAGCAAATGAATCGATTTTTTTGAAAAATGCCATAAGTGTCTCGGGACATCAAAAGCCGCCCAAAATTGTTTATAGTGATTGGCGTCATAACTTTTGAAATTTGGAACCGCAACAATTAAAACGCCATTGGGTTTCAATAATTTTTTCAGAGTTGAAATATAGGCTTCCAAATTTGGAACGTGCTCCAATACATGCCACAAAGTAATCACATCAAATTGCGCTTCATTATTTATTTGGTTGATTTCGGGATAAATTTCTGAAGCTGATTTTCCATTTAATTTATTTTCTGCGGCAATTTTTGCTTTTGTATTTGGCTCCACGCCGGTAACCTTCCATCCGTTATTTTTGCAAACCAGCAAAAAATCGCCTGTTCCGCAACCAACGTCCAACAAATTTTTATCCGCAGTTTTGAAAGAATTGATGAGTTTCAATTTATTGGATAACGCATGTTTTTTTACAATTTGATACAGTTTATCAACAACTGTTTCTTTTGAATCGGTGTGGGAAATGTATTCATCACTTTCATAATATCCCGACAATTCTTCGGCCTTTGGCTGAGGAAAAGTTTCAAGCATATCCAACTTTCCGTCGTACAATAAATCAAATTTTTTATTCGATACCGTGTAATCTTTACAAGTTAAAAAATGCGTTGTTTCGGAAATCATTTTATTAGTAATTTGAATTTTAATCGGATTTAATTTATGGGTTCCACGTGGAACATCAGAAAATTATCGTCCCATATAAACCAGTAAAACTGCAATATCGCTTGGCGAAACGCCACTGATTCTGCTCGCCTGTGAAATGGTTGTGGGTTGTATTTTGGTCAGTTTCTGGCGCGCTTCTATGGACAAAGATTTCACTTTTGAATAATCAAAGCTGGAAGGAATGGATACATTCTCCAGCCTGTTCACTTTATCGGCCTGGTTCCTTTCCTTGTCGATATAACCGGCGTATTTCACATGGATTTCTGTTTGCTCTTCAACCTCACGGTCGATATTGTTTTCAATAACGAATGCTTCCACTTTGGCTAATTTCCTGAGATCCGTAAAGTTCAATTGTGGCCTCGCAGCTATTTTAAACATCTTCATGGATTGGTCAATTTTGGCAGAATCATTGGCTTCCAATATCGGATTTATCTCTTCGGGAAGCACGCTGGTTTCCAACAAAAATTTCACAAACAAATCGGTTTTCTCCTGCTTCTCCACCACCCTGTCCATTCGCTCTTTTGAAACCATTCCCAATGCATAAGCCATCGGAGTTAAACGTAAATCGGCGTTATCCTGGCGTAATAAAGTTCGGTATTCCGCTCTTGAAGTAAACATTCTGTAAGGCTCTTCCGTTCCTTTGGTGATCAAATCATCAATCAAAACACCAATATAAGCTTCATCGCGTTTTAACACAAAAGGCTGCTTGCCTTGAATATTTAGCGCAGCATTTATGCCTGCCATCAACCCTTGTGCAGCTGCTTCTTCATAGCCAGTTGTTCCATTTATTTGTCCGGCGAAATACAAATTTCTGATTCGTTTGGTCTCTAAGGAATGTTTCAATTGCGTTGGCGGAAAATAATCGTATTCTATCGCGTAACCAAATCTGAAGAATTTTACGTTTTCAAAACCAGCCACTTTTCGCAACGCTTTGTCCTGAATATCTTCAGGCAACGACGTTGAAAAACCGTTTACATAAACCTCCACTGTATCCCATCCTTCTGGCTCCACAAAAATTTGGTGGCGTATTTTGGAAGCAAAACGATCAATCTTGTCTTCTATGGAAGGACAATATCTCGGCCCGATACTTTGAATCCGACCGTTAAACATGGGCGACCGATCAAAACCTTCTCTCAAAATGTCATGAACTTCCAAAGAGGTATAAGTCATATAACAAGAACGCTGTGTTTCTAATGGTTTTGTGGTTGCCAAATAAGAGAATTTTTCCGGGTTTTCATCTCCGGGCTGTTCAATCATTTTAGAATAATCCAACGATCTTCCATCCACTCTTGGCGGCGTTCCGGTTTTCATTCTTCCCGCTTCAAAACCAACTTTAACCAAATCTTCCGTGATTCCAGTTGAAGCTCTTTCTCCTGCCCTGCCTCCTCCAAAAGATTTATCGCCAATATGAATCAAACCGTTTAAAAAAGTTCCGGCTGTAATGATGACTGATTTGGCTTTTATTTCAATGCCAAGCGAAGTTTTTACACCTACAATTTTATCTCCGTCAAACAACAATCCGTTAACTGAATCCTGATAGAAATCCAACTTGGCAGTTTGTTCCAGCATCAGCCTCCAGCATTCCGCAAAACGCATTCGGTCACTTTGTGCACGCGGACTCCACATGGCGGGACCTTTCGATTTATTCAACATTTTAAATTGAATAGCCGTTTTATCGGTAACAACACCGCTGTATCCTCCCAAGGCATCAATTTCGCGAATAATTTGTCCTTTAGCAATTCCGCCCATGGCTGGATTGCAACTCATTTGGGCAATATTCTGTAAACTCATAGTAATTAAAAGTGTGTGCGCGCCCATATTGGCACTCGCCGCAGCAGCTTCGCTACCCGCATGTCCGCCTCCGACTACTATAACATCATATACTGTACTAAACATATTTTTAAATTGTGTTCCACGTGGAACGTTTATCAAGCATTAAACAATGCCAGGCATTTATCCTCTTCCAGCCTCATTATTTCTTTGTCCTTCAAGGTTTTATCTTTAAAACCCATATAATGTAAAACACCATGAATCATCACCCTACGAATCTCATTATCAATAGTTTGATTGAAAATTTGGGCGTTTTCACGAACCCTTTCAACAGAAATAAAGATATCGCCGCTGAGTAATTTACCCATCGTATAGTCAAAGCTAATGATATCGGTTAAGGTATCGTGATCCAAAAATTCCACATTCAATTTAAGCAAGTAATCATCATCACAAAAAACATAATTAAGCTCGCCTTCGTTAAATCCGTAGGTTTCTATGCAAGCAGAAATCCAGTTTTGAATCAATGCTTCATTATCTAATTTGAAATCCGTTTCGTAATTAAATTCAATCATTTTTCTTTTACTGCTGTTCTTGCTTAAAATACTCCTGCACTTTCTTCTTATAAATTGTTTGCAAAGGTAATGATTGTCGGTTTAATATTTCATTGGTTTTAAAATACGGATTTTCAACCTTGATGGCCTCAATATTACGCCGCTCAAAAATCACCTTTGGATTTTCCGATTTTCGAATATTGTCTTCGCCTTGGTCCAATTTGGCCTTTTGCAATTTAAGCAACTCATAATTCAACTGTATAATTTTTTTTACAAGCTCCTTTTCAAAACCTTTTTCCAGCAATTCTTTTTGCAGCTCTTCCATTTTTTTAATGGCGTCACCAGCACCATTTGCATTGGCTGGATCCTCGCCCAAAATATCTTTCAGCATACCTTTGAGCTGTTCCTGTTGTTTGTATATTTCATACAATTCATCACTCATTCCCTCACCGTTTTCCCCGGGCTTTTTTCCCTCCTTTTCGCCTTTTTCAATACCATCTTTCATTTGTTCATTGAGCTCTCCTTGTTTTTTAATGATGTCGGGCAAAGCGAAATCAGGTGAATTTCCCTTTCCTTTTCCCTGGCCAAAACTTGCTGATGCATTCATCAAACTTTCCAACAAATTGCTCAATGAATTGGCGAGATTGTTTGCTGAAGTAATCACAAATTGTTGGTTAGAAATACCAATATCTGCTTTATCGTCGGTAAAGTTCAACAATGATTCATCCAAGTTGTAATGCACCTCCGAAACTTCCTTTTGAATCATCGTGCTCATTTGAACAACGCGCAAAGCCAACACATACAAACTGTCATCAATATGATTGAAATATTCCTTCAAAACATGCTGCTGTTTTAGATTGTTCGCATATTCCGGATGTTGGATACTGGCCTTTGAAAAGCGATTAAGCAAATCTTCCTGCTCAAAGGAAAAAACAATCAGGTTGTCCACAATTTTTCTAAGATCATCAATATTCTCATCAATGGACTCTCCTTCCATGGCAGCCATTGATTGCTCCATGCTTTTGCTCAATTCCTTCATTTTTTTGGCAGCAGATTTCTGACTTTTCTTTGCATTGTCAGACTTTTGCTCTTTCAACTCTTGCAAAGCTTTGTTTAAATCTTTATTGATGTCTTCCATTTCTTCCTTGTTTTCGGGAATTTTCATTGGGCGTTTCAGACACTGATTTTCCTTTTGCAATTCCTTGGATTCCTTTTTTAGTTCGTCAAATTCTTTGTTGATTTCCTGTTGCTTTTCTGGAGTGTTATTTGCGGGATTTTCGTTAGACAAATTTTCTTCTTTTTTTGATAAATTTTCAATTTTTTCACGAAGCTGATTTGCCTTTTGCTCCACATAAAAACGTTTGGTGAGTTCTAAAATACGCTCTAAACTTTGTTCGTTGCGCTGGTTCTTTTTGGCCATATCTTTCAACTTCTCCATCAAATCATCTTTGTCTAATTTTTTTGAAAGTTCCTTTAATTCCTGCAGCATTTTTTCCTGATCCGCCAACTTTTTGGCTTCTTCAATGCGTTTCAACAATTCCTCCTTTGTTTCTTTTGTGTCCTTCCGGTCGGTTTGTTCTTTTATATTATTTTGCAGCTGGTTCGTTTGCTTTTGAATCATTTCTTGATATTGCGTTTGCCGCTTCAACAATTCTTCCAATTTCTTTGTGTCGCTCCAATCAATCTCCGCTTTTTTCTGAATTTCATTTTTAAGTTTTTCCAAATCGTCATTTGATTGATTTGCTTTTTCAACCAACTTCGAAATCGCTCCTATATTTTCCTTTTGCTCATCCATCAACTGTTTGTTAATTTCTTTTTCCGTTTTTTTATAATAGGAAAATAGGTTGCTTTTGGTGCTTTTGCTTCCGTTTACGGCATCATTGTCGAAAACTTCAAAATACAATTCATAATCAACGCCTTCATCCAAAGAAATTCCTTCAGGAAAAACATAATAAAAATCGGAAATGGCAGATTTATCCACAGGAATTAAATACGATTTAAGGGCTTTTGTATTCTTCTTGTCGTAATACACCATTTGAAGTTTGTTTACACCATAATCATCGCTTAATTGCCCCACAAACTGAACCGGGCCACGAGTGATGGAATCAATATCGGAATTTACAATAATTAGCGGATGCGCATCGGGAATCACTTCAATCATAAAATTGAGCGATTCATAATCATTCAATTGCTGGTTAGAGGTGGTAATTTTATAGCTGATGGCATTAAATATTTGTTTTGAATAACTAAAATAATCGGAAGTGTTTTGGGTAAATTTTTCTGATTTATCATCACTTATAAATTGAACATTGTTCGTTTTTTGGGTTTCAATTTGCCAGGTAACTTTTGTTCCTTGAGGAATACTCGTATTTCCGGTATTTTGCAGCACTTCATTTTTTTTACCCGTATAAAGCGGATATTGAAGCACCATTTTTAAATTGTTGATTACGGGTGTTGCAATGCTGTTGATTACATATATTTCTGAGGTTACGCCGTTGGCTTCCAAATAAAATTTTGTTGGTTTCTGAATTCTTGAAAAGAAATACTCAAACTTTCCCAAAGCAATGCTTTCCAAATAATAACTTTCATTTGAAAAGTTGATTTTAACATTTTCGGGAATGGTGTTTCCGACAGTTTCTATTTGAAGTGTAAAAGATCCGCCTTCAACAACCGATAAGGAATCGTTTAAAATGGCAAAAGAAAATGGCGCAGGCGGCAAATAAACTTTGTTGTAATGCACCACTCGGGAAAAACTGTCGGTAAAAATGGCGCTGTTTCCAGTGATAAAAACCATCAGCCAAATGACAAAAGGAATGAGCACGAATTTAAGATATTTCTTGTTTTTGGAAAAATCGACAGCGCTTTTAAAAGGAATTGGCTGCAACGCTTTCGATTTTTGCTCGATACTGGCTTCAATCAATTCAGAATTTTGCTGGCTGTTTTTTAACTGCAACATATTCAGTAACTTATCCTTCACTTCAGGAAAATGATTGCCAATAATTTTAGAGGCTTCAATCTCTGTAATTCCCTTTTTCAATCCGAAAATCTTAATCAACGGGGAAGCAATGTAGCCCGCAAACAATGCGACTTCAATAAAAACAAACAACCAAAATAATAGGGAACGCAGATTTGGTTTCAGCCATAAAAAATGTTCAACAAATAGCGTAAAAATAAAATACAGCACGCCAATCGCTAAAAATAAAAGCAATCCTTTAATCAATTCATTAAAATAATATTTTTTAATAAATTCTTGAAGTTTGGCCCGTATGCGATTAAAATTGCTCAATTTAATTTTCTTAAACCCAATATTAGCTTAAAAATAATTAAAATATGATTATGGTGATACAATTTTTTCTTTAATTGCGTATAAAACAAGTCCAATTCTATTTTTAACATTCAATTTAACAAATAAGGCTTCCCTGTAATTTTCAATGGTTTTGGGGCTTAAAAACATAGCTTCGGCAATTTCTTTGTAAGTCATTTCAGTACATGACAATTTCAAAAATTCCAATTCCTTTTCTTTTAAAATTATTCTTCCTTCATTTCTCTTTTCGCCTAAAGATTTCACCAAGGTATTGGCGACATTTTCTGTATAAAAATTTCCGGTAAAATAAACTTCTTTTAAAGCATGTTCCAATAAGGAAGGATGAATGTCTTTTAGCAAATAACCATTAGCGCCCGCTTTAAGCATTTTTATGATTGTTTCATCTTCGTTTTCCATAGAAAGCGCTAAAACTTTAATTTCGGGAAAATTGCCTTTTAGCCATCTTGTTGCTTCAATGCCGTTCATAATGGGCATTTGTATATCCATCAAAACAATGTCAGGATGTTTATTTTCACCTTCAAAGTAATCCACAAGTTCTTTTCCGTTAGCTAAAACAGCCAACACATTGTACTTTTCAAATGCAGAAATTAGACCATTAAGCGCCTGTGAAAACAATAAGTGATCATCAACAATAATTATATCAATTTTTTCCATGATTTTTCTTATTTCGGACAATTAATGTATAATTTAGTTCCTTTATTTTCTGCAGATTCCATTACGAATTTTGCCCCTATTAATTTTGTTCGGCTTTGCATATTGAGTAATCCTATTCCGCCCAAGTTATTATTGGCCTTCATATCAAAACCAATACCGTCGTCTTCAATAAAAATTTCTAAATTAGAAGGATTAAAATTCAATATCACACTTAAAATCTTGGCCTTAGAATGTTTTAGCGTATTGTTAAAAAATTCTTGTAAAATTCTAAATAAAATGATTTCTTTTTCATTGCTCAAATTAAAGGATTCGTTTGACACCTTTAATGACGCATTTATAAAATTTAAGCGATTAAACCTGTTAATTTCATGGGTTAAGGACTCAATTAGGCCTTTGTTTTTTATGGTTTCCGGATTTAAAGATTTTGCCAAATCCCTAAGTTCTTGAAGGCTTTTTCCAACAATTTCACCGACTTCAATAATTTTATTTTGTTGATTTTCAGGCAATTCCATTTGTAGAATGTTTATTTGCATTTTTGCCACTGACAAAAGCTGCCCAACATTATCGTGAATTTCCCAACTGATGTTTTTAAGCGCCTGTTCCTGAATTTCCAATTTTGATTTGGTGATTTCCTCCTCAAAACGAATTTTAGTTTCCCTTTGTTCAAGTAAATAGGCCGTTTTTTTCTGTTGAAAAAAAGAAAAAAACGAGATTAATGTTATTGCCAAGATTAAAACAATGATAGTGACAACAAAAATCAAAACCTGTATTTCGGTTTGGTCCATAAGCTAAATATTATATTGCTTTTTACTCATTAAAAATCCGGAAATAAAACAAGCACCCATAATGATGTTTAAACCGAATGCTATGTAACGAAAAGCACCTCGGAAAGAAATGTATTCACCAATTACATATACAGGTATAAAACCTATATTGTAGAATAAAACCCCAATGCTTATCCAAAAAAATAACGATTTTTTAATATTTAAAATAGCGTCGCTGTTCAACAATTCAGAAAAATAAAGCAATACAAAAATTACGATTAAAATTCTTCCAATAATAATATTGTCGATTAATGACTGACTGGCAAAATCCTTAAAAAATGAGATATTTATTATCGTGTAAATGAGGTAGAAGGCCAATAAACCTTTTATGCCTGCACGTGCCTTAATGTTTTTAATCCTTGATAAAAAAAACAACCCATAAAAATATAGGCTTAATATAATCCAGGTATGGTATATAAAAAAAGTTGGCCTCTTTAAAACAAAGGAGAAATAAGTTCCTGTAACCTCAGTTAAAAAAGAATAAATCAAAAAATATAAAAATAATTTTAACGGTGTGCTATGCGCATATTTTTTATAAAAAAAAATGGCAAAAGCAATTATTACAAAATAATTGACGATAAAAAAATATTTCTGTACCATAAAACTATTGTGGATAAACAGCCGAAGGCGGATTACCGTATTGGCCGTCATTTAATCCGTCAATTTCAGTAATATCCATATTGAGTGACGCCTCCAACTCATTTTTCAATGCGCTAATTTTTGATTGCGTTGGTATAAAAAATACGGTTGATAAATTACTTTTGCTTGGGTCTTTTTCATTTTTCGCATACGCCCCAAAATAAATGCGCAACCCATTTACGGCAATCCCTTTCGCTTTTCCTTCTTGTTCCACAAAATCAATATATTCTTTCAATTCTTCAATTGAGAACCAACAAGATATTGCATCCTTTTTACCTATAGCCGAATCTATTGCTTTTGCGCGTGTTTTTACAAAATTTTGGTTTAACTCTTTTGCTTCTTCCTTTGTTATTTTTTTCATCTGTTTATATTATATTTTTTATTGGTACAGCTGCTGTTCGCCATTAATCATTCTACTGTGTATCAAAATTTGTTATGGCTCGTTTCATCTTGTTAAAATTTTTGTTTGGAAAGATAAAGATAGTATTTTCCTTTTTATAAAAAAGGGGGAATATCCCCTATAAAATGAAGGGAATTACCCCTATCCAACACCGCATATTTAAATTACTTTTGAAAAAAATAATTAACTAAAAATGAATTTCAGTAAAAAAATATTCTTAAAAAACCAACAGTTGATTATAGTGAGCATAATTATATTTGCAATAGCGTGCCTAAACTTTTATTTACTCAATAAAGTGATTTCTGGTTCAGAAACGCCAAAAATAATAGAAAAAAATTTAAGAATCTAACTGTAAAAATGATTGTCAATTAGTCCCCGCACATAGTTTATTTAACCCAAATTAGAATTTTTTTAAAATCAATTTTGGGGTTGGTTTTAGGGGTTGCTTTCGAGCAACCTTTTTTTTGTTTTAAAAGATGCATATTCCTATTGATAAATTTATCTTTGCAACTTAAATAATTGATAAAATGACTCATGTTCGTGTGCGATTTGCGCCTAGCCCAACCGGGCCTTTACATATTGGCGGTGTTAGAACCGCACTTTTTAACTACTTATTTGCCAAAAAACATCAAGGCACTTTTATTTTGCGCATTGAAGATACCGATCAGGCTCGTTATGTTGCAAATGCCGAACAATATATTATTGACGCTTTAAATTGGTGCAACATTCCTTTTGATGAAGGACCCGGAAAAAACGAAAAATTCGGACCTTATCGACAATCCGAACGCAAACATATTTATAAACAATATGCAGAAACTTTGATTGAAAAAGGAAAAGCATATTATGCTTTTGACACCAATGAAGAACTTGATTTTCATAGAATTGACCACGAAGAAAAAGGAAAAACCTTCATTTACAACTGGCACAACAGGGCAAAACTGACGAATTCCGTTTCCTTGTCCAAAGAAGAAGTTGCAAAAAGATTAGAGAAAGGCGATAAATACGTGGTGCGATTTAAAATGCACGAACCATTAATTGAAGAAACGGAAGCCACCATTGAAACTGTTGATATGATCAGAGGCGATGTTTCCTTCAGAAAAGACATTTTAGACGATAAGATTTTGTTTAAAAGCGACGGAATGCCAACCTATCATCTGGCCAATATTGTGGATGACCATTTGATGGAAATTACGCACGTTATTCGTGGTGAAGAATGGTTGCCATCATTGCCGCTTCATATTGCATTGTACGAAGCTTTTGGATGGAAATCGCCTGAATTTGCGCATTTGCCGCTTATTTTAAAACCGATAGGGAAAGGAAAATTAAGCAAACGCGATGGCGATAAATTGGGATTTCCGGTATTTCCTTTGGCTTACAAAAATGAAGAAACCGGAGAAATTTCTCGCGGTTATAGAGAAGACGGTTATTTTGCCGATGCTTTTATAAATATGCTGGCACTTTTGGGATGGAATCCGGGAACGGAACAGGAAATTTTTACCTTGGAGGAACTTTGCGAAGCATTTACCATAGAACGCGTAAGCAAAAGCGGCGCAAAATTTAGTTCGGAAAAAACAAACTGGTTTAACCAGCAATATATGCTGTTAAAATCGGATGAAGAACTGGCAGAATTTTATATGCCAATTCTGGCTGAAAAAGGCATCAAAAAAGATTTGAATTTTGTGACAAAAGTTGTTTCTGCCATTAAGGAACGCGCCAAATTTGTGAAGGATTTTTGGGAATTGAGCAGTTTTTATTTTGAAACTCCTGCCACCTACGACGAAAAAGCGGCTAAAAAACAATGGAAAGAAGATACTGCCGAATTGATGCAAGAATTGATTTCCGTTCTTGAAACCGTTGAAGATTTTAACGCCCTTAATAGTGAAAACGCGGTAAAAGAATGGATCACCGCCAAAGAAATTGGCTTCGGAAAAGTGATGCAGCCATTTAGAATAAGTTTGGTTGGGGAATTAAAAGGTCCGCACTTGTTTGATATTGCTGAATTGATTGGCAAACAAGAAACTATTCATCGCATCAAAAAAGCCGTAGCATTTATGCATACGGCTTAATTTACATTACTCTTTAAGTTGAATTTTTATAAAGGCATTGCCGCAAGAACTCTTTGCGGCGTAATTGGCATGCGGTTTACTCTAGCGCCGCAAGCATCAAAAACCGCATTTGCAATGGAGCCGCCCACACAAATAATCGCCGGTTCACCGCCACCTTGCGGTGCTGCGTTCATTTTATCAATAAAAACGCAGGCAATTTTTGGTGTTTTAGAAAATGTGGTAAACTTATAATTATTAAAAGATCTCGTTTTTACCATTCCGCCATCAAATTCAATTTCTTCATAAAGCGCATATCCAAGTCCCATGGTAACGCCGCCCTCCGTTTGAACGGTAGCTCCGTGCGGATTCACAACTTGTCCCATATCTTGGGCACAAACAATTTTTACAGGATGTACTTCTCCTGTAGATTTATCTACACGCACTTCAGAAATAATCGCCACTAAAGTGCCCGCATCTTCACCCAAAGCAATACCATAACCGTGACCTTCTTTTTTTGGCGTATTGTATCCGAAAGTATCGGCTGCCAATTTTAAGGTGGCAATCATATTTTCATCTTTTAAATTATTGAGACGAAATTCAAGCGGATCTTGACCGCTAGCATGTGCTGTTGCATCAATATGCGATTCGCGTGCAAAAGTGGTTGTATTGTTTCCCGGAGCACGCCACGCACCGGTTCCAACAGGATGCGCATCATTTTTGTCAAAAAATCTTGTACGGTTGTTAGGTGCGTTGTAAAATAGTTTTGTTCCGCGTGTACCGGCGCAGTAAATATCAAATTCCCATAAGTTTAATTTACCAAAGCTATCGACTCCTGATCTAATTTTTAACAAAGCCGCTGGCCTAAATCTGTCGTACATAAACTCTTCTCTTCTGGTCCAGACCAGCTGTACGGGTTTTCCGGATATTTTTGCAATTTTTGCAGCTTCAACAGCCTGAAGATTGTAAATTTTTCCGCCAAAACCACCACCTAAAAATATTTGTTTCACATGAACATTTTCTAACGGTATCTTAAAGGTGTCAGCCAATTCTTTTTGCGTTCCAAAAGGCGTTTGCGTTGATGCCCAAATGGTTAATTTATCATTTTCAAAATAGCAAGTTGCGCAATGTGTTTCCATAGCGGCATGTGCTTTATAGCCGTCGTGATAATCTGCCTGTACAATTTTTTCTGAATTTTGTTTTCCGCTTACTAAATCGCCGCCTTCTTCAAAAACAGTGCTTTTCGTTATGGTATCTTCAAGATATTTAAAGATCGTTTCTGTATTTGCTTTACTTTCGGGCGCTTCCCAAGTAATTTTAATGCTTTGTGCGGCTTTAGCTGCCACTTCAGATTCTGAATGGATAACGGCAACTAAATCGCCGTCTTCTATTAGTTGAGCGCCGTTAAAATTATTCAAAGCGCTTGCGTCAACAGCAATCTTTTTTGATCCAAATATCACCGGCCTGACAACGGAGGCATACACCATTCCGTATAATTTTATATCTGCAGAATATTTAGCGCGACCGGTTACTTTAGCCATGGCATCGGTACTTATTACAGATTTGCCCACAATTTTAAAATCTTTGGCTTTTTTAAGTTCAGGTTTTTTGGTTAGACTTCTAACAATCTTTTTTCCTTTGGTTAATGCTGCATAATCTATTTTTTTGGAAGCATTTCCTTTTACAAAAACACTGCCGTTAACAGCTTCCAAATTTCCAATAGGTTCCGTAAGTTTTTCAGAAGCAATTTCAATCAGTATTTCACGGGCTTCAGCGGCAGCTGCACGTATAACCGGATCGGCAAAACGGGTAGTTAAAGAACCCCAGGTTCCGGCATCGTACGGACAAAGTTTGGTGTCGCCCATAACCATATCTACCATCTCTATAGAAACTTCCAATTCCTCGGCCAGCGCTTGCGCCAATGAGGTGATAATGCCTTGACCCATTTCAATTTTTCCGGTATAACAATCCACCCTTCCATCTTCTTTTACCCTTAAATAGGCATTAAAATCTAATTCCTCGTTACGTGCGTTGGTTGGTTGGCTCCAACCTTGAAGCAATGAGAGTTCACTTAATGAAAAAATTACAATAATTCCCTTGCCTAATTGCTTTAAAAATTTTCGTCTGTCATACCTAATTGGCTGATTTACATCGCTAAAATAGAGTTGATTTATTTTTTCCGCTTCCATAATTATAACTTTTTAAACATTTTTTCTGATGCTGTCTCTATGGCATCAACGATGTTATTATACGAGCCGCATCGGCATAAATTAACTTCCATTTCAGAAATAATCTCTTCACGCGATGGGTTTGGGTTTTTAAGTAACAACCCATAAGAATTCATAATCATACCCGGAGTGCAAAAACCGCATTGTAACGCATCGTGGGCAACAAAAGCCTCTTGAATTGGGTGTAGTTTATTGTTGTTTGCCAATCCTTCAATGGTAATAATTTCGGCATTTTCAAAAGTATCAAGGTAAGTAATGCAAGACTGTGCTGTTTGATTGTTAAGTATCACTGTGCAGGCGCCGCATTGGCCCAGTCCGCAACTGTATTTTGTTCCGGTGTTATCCAAGTATTCTCGTAAAACTGTTAACAGAGATTCATCTCCATTAATAGCAACAGTAACTTTTTTACCGTTTAATTTAAAGCCAATAGTTTGCTTCATATTTTAAATCTCTTATAATTAATTCATTAAAAATAAATAAAAAATTCTCAAATTTCTAGCTGTTATGGGTTTTAAAACCATCTATTTCGTTATTTAAAATAGTTCTAATTTATTTTTTAAACTGAATAGGTAACATTTACAGTTTTTTTTACAAATTCAAAAAAAATATCTAAAATTTAATTTTAAAACATTGTATCTTTAGAGTATTATTTAACCTTAAAAAAAATTAAAATGATTGGAATGTATATTGCCATTTTTATTGTGTTGTTGCTTATTTTATCAGGTCTGTTTACTGTAAAACAACAAACAAATGCCATTATTGAACGTTTTGGAAAATTTCAAAGCATAAGAGGCGCCGGATTACAACTTAAAATTCCGCTAATTGACCAGGTTTCCGGACGCGTTAGTTTGCGTATTACACAACTTGATGTTATTGTTGAGACAAAAACAAAAGATGATGTTTTTGTGCATTTAAAAATATCTGTTCAATTTTTAATTCGGCCAGACCACGTTTATGATGCTTTTTACAAACTTCAAAATCCACAAGAACAAATTACTGCCTTTATTTTTGATGTTGTTAGGGCTGAAGTTCCTAAAATGATTTTAGACGATGTTTTTGAAAAGAAAGAAGAAATTGCCTTAGCTATTCAGCGCGATTTAAAACAAGCAATGTTAGATTATGGCTACGACATTATTAAAGCATTAGTTACAGATATTGACCCTGATGAAAAAGTAAAAATAGCCATGAACCGTATCAATGCGGCTGATCGTGAGAAAATTGCAGCACAACACGAAGGTGATGCCCAACGTATTTTAATTGTGGAACGGGCAAAAGCCGAGGCGGAAAGCAAACGCTTGCAAGGACGTGGTATTGCTGATCAACGCAGAGAGATTGCCCGTGGTTTAGAGGAAAGTGTGGTTGTTTTAAACAGGGCCGGCATAAACAGTCAGGAAGCATCTGCTCTTATCATTATTACCCAGCACTACGATACTTTACAAAGTATTGGCGCCGATACTAAATCTAATTTAATTTTATTGCCAAACAACCCAACTGCCGCAAGCAATATGTTAAATGATATGGTTACCAGTTTAGTTGCAGCCAATAAAATTAATGATTCTTCTTCCGTAGAAACAGAGCCTAAAAAAGGAAAAAAATAATGATTTTAACCACCACAAATACTATAGAAACACACCAAATAAAAGAATATTTAGGAATAGTTACAGGCGAAACTATTGTTGGCGCTAATGTAGGAGTGTTAATGGTAACTGCTTCTGGAACAGCTGTAAAGCATAAGTCTTAAATTTAAATCAAAAAAAAACCTGTGCAGTGCACAGGTTTTTTTTGATATGGTATATAATTATTTTTTTTCCTCTTCTTTTTTATCTTCTTCAGCGTCGTCTTTGGTTGCTTTTTTAAACTCTTTTATGCCACCGCCAAGACCTTTCATCAACTCAGGTAATTTTTTTCCGCCAAACAATAACAAGATTGCCAAACCAATGATTATCCATTGCCAAGGGCCAACCATTCCTAAAAATATATATAATGCATTCATAATTTTAAAATTTTAGAGATACAAAGATAGTAATTAATTCAAAACCATCATTAATTTTTAGCTTTAATGGTTCCGCCAATGGTGATTTTGGTTTTTAACACTTCGGGATTTCCATCATAGTAGATTGAACCTCCAAAACGAACACTGGCATCCAGCAATTCCGAAATTTTAACTTCAACATTGGCTCCTGAAGATGACATCGCAATTGCCTGTTTGCTTTGCAATTCAAAACCACTGTAAATACCGCCTGTTGTGGCTTCAATGGTTTGATTTTCAGTTTCTCCGCTAAGATAAATTAATCCTCCTGAAACACTTTTTACACTCAAATATTTTGTGTTAATGTCCAAATCAATTTTTGCGCCTTCTTGGGTTCTTACTTCCAGATGTTGCTGTTTTATGGTTTCCTCCGAAATAATTGATGCGCCTTCATTTGCATCTAAAACTGAAATATCCTTGTCATAATAAAGCACAATTTTTATGTTTTCAGCAACAAATCCTTTGGGAAATTTTAATCTAATTTTTAAGGTTCCGTTTGAATTGTTAACCGAAACATCTTTTGCCTGGGATCCCGATATTTCAATTTTTGAACTGTTGGATTTTTGCAGTTCAACGGTCAATCCATTATACACTTTTACAGTGTTAAAATCGCCTAACTTTGTGGTGATAGGTTCCTGCGCAAATACGATTGCAGAAAATAAAATAAAGAATAAAGCCAATTTTTTCATTTGAAAATCATTTTTGTTAATAACCAACATCGGAAGCAAAAATTGTACCTCTGTTGTTAATTATTTATTAATCTTTTCCAACAAGGTAAAATCCAAATGTTTGCGTTCTAAATCGGTATGTTTTACCTTGATTAAAACCTGGTCGCCGAGCTGGTAAAGGTTGTTGGAAGATTGTCCAACCAACGCATACTGTTTTTCGTCGAAAATATAAAAATCATCCGCTATTTCCCGAATTCTGCACATTCCTTCACAGCCATTTTCAATAATCTCCACATAAATTCCCCATTCTGTAACGCCGGAAATAACCCCTTTGAACTCTTGATCCATGTGTTTTTCCATATATTTAACCTGCATATACTTGATAGAATCACGTTCTGCACTTGTGGCCAATTGTTCTCTTTCTGAAGAATGTTTGCATTTTTCTTCATAACCTTCGGCTTTAGGCGATTTTCCGCCTGATAAGTAATGTTGCAACAATCGATGCGTCATCACATCGGGATATCTTCTGATAGGTGAGGTAAAATGACTGTAATAATCGAAAGCCAATCCGTAGTGACCAATATTATCGGTGGTGTAAATTGCCTTGCTCATGGTTCTTACCGCCAAGGTTTCAATCATATTTGCTTCGCCTTTTCCGCTCACGTCGCTCAATAATTTATTTAAGGAAGCTGCGGTTGATTCTTTGGTGGTTGTGTCAATTTTATTGGTATAGCCAAACTTGCTTACTATGGTTTGAAGTGCTGCCAGCTTATCAACATTGGGTTCATCGTGAACCCTGTAAATGAAGGTGTTTTTGGTAGGAACGCCACTTTTTTTGCCCACAAATTCGGCAACTTTCCGGTTGGCCAGCAACATAAATTCTTCAATCAGTTTATTTGATTCTTTGGCTTCTTTAAAATAAACGCCGGTTGGTTCTGAATTTTCATCCAAAATAAATTTTACTTCCGCCCTGTCAAATGTGATAGCGCCTTGCTGCAATCTTTTTTTACGAAGAATCTTGGCCAATGCATCCATTTTCAATACTGCAGAAACTATTTCTGGCGTCACAGTATATGAATTACCAGTGATAGAAATTTCCTGAGAAATGGTCCCTTTTTCTGTTTCAATTATTTCCTGTGCTTCTTCATAAGCAAAACGCTGGTCGGAATAAGTGACTGTTCTTCCAAACCATTCATTGATGACATGGGCTTTGTTATTGATTTCAAAAACGGCTGAAAAAGTTAGTTTTTCTTCATTTGGACGCAAGGAACAAACGCCGTTCGACAAAACTTCGGGAAGCATTGGCACAACGCGATCTACCAAATAAACCGAAGTTGCCCTGTTGTAAGCTTCATCATCCAAAAAAGTATTTTCATGCAAATAATGGGAAACATCGGCAATATGGATGCCTATTTCGTAATTGCCGTTTTCCATGATTTCAAACGACAAAGCATCGTCAAAATCCTTGGCATCTTTTGGATCTATGGTAAACGTAAGGTCTTTTCGCATATCCCTGCGCTTGGCAATTTCTTCTTTGGTAATTTCAAAAGGCAATTTTGAGGCTTCATTTTCCACTTTTTCATCGAACTTGTAAGGCAAGCCATATTCTAAAAGGATGGAATGAATTTCGGTATCGTGATCGCCTGGTTTTCCTAAAACATCCAAAATTTCTCCAAAAGGATTTTTAGAATTTTCTGGCCAATCAACCAATTTTACCAATACTTTTTCGCCGTGTTCGGCATTTTTTAGTTTGTTTTTCGGCACAAAAATATCAGAATACATTTTTGAATCATCAGGCACCACAAATCCAAAATTATTGCTGAGCTGCAAAACTCCAACAAATTCGGTTTTAGCGCGCTTGATAATTTCAACAACATCGCCTTCTTCCCTGCTGTTTTTTTTACGATTGTATAAATAAATTTTTACGGTATCTTTATGTAAGGCTCTGTTTAAATTTCGTGCAGGAATATAAATATCATGGTCAAATTCATCACAAATAAAATAGCCGTTTCCGTTTGAAGTTGCGTCAATGGTTCCTGTATAATATCTTGAAAGCGCCGCTATTCTATATTTTCCCGGTTCGGTTTCCTCAATGCTTTTTTGCGCTTTTAATTCTTCTAAATTCTTAATAATCTGGCTTTTGCCGATTGCATCGGTGATTTGTAATTTGGCGCAAATTTGGCGGTAATTGAAACTTTGGCCAGGAGCCTGATTTAATATTTTTGATATTTTTTGGGTTAAATCTTTAACCTCATTTCCTCTCTTTTTGTGGAATTCTTTTCTTTTCGACATGTGTTTATTTCACTATTATTTGGTTCAAAAGTACGATTTTTTACCCTAAAGTGATTATTGCAAGGTTATATTAACAACAATTTGTATTTTTCAAACTTAAAATTAGTCGATAATTATGGGCGCTACATGGTTTGTTATTATAAATCCAACATCGGGAAATGGCGCTGCAAAAAAGCAATGGAATCCTATTTATGCTGAATTGAAAAAACAGCAATTCGATTTTGATTTTAGTTTTACCGAACATAAAAAACATTCGGTTGAACTGATTGAAAAAGCTTTAGAACAAGGTATCACAAAATTTATTTGTGTGGGCGGAGACGGTACATTACATACGATGGTGAACGGAATTTTACATTTAAATCCGTCAAATTTATCAGAAATAAAACTTGGCATTATTCCTATTGGAACCGCTAATGATTGGGTAAAAACGTATAAAATTTCCAATGATTATAAAAAAGCCATTCAAACTATTAAAGATGAATTTACCATAAAACAGGATATTGGAAAACTGCTTATTTATCAAAATAATTCGACGGTTTACTTCAATAATTTGGCCGGAATTGGTTTTGAT
The DNA here is from genome assembly GCA_030683995.1 of Lutibacter sp. Classification (GTDB taxonomy): domain Bacteria; phylum Bacteroidota; class Bacteroidia; order Flavobacteriales; family Flavobacteriaceae; genus Lutibacter. The sequence goes on from JAUXPH010000053.1 coordinate 134,583, forward strand.
GGTTATGTGGTGCATAAAGTGCATAAATTTAAATATTTAGGGTTTTTAGCTTATTTAACAGGCGCTTTATTAAGTATTGCCAGCTATAAAAAAAGTAAGTTAGAAATTAAATTTAACAATCTTATCATAAAAGAAAAAACATTGATGTTGTTAATTGGTATCTGCAAATATTCGGGTGGCGGGATGCAACTGACACAAAATGCGAATCCAACCGACGGACTTTTTGACATTTCCCACATCAATAAAATTACTTTAATAACGCTTTTAAGAAATATTAACGGATTGTTTAATGGCAACATCACCCATCATAAATTGGTTAAAAATTATAAAACATCTCAATTGAAAATTACAGATTTGGATGTTCAAAAAACATTTATTCAGGCCGATGGAGAATTGGTTGGTTCAGGAAGTTTTGAAGCTGAGATCATATCAGGTGCTTTAAATTTTATTGTTCCCAAGTTTTAATTTTTAATGTTATCAACAGCTATAATTATAATAAAAAAGTTTTTATAAAAATTTAAAAATTATTTATGGTGATGATAGTGTGTTGACAAGTACAATAAATTTATGGGTAAAAATTTTTCTGATGCACTTATCAAAAGATATAAACAGTTTATGATTTTATAATGACTTAAAAATCAAATAAATTAATTAGGTTATAAACAATCTTTAAAAAGTTACAATTAATCGTTTTATTGATAAGTATTTCATTTCAAATTGTTCATAATGGACTTAAAAATTGTTTAAAACTAAATTTAAAAAATGATAAAAATAGTTGCACAACAAATACCAATTTTAGCACTACAACATTAAAATTACATTTCAAAAATTAGTTTTCACTTTTAAGTATTTAGTTATTCACAATTTTACGTTATCGTAAAGTATTTGTAAATCAACACATTAAAAAATGCAATTAACAAAACTATTTTTCACTGTTAATAACTATGAATTTGTATTTTTGTAACCTATAATGTACTAAAAAACCGACTTATGACTATTGCAATAGGAAACGATCACGCAGGAACACAATACAAATATGAAATTATTAAACTGCTGGAAAATAAAGGGCACAAAGTGTTAAACTTTGGAACCGATACAGATGAAAGCATGGATTATCCAGATTCCGTACACCCGGTTGCAAATGCTGTTGAAAAGGGTGAAGCGAATTTTGGAATTACCATTTGCGGAAGCGGAAACGGTGCTCAAATGGCAGCAAACAAACACCAAGGAATTAGGGCAGCTCTTTGTTGGAACAACGAATTAGTGGCTTTAGCAAGAGCACACAACAACGCCAATGTATTGAGTATTCCTGCACGTTTTGTTACCGCGCAACAAGCTTTGGATTTTGTGGATATTTTTTTGACAACCGAATTTGAAGGCGGTCGCCACCAAACCAGAATTGATAAAATACCTTGTTAAGTTATATGTTAAAAGTTAAAAGTTAAAAGTTGAGTCCACTCCGAAAAGCGGCTAATGCTAAAAATCAGTTTTCCCCATCCCTAAAGGGTGACTGATTTTCAGTAACTTATCCCTTTAGGGTAGGGGTAAAAAGTTGCTGAAAATTGAATATTGGACTTATCAGAGTGGACTCAAAGTTAAAAGTTAAAAGTTAAAAGTTAAAAGTTAAAAGTTAAAAGTTAAAAGTTAAAAGTTAAAAGTTAAAAGTTAAAAGTTAAAAGTTA